>CAZPJE010000027.1:0-4250 GCA_964586725.1 uncultured Steroidobacteraceae bacterium | reverse complement strand
CGAGGGAGGTGGGCATTGAACAGGGAGCGGGGACGGCTCTGGCCCGGGAAGCGGCTGATGGCGAGCGTCCTGGCGGGCCCGACCCCGCGGCACGGAGGCCGGACGCCCGTGTGGCGCGGGGATCGCAGGCGAAAAAAAGGGGCCCGGAGATCATCCGAGCCCTTGTGGATGGTGGCGGAGGGTTGCCTGGTGCAAAAGCCGCCCGTTGAGCTTACGAGTAATGCCGCGGGCGCCTGCGGGCTTGTGAGGTCTCGTCACCGGGAGAGCAGGTCCACGTACGCCTGGTAGCTGTAGACGCGGTTCTTCTTTTGGCCGGTGAGCTCGGTCAGGATGCCGAGATCCTCCAGCAGCTTGACGGCGGCGCTGGAGGTCGGAAATGTCGTCTCCAGCCGCTGGCGAACGTGCTCGACGCTGAAGCGCGGCATCATCGGCAGCAGCTCGAACAGGCGGTAGCTGATCGGCCCAGCCTTGGGAGACTCCAGCAGTCGCTTGCGGTCGGCCGTGATCAGGCTGGCCACGTCGATGATGCTGCGCTCGGCCTCCGCAGACGCCGCAGCCACGCCTTCCAGGAAGAAGGACACCCAGCCCTCCCAGTCACCGTCGCTGCGAATGGCCGACAAGCGCCGGTAGTACTCCGCCTGGTGCTGCTTGAGGTAACCGCTCAGGTACATCAACGGCTCTCTCAGCAGCCCCCAGTGCTCCATGAGCGCGGCGATCAGCAGCCGTCCGATGCGCCCGTTGCCGTCCAGGAAGGGGTGGATGGTTTCGAACTGGGCGTGGATTAGGGCGACCCTGGCCAGCGGTGGCAGGTCGGAGTCGGAGGCATGGATGAAGCGCTCCAGGTCCGTCAGCAGATCGGCCACTTGCTGGGGTGGTGGCGGCACGAAGGCGGCGTTGCCCGGTCGCGTGCCACCGATCCAGTTCTGCGAGCGGCGCAGTTCGCCGGGCTGCTTGCCAGCGCCGCGCGCCCCATCCAGCAGCAGCCGATGCGCCTCGCAAAGCAGGCGAACGCTGATCGGCAAGCCCTGCGGGTCGCGCAACTGCCCCTGCACCCAGCGGAAGGCGCGCAGGTAGTTGGTGACCTCCTCGACATCGTCGGTGTTGCTGACCTTGAGGCCCGCTTCCTCGTCGAACAGGTCGGTCAACGTGGCCTGGGTTCCCTCGATCTGCGAGGTGAGCAGTGCCTCCTTGCGGATGGCGCTGTAAAGCAGCCATTCCACCGACGGGACCAGGCCCGACACCCCGGCCAGGCGCGCCAGCGCCAGTTCGGCTTGCCGGTTCAGGTCGACGAAGCAGGTCGGCGCCAGCGTCGGGTCAGCCGGGGGCAGCGGCCGCGGCACGAAGGCGCGTACCGACTCACCCAGCGTGGTCGTGATGGCGTAGGTGCCGGTGGTTCGGGGCATTGAAAGCGCACTTTGATTTCTCGCCTTCAATTAAAACATACTTTATTTTGAGACGCCAGTATCAAAGCAGGCTTTCATACGATGCAGCCTCGGCCTCGATCCGATACCCCATCGCCCGGTAGCCGCGCTGGCGCTTGTCCCACATCCGCAGCAAGGCCGGATGGCCGGTGTCCACGAAGTCGATGATCCGCACGTCGGTCTTGCTGGCGTGTTCCCGGTGCAGACGCCCAGCGTACTGCTGCAGCGTGCCCTTCCAGGACACCGGCATGGCGAGCACCAGCGTATCCAGCGGCGGGTGGTCGAAGCCCTCGCCGACCAGCTTGCCTGTCGCCAGGAGCACACGCGGCGCGTCGGGCGGCAGAGCATCGAGGTCTGCCACCAACGCTGCACGCTGCTTTCTCGACATCCGGCCATGCAGAACGAAGGGCGACGGCTCCAGGCCGCCGAGGGCCGCATCGATGGCGTCGAGGTGTTCCGTGCGCTCGGTCAGGACCAGCACCTTGCGGCCCTGCGTGAGCGCATCGCGCACCTCGGCGGCGATGGCCTCGGTCCTGGCCTGATCGTTGGCGAGATGTCGGAACACGTCCTGGATGCCGGCATCCTGCGGCAGATCGATGCGAGCGTGGCAGGCGCGCGGCACGACCTCCAGATCGTGCGGCGCTCCGGCCGGAGTGGCCGCCATGTGGCGGATCGGCCCGCACTGCATGAAGATGATCGACTGCTGCCCGTCGCGTCGGATCGGGGTCGCCGTCAGGCCCAGCACGAGTTTCGCCTTGGTCCGCTTCAGGATCGCGTCGAAGGAGACGGCGCCGACGTGGTGGCACTCGTCGACGATCACGTGGCCGTAGTCCTCGACCAGCGGGTTCACCTCGCCCTGGCGGGACAAGGACTGCATCACAGCGATGTCGATCCTGCCGGTGGGCTTGGCCTTGCCGCCTCCAATGGTGCCGACCACACCCTTGCCGACGCCCAGAAACGCCTGCAGCCGCTCCTGCCACTGCTTGAGCAGTTCCGTGCGATGCACCAGCACCAGGGTGTTGACACCCCGGCGCGCGATCATCGCCGCCGCCGTCACGGTCTTGCCGAAGGCGGTCGGTGCACACAGCACCCCGGCATCAAAGGGCAGCATCGCCGCGATGGCAGCTTCCTGGTCGGGACGCAGACTGCCGACGAACGACACGTCCAGCGGCTGGCCGCCAACGCGTTCGTCCCGCAGGTCGCAGGCGATGCCGTTCTCGCGCACCAGCGACAGGGCAGCATCCAGGCACCCTCGGGGCAACGCGATGTGCTGCGGGTAGTTCTCGGCGCAGCCGATGACACGCGGCTTGTCCCACACCGACATCCGCATCGCCTGCGCCTTGTAGAACTCGGGGTTCTGGAACGCTGCCAGCCGGATCAGGCGGTTGGCCAGCGCCTGCGGCAGTTGGGCCTTCTCGAAATAGATCAAGTTGGCCAGCGTCACGCTCAGTGACTTCGGCATAGGCCCGGGCAGCTTCTTGGTCGAAGTGCTCTCGCGCTTCCACGGCGTTGCCAGGTCTTCGTCGTCGATGAAGGTGACGTCCAGCGGATGGACGCCACCCGTCGCCCGCAGGATGGTCGGCTCGATGTCGTGCGCGGCCATCGGCTGAATGGAGGCCAGGAATGCCCATTGGTCCGGGTAGGGGCGCAGATCAGCGTCGACGAAGACGCTGAATCCCTGCTCTCTGGGCCCCTTCTGCAAAGGCAAGGCAATCAGGTTGCCGAACCCACCTTTGGGCATCGTGTCCTGGTTCGGGAACAGCCGGTCGTAGGACGTGAGCCGGAGCTGCCGCGTGCGCGCGCAGGTGTGGCTGATGATGGCCGTGCCCAGGCGGCGGGCATCACTTGCTGACACCCGACCGGCGAAGAACACCCAGGCATGGGCGCCCTGACCGGAGCGCGAAATCTCCAGCGCCGCCGGCACGCCCAGCTCCGCGCACGACTGCACGAACGCCCGCGCATCGTCCCGCCATTCGGCCTCGTCGAAGTCGACGGCCAGGAAGTAGCAGCTGTCGTCCTCCATCAGCGGATACACCCCGACCGTGTGATCGCCGGCCAGGTGCTTGTAGATCACGGCGTCCGACAGCGGGATGAGCAGGCGATTGGCGCAGTCGCCGCACTTGACGCGCGGCTTCTCGCACACGCCGGCGCGCCACTCATTCGCACAGGCTGGTGCGTAGCCCGACTTGCCTGTGGTCTTGCTCTCCCATCGAACGGGGAACACGTCGGTGCGACCGCGGAACAGGCGCCGGAAGAGCGCGACCTTCTCGTCGGTAGACAGCCTTGATGGCTCGACGTGCGGTAGGGGCGGCTGCCGCCGGGCGCGCCATTCGATGCCGTGCGACTCGAGCAGTGCGATCAGCCGGCTGTTCTCCGCGCGCAGCGCGCTCAGGTCATCGCGATCCGCCATCGAATCGGTGCTCGGCCAGCAGGTCGTCCATGTCGTCACCGACACCGTAGCCCAGGTTGTGGGCGAGGCGCCGCACGGCATCCAGTCGGCGCAGCAACCGTGGTCTGTGCTCCGCAGGCAAGGCATCGATAGCTCTCAACGCTTGCGCGAACATCCGCACCAGGGCGTCGAAGTAGCCCCCGTCCTGCAGGCCGACGTCGCTGCTGAAACCCACCGCGCGCTCGCAGAAGAACACCATCAGCTCGGCCAGGCCTTCGGGTCGGCCGACAGCCTTCTTGTAGTCGGCGATGGCCTTCTTCGCCTTGGCGACCGAGGTGTTCTGCTGCTTGAACACGTCGGGCCACAGCCAGGGGTCGATGGTGGCCTTGTAGGGCTTCAGCACATCGTCGCCGAGCCCGAATCTGGCGTGCAGGAAGGCC
>CAZPJE010000026.1:0-47683 GCA_964586725.1 uncultured Steroidobacteraceae bacterium | reverse complement strand
CGCACCCGTCGGCCGTGCCCGTGCAGCTGTTCAAGACTCGCGACGGCTGGATCTTCATCATGTGCATGACGCAGAAGTTCTGGCAGGAACTGATGCGCATCATCGCCGCGCCGCATGTCGATGCAGACCCGCGCTTCACATCGCCGGAACTGCGCCGCCGCCACCGCGACGAACTGACGCCGATCCTCGATGCCGAGTTCGAGCGCGATACGACGGCCGCCTGGCTCGAGAAGCTGCAGGGCGTGCTGCCGGCGGCACCGGTCTACGACATGGAGCAGGCGCTCGACAATCCGTTCCCGATCAGCACGGGCATGATCCGCAACACGCCGCACCCGCTGCGCGCGGACTTCCGCACGTTCTCGAACCCCATCCTGCTCGACGGGCAGCGGCTGCCAGCCCAGGTCGGCTCGGCGCTCGGCGCGGATACGGAAGACCTGCTGCGCGAGGCCGGTTACTCGGATGAAGAACTGGCGCGGTTGCGCGCACAGAAGGTGATCTGACATGAAGCTCGACGGACTGCGCGTCATCGACCTGTCGCTGTTCCTGCCAGGCCCGCACCTGACGCTGATGATGGCGGACCACGGCGCCGACGTGATCAAGATCGAACCGCCCGGTGAAGGCGAGCCGAACCGCCACCTCGGCCCGAAGCAGGGCGAGTTCACCGTCTACTTCCGCAACACGCATCGCGGCAAGCGCAGCGTCTGCCTGAACCTGAAGTCCGACGCGGGCCGCGAGGCGCTGCTGAAGCTGTGCGAAACGGCCGACGTCGTGATCGAGGCCTTCCGGCCCGGCGTCGTCGACCGGCTCGGCGTCGGCTACGCCGCGGTTGCGGCGCGCAACCCGCGCATCGTCTACTGCTCTATCGCCGCCTTTGGCCAGAGCGGGCCGTATCGCGACATCCCGGCGCATGATCTCGCGACCGAGGCACTCGCAGGCGTCGTCAGCCTGAATCTCGGCAACGATGGCGAGCCCACCATGCCGCACGTGCCCGCAGCCGACATGGCCGCATCGATGCTGTCGTTCGGCGGCATCATGATGGCGCTGTACCGGCGCGAGAAGACCGGTCGTGGCGATTACCTCGACATGGCGATGCACGACTCGATCCTCGCCTGGACGCCGAACGTGCTCGGCGACGTGTTCGCGAATCGCCGCGCTCCGGTCGTCAAGCACGAGCGCACCTTCGGCGGCAGCGCCTTCTACAACATCTACCGCACGCGCGACGGCAAGCACGTCGTGCTCGGCGCGCAGGAGATCAAGTTCGTCCGCAACCTGCTCGGCGAGTTCGGCCGGCTGGATTTCGTCGCACTCGCCGAGCGTGGTCCGGGACCGCACCAGCAACCGCTGATCGACTTCCTGCGCGCGACGTTCGCGACGCGCACGCAGGCCGAGTGGCTCGAGTGGTTCCGCGGCAAGGATGTCAGCTTCGCGCCCGTCAACGACCTGCGCCAGGCCTTCGACGACCCGCACGTGCAGGCGCGCGGCATGCGGCTGGTGGACGAGCACGGCATGGAACACATCGGCGTGCCGATCAAGTTCCGCGATGAACCCGGGCAGCCGAAGTTCACGCTGCCGCGGCTCGGCGAACACAACGTCGAAGTGCTGCGCGGCGCTGGCTTCACGGAGGCCGAGATCGATGCGATGCGCGCGGCAGGCGCATTCGGCGCCGCCACGACCGGGCACTGAACGGACGACGAACTGGCGGCGCCGTTGCCGCCGGCGGCAGTTGCCGCAGCGGCCGGACGCGGGCAAAGTGTCGGCCCTATGCTGCACACCTTACCGCGCGTTCCTGAAGACCCCATCCTCGGCATTTCGGCGGCGTTCCGTCGCGACACGACGACACTGAAGGTCGACCTCGGCGTCGGCGTCTACAAGGACGAAGCCGGCGCCACGCCCGTGCTCGGCTCGGTCCGCAAGGCCGAAGCCCAGGTGCTGGCCGCGCAGGCCAGCAAGACTTACCTCAGCCCCGTCGGCAATCCGGGTTTCAACGCCGGCATGCTGGATCTGGTGCTCGGCGCCGATCATGCCGGTCGCAAGGGCCAGGCGATCGCGGTCCAGGGGCCGGGCGGCAGCGGCGCGTTGCGGCTGGGTGCGGAGTTGATCCGTCTGGCGAGCCCCGCGACCGTCGTGCATGTCAGCGACCCGACCTGGGCGAACCACATGCCGCTGATCGGCGGCACCGGGCTCAAGGTCGAGAAGCACCCCTACTACGACGCCGCCGCGCACTCGGTGCGCATCGACGCGATGCTCGGCTATCTCGATGCGCTGCCCGCCGGCGCCGTCGTGCTGCTGCACGGCAGCTGCCACAACCCGACCGGCCAGGATCTCGGCGACGCCGACTGGCAGAGGGTCGGCGCGGTGCTGCAGAACCGCAACCTGATTCCGTTCGTCGACCTCGCCTACCTTGGCTTCGGCGGCACGCTGGAGCAGGATGCCGGCCCCGTGCGGATGCTCGCGCGGCTGGTGCCCGAGATGCTGGTCGCGGTGTCTTGCTCGAAGAACTTCGGCCTGTACCGCGAGCGCACGGGCGCGCTGCTCGTGCTCGCGGCCGACGCCGCCCAGGCCGAGATCGCGACCGGCCAGCTGGGCCGGATCGCGCGGACGCTCTACTCGATGCCGCCAGACCATGGCGCGGCGATCGTCGACAAGGTGCTCAGCGATGCGGCATTGCGCGCCGAGTGGAGCGCCGAAGTGGCGGCGATGAACTCGCGCATGCGCGAACTGCGCGGACTGCTGGCGCGCGAGCTCGATGCCCGCATCGCGGGCGCCGGCTTCGGCTGGATCACGCAGCAGCGCGGCATGTTCTCGCGGCTCGATCTGACCCCGGACCAGGTCGTGCGCCTGCGCGAACAGCACCATGTCTACGTGGCGCCGGATGGGCGGGTCAACATCGCCGGCATCAGCCCGAAGAACGTCGGCCACGTCGCCGACTCGATCGCGACGGTGCTGCGCGGCTGAGCCAGGCGCCCAGCCAGTCGCTCGATAACGCCCCGCGGCCGGTCAGCCCGCGAGCAGCACCGCTTCGGCGTGCTCGAGCGCCTGGCTCGCGCCGTAGATCACGAGCACGTCGCCCTCGCGCAGCCGCAGTTGCGGATCCGGATCGCGCCCGACGATGCCCTGGCGACGCACTGCGGTGAAGCTGACCTCGGCGCCACGCGCCCGCACGTCCGCCAGGCTGCGACCGATCGCCCAGGCGCCCGGCGGCAGCACGACGGTCCGCAGCGCCTCCTGCAACGCGGGGTCGTCGCCCATCGCGAGCGCGTCATCGCGCCGGAACAGGCTGCGCAGCGTCGCGTAGCGGTTCTCGCGCACGTGGCCGATCGTGCGCACGACCCGTGACACCGGCATCTTCAGCAGCATGAGCGTATGGGACACCAGCATCAGGCTGGCCTCGAAGGTCTCGGGCACGACTTCGGTGGCGCCGGCATCCATCAGATCCTTGAGGCGCGAATCGTCTGCCGTGCGCACGAGGATGGGCAGGTCGGTGCGCAGCTGCCGCACGGAGCGCACGATGCCGAGCGCCACCGCCGGATCCGCGAACGTCACGATAAGCGCGCTCGCGTTCTCGACGCCGACCTTGCGCAGGACATCCTCGTCCGAGGAATCGCCATAACTGACCGGCTCACCCGCCTGCCGGGCATTGCGCACGCGCGCCGGATCCAGATCGAGCGCGATGTACTCGAAGCCCTGCGAGTCGAGCACCCGGGCCACGTTCTGGCCGACGCGGCCGTAACCACAGAGGATCACGTGCTCGCGCGCGGCGACCTCGGCGGTGGCCTCCTCTTCGCGGGCGCGCGCCGTCGGCTGCACCGGCCCGGCTTCGCGCAACAGCAATCGCGCGAGCCGCTTGTTGTTCCGCAGCAGCAGCGCACCGATCACCATGCTGAGCACCACGGCCACCAGCAACGGCTGGATGGTGTCTGCGTCGACGACGTTGCCTTTCAGCAGGATGGTCAGCAACGCGATGCCGAACTCGCCCCCGACCGACATCACGATGCCCGTTCGCAGCGATTTGAACCCATCGAGGCCGCTGAAGCGCGCCACGCTGGTCATGATCAGGGCCTTGAGCAGCAGCATCGCCAGCAGCAGCAGCACGATCAGGCCGAACTCGCGCACCAGCACGCCGACATCGAGCAGCATGCCGACGGAGATGAAGAATAAACCCAGCAGGATGTCGCGGAACGGCCGGATCACGGCCTCGACCGAGTGACGGTACTCTGACTCGGCGAGCATCATCCCGGCCAGGAAGGCGCCGGTCGCCATCGACAGGCCTGCGACGTGCGAGACCCAGGCCGCCCCCAGCGCGACGAACAGCACCGCGAGCGTGAACAGTTCGCGCACCCGGCTGTGCGCGATCTCATACAGGGCGGGCCGCAACAGCAACCGTCCGGCGACGAGCACGACCCCAACCGCCAGCACGCCGCCCGCCACCGACAGCGCAATGCGCTGGGGCGAGAAATCGTTGTTGCCGCTGGCCAGTGCGCCCGCGAGCACGAGGAACGGAACTACCGCCAGATCCTGGAACAGCAGCACCGCAAAGCTGACGCGACCGTGCGTGCGGTTGATCTCGGATTGCTCGGTCAGCTGCTGCACGATCAGTGCCGTGGAGCTCAGCGCGAGCGCACCGCCGATCACGATCGCCGGAAGCACCTCGATGCCGACCGCAAGCCCGATCAGCGCGATGACGGTGGCCGTCAGCACCACCTGCGCCGAGCCGATGCCGAACACCTCGCGCCGCATGGCGACCATGCGTGGCCACGAGAACTCGAGGCCGAGTGTGAACAGCAGGAACACGACGCCGAGTTCCGCCAGCAAGGTCGTGGTCTTGGTTTCGCCGATCAGCCCGAGGGCATGCGGGCCCAGCAGCAGACCGACGGCGAGATAGCCCAGGATCGTCGGCAGGCCCAGGCGCCGCGCGCCCCAGACCACGCCGACGGCGGCGGCGAGCAGCATCAGTACCTGGGCCAGCGGATCGTCAACCATGGCGCCACGTTAGGCGCAGGCACGCGGCCAGCGCAACCTGCGCACCGCGCAACGCGCGCGGCGTCGCAACGCCGGGCAGTCTATTGCCCGTCAGGCCGGGAAGAAATCGATCGGCTTGCTCGCCGTGATCGTCTCGACGTCCTTGGCTTCGAAGCGGAACAGCTTGACGCGCGCGACGATCTTGCGCTCGAGCTCGGCGTCGCCGAGCTCGCTGGAGACGACGCGCACGTTGGTCACGTCGCCGGATGGCGCGATCGTGATCTCGAGCACCAGCTTGCCCTGCAGCTCGGGGTTGTCGCGTTGAGCCCGCGTGTACAGCGCGTACAGGGCGCCCTTGTTGCGATCGAAAACGGTCTCGATTTCCTCGCGACTGCGCGACGCCTTGCCGCTCGAGCCGGTGCGCTTGACGCCCTCGCGGCCGCTGCCGGCCGTCGCCGAGCCGCTGCCCGAGCCGCCGAACGGCACCACCATCTGCGTGCTGCCCACGCCGCCGAGATTGCCGGCGCCACCACCAAAACCGCGGCTCGCGCCGGCCGTCGTGATGCCGCCGCTCGACTGCCCGACCTTCGAGGTGATCAGGGAGCGCTCCGCGCGTGACGGGCCTTCGACCTCGCCCTGCATGTTCGCCGACGGCGTCAGCTGGTCTTTGGTCAGCTCGAACTGCTGGCGGATATCGGCCAGCTGATCCTGCATCGCGAGCAAGCCGGCGCGCTGCGCCGTCTCGCGCGCCCGCTGGGTGCGCGCCAGATCCGGCTCCTGGGCCGTCTCGCGCGGTCGCGGCCGGACTTCCGTCGGCTTGGGTTCCGGAGGCTTCGGCAGGTCGAGTTCGGGCGGCGGCGGCGGCGGTGGCGGCGGCGGGATCTCGCGCTCGATGATGATCTTGGCCAGCACCGGCGGAATGGTCGGCTTGAGATTCGCGGGCGGCTCGGGCAGCTTGATCAGCCAGATCACCCCGCCCAGCACCAGCGTGGCGATCAGCAGGCTGGACCACAGCCGCCGAAACTTGCGCTCGCCCTCGGGATCATCCGACCAGGGCAGCTCGAAGTGGCGATAGTAAGGGCGCAGCAGCAGTTCCATGCGTCCTCCCTTACCCGCCCACGCCGAGGTTCATGGCTTCTTCACGCTGCAGCACGGCCAGCGAGAGCTTGCCGTAATCCGCATCGGTGCAGGTCGCCATGACCTTCTTGAGCACGCGATAGGGAACGGTCTTGTCGCCGAGGATCGTGATCTCGCGCCCGGCGATATCGGCCTGCGCCGACGCCCGCAGGAAGCGGTCCGTCTGGGCCTTCAGCGCATCGCGCAGAGGCTGGATCACGAGGTCGTCGGACATGTCGATGTCGCGCGTGCTGGCCACCGGCTTGCCCTGCACCAGGATCTGGTCGGGCGTGACCATGACCACGACGGTTTCCGACGGTCGCGCCAGCGCCATCGACTCGGGCAGCGTGATGTTCTTCGGGACATCGAGCGCCTGCACCTCGGACTGGTTCACGAGCAGGAAGAACACGAGGATCGTGAAGATGTCCATCAGCGAGACGAGGCTCAGCGAGGCCGGCCGCGCCCGCTTGTGATGGCGCTCCATGCGCTTCGCGCGCGCTGAGTGGCTCATGAAGCACCTCCGACCGCGGCCGGCGTGGCGGCGACCGGCGCGGGCAGGGGCGCGGCCTCCGGCGCATCGCCGATCGAGATATCCGGGAAAAGCGCAGCCTGGATCGACTTGCCGCCGACCTCGACCGTGATGGCACGCACCGCATCCATGACCTGCACGACCGTGTCGTAGTTGGTGTCCGACTCGAGCAGCACCGTGGCATCGGTCTTCTGCGGGTACTTCTGCTTGACGAGCTGCAGGTAGGTCGTCAGGCCCTTGAGGTCGTAGCCGCCATCGACGTTCGGCAAGGCCTGCAGCAGGCCCGTGCCCCGATCGGTGATCTGGATCTGGTCCTTGCGGACGATGACTTCGATGTTCAGCAGCTGTTCGGTCTGCGTGGCCTCGGATTCTGCCGCCGGGAGGTTCAGCTCCAGAATCGTCAGCCGCGAAAACACGGCGGTGATCAGCAGGAATGGCACCAGGATCACCATCAGGTTCATGAAGGCGGTGACGTTGACGTCGTCATCGCCGTCCTTACGACGACGTCGTGCGCGACCGATCATGTGCTAGCTCCGTGTCATGCAACGCGACTTCGCGGAAGCCAGGCGCCGCGGCGCCTGCCTGCCCCGTCATCAGCCCTTGTCGCCCGGTGCCGCCGGCTGGCGCTCGGTGATCGAGTTCAGGAACTTGACCGACGCCATTTCGAGGCTGTCGATCACCTGCGTCGTCTTCGACTGGATCACCGAGTGAATCAGCAGCAGCGGGATCGCGACGATCAGGCCGAAGGCCGTCGTGTTCATCGCGACCGAGATCGACGCGGACAGCAAGTCGGCTTTCTCGGCCGGGTTCGCGGCGCCGACCGCCTGGAACGCCTGGATCAGGCCGACGATGGTGCCGAGCAGGCCGAGCAGCGTCGCGATATTGGCGAAGCTCGCCAGATAAGGCGTGCGGCGCTCGAGCTTCGGCATGACTTCCATCAGGCTCTCCTCCATCGCCTTCTCGATGTCATCGCGGCGACGCGCGGTCTTGATGCGCGCGAGGCCGTAGCTGAGGATCGAGCCGATGAACGACGACGAGTTCTGCGTCAACTCGACCGCCGCCTTGAAGTTGCCCGCCTGCAGGTGCGGCGTGATCTGCTCCCACAGGGAGCGGTTCAGCGACGCATGGCGCGTGATGTAGAAGTAACGCTCGATCGCGATCGCGATACCGAGCACGAAAAGCAACGCGATGGGCCACATGAAGAAACCTCCCTCTTGGAAGAACTTCACTGCCGTGCCGAAAACACCCATGTTGATCTCCTCCGAAACTGCGACCGGGCCCGCCAAGCGAAAGCGGGCTGCGTTCGAATAAAGTTAAGGCATTCTGCGCTTCACTGCCCACCCGGCTCCGGGGCCTGTGAGCCATCTCTCACGCTGTCTCCAACTGGCGTCGCTCCGGCAGCCGGCGGAGAGCCCGCCGCACCCGCTCCGGCGGCACCCGTGGGCGGCGCAGCCGAGACAGCATCGAAGTAGCGCGTCTCGCGCTTGAAGACATCGCGGTCGACCGGCGCCAGGACCTCATCGAGCAAGCTATTGACCGGCTTGCCGGTGAGGTCGCCGAGGTCCGAGCGCTTCCAGGGCACGATGTAGAGCACCCGTGGGAGTTCGCGGTTGCCTGTGATCTGCGTCGCATCGAGGTCGACGCGGTCCTGCGCACGGCCTGCAGGCCGCGCCGCACCGCGAGCGGGTGTGGCCGCGCGTGCGGGACGCGAGGCGGACGTCGCGGGCGCGCTGGTCGCTGGAGCACTGGCCGCGGGCGCGCTGGTCGCCGACGTGTTGACGCCCGGCTCGATGTCAACTGCCGCCGGCGCGACCGTCGGCGCGGCCGGAGTTGCAGGCTGCGCAGGAAGCGCGGGCGCCTGCTGGGCGCGACCGGGCATTGCAGCGAGCAGGGTTGCGAGGCACAGCAACGTCCCCGTGAAGGTCGCCTTGCGGCGTGGATCCATCATGCGCCCTCCTCGCTCGCGGCCGGACGTGGCTGCGCTCGTGCCACCCGTTGCTTGAGCTCTGCGATCCAGCCCGACAGCTGGCGGTCCTCGGCACTGAGTTCGCGATAGCGTTCGAACGCGGCCAAAGCTTCGGCCGGACGGTCAAGGTACAGATCGAGTACGACACCGAGATTGCGATGGGCGGCGGCGTGGTTCGGATCCGCCGCGACGGCGCGCCGATAGGCCGCTGCCGCGTCGTCGAACCGGCCCCGCATGCGCAGCGTCACACCGAGTTCCGTCCAGGCGGCAGCGCTGCCCGGATTGCGCGCCGTCGCGAGCCGCAGCGCCTGCTCTGACGCTTCGAGGTTGCCGGCCTTGCGTCGCAACAGTCCAATGTTGATCTGCGGCCCAGCGAAATCGGGATAGGCGGCGGACAGCTGGCCGAACTCGAGCTCCGCCTCCGTGAGTTCGCCACGCTGCGCGAGTTCCACGGCGCGCGCGTACTGGGCGACTGCGCGCGCCGGATAGCTGCGCGGCGGCGGCGCGGCAACAACCTGCGGCGCAGCCGCGGGCGCGGCCGCGGGCGCAGCGCCGGCTGGCGCGGCGGTCGTCGCCTGCGCGAACAGCACCGGCGCGGCCGCTGCGCCGAGCGCAAGCAGTCCCAGCGCCGTCAGCCGGCTGCGCAGATCATTCGAGCGACGTGACGACATCCTGCACCATTTCCGTCTTGCCATAGCGGGCGGGCTTCAGTGCCGCCAGCGCCGCGAAGCTGCGCTGCACCCACTGATCGTAGAGACCCTCGCGCGCGCGCGCCGCGTTGATCTCGTGCAGGCTGATCGCCTGCTCCTCGAAAGGGAAAGCCTGCTCCTCGAGCAGCAGGTCGTACTGTTCACGCTCCTCGGCGCCGAGGCCCTTCGGACGCTCCGACTTCAGCAAGTCTGCGCCCAGCACGCGATACAGTTCGGCCATTTCGAAACTGGCCGCGGTCGTGACATCGGCGACGCGGTAATCGACCGCCGCGCGATACGACTGCAGCGCCAGATCCAGCGCCTTGCGCTTCTGCTCCAGACTGCGGCGCAGCGGCGCCGTGAGCTTGATCGCTCGGAACGCGTCGCGCTGCGGCGCCGCCAGAGCGAGCTGGGCGCGGGCCGCGAGCAGGCGCGTCCGGTCGCTGCGCTCGCCGCCCGCGGACGCATCGGCCTTGACGATCTCGCGATACCAGTTCAGCTGCGCGGCGCCATCGCCCGCCTTGCCGACGATCTCCGCAAGGCGCTGGCGCGTTTCGATCGCCACCGCGACCGGCGTAGGGTAGCGCTGCACGAACCGCTCGAGCGTCGTCCGCGTCTTCGCGGCGTTGCCCGCCTTGTCGTAGAAGTCGGCGGCGCTCTGCAAGGCTTCGCGTTGCAGCGCCGGATCTTCGCCGGCCGTATCGGCGATCCGCTCGAACTCGACGGCCGCGTCGCCCGGACGGTTGGCCTCCGCATACGCCACGGCAAGATTGCGGGTGACGTCGCGCTGGCGGGCATCGCCCGGATAGCTGCGCCGGTACCCCTCCAGCACGCCGATCGCGCGCACCCATTCCTTCAGGGCCACGAGCTGCGCGGCGGCGTCGTACTCGGCGGTCGCGCGGATCGTCGAATCCGGCGCGATCGCGGCAACGCGCAGGAAGTCGTCGACGGCGGCCAGGCCGTCGCCGGCCGAGCGCTTGGCCTCGGCCTGGCGGTACACCGACGCCGCGAGGCGTTCGGTCAGATCCTTGCGCAGCGGGTCGTTCGCGGGCAGCAGGTCGCGCGCACGCGCGTAACCGGCTTCGGCCTGGTCGAAGACGCCCAGCTGGAAGTTGGCCTCGCCGATGATGTTCCAGGCGATGCGCTGCTTCGGTACATCGACGGCGGGCTGGTGGGCGAGCACGCGCTGGGCGACGTCGATCGAGCGCGGCAGGTCCTTCAGCGCGAACACGTCCTGCGCCGCGCGCGTGATCACGCCGCCGCTGTCCGGATGCTCAGGGAAGGTCGCCGCAAACTTGATGCCGGCGTCGATCTGCCGCAGGTGCCAGGCCGCCTGCGCGTCCCCGCTCAGCCGTTCGCGTTCCTTCTGGAATGCCACCAGCGAGGCGTATCCCGCCGCTGCCGAGCGCTCGTTCTTCGGATAAGCGTAGGCCGTCTTTTCGTACTCGGTCGCCGCGTCCGCATACTGGCGGCTCTCGTACAGCGTCTCGCCGAGCAGGTAGTTGGTCGCCGCGGAATCAGGCTCGTCCGGGAACGAGGCGAGGTAATCGCGATACCAGCGTGCCGCGACGCCGTAGTCGTCGATCTTCTTCGAAGTCTGGGCCGTCGCGTGGTAGTAGGTCGCGACGTCCTTCATGTTGGTCTTCAGTTCGGCCACGACCTGCGGCAGCTTCGCGCGGTCGCGCCCCTGCCAGAAGGCCGAGGCGAAGTTGTACCGCTCGATGTACTCGCGCTTGCCGTCGAGCACCAGTTGCGCGAAATCGCCCTTGCGATACGCCTCGACGGCCTGCATCGCCAGCAGCGGCGCGTTGTCGTTGTTCGGATCACGGGCCACGAACGCGCGGTACGCGTTAGCGGCATCCTGGTAGCGCTGCTTCTCGACGTACAGGTCGCCGAGACGCGCGTACATCAGGTGCGCATAGCGCGGCGATGGTTCGCGGGTCCTCAGGAAGGCATCGAGCGACTCCGCGCCCTCGAGATACGAGAACGTGATGCTGAGCACGCGCAGCGTGTCTTCGACCAATTCGCGGTCGGCGCGCTTCAGGGAGTCGATCGGCACTTCCCTGCTTCGATCGCGCCGGTCGACGAGGTTCGCGTCCAGCACGCCCGTGAACGGCGTCAGGCTCTCCTCGTTCAGCGACTGCTTGAACAGCGACCAGCCCAGCTTGTAGAGGCTCTGCTCGTAGAACTGCCCCGACTCCCCGGCCCGCAGCGCGCGCTCGTACGCGGACTGGGCCTCGGCATAGCGCTTTGCCGAAAAGAGGATCTCGCCGCGGCGAAAGTCGATCTCGCTGAGCTGCGGCACCTGCGGGTACTCGCGCACGATTCGATCGAGCGTCGCCAGCGCCTGTTCGGGCTGGCCGGTCGTCTCGTAGGCGCGCGCCAGCTGGTACAGAACCTGGTCGTTGCGCGGATAGTCCGGGTAGGCCTTGAGCAGCGTCGTGTAGAGCTTGATCGCCTCCGCACCGGCGAGATCGATCGCCGAGACTTCCGTCTCCATGCGCTCGAGTTCGCCTGCTTCGAGATTCAGGTCGCCGAGGCGGCGCAGGGCCTCGGCGCGCGACGCCGGGTCCGCATTCTGCAGCTCGAGGTACTTGCGATAGTTGTCCATCGCGCGCGCGGCGCTGCCCGGCACGCGCGCCTCCGGACGGATCTCGATTTTGCGCTGCTCGAGATCGCCGATGGTCTGCGGCTTGCGCGCGCGTTGCGCATCGGCGGCGGTCGCCAGCAGCGCACCACCCACGATCAACGCGACACAGGCCGCGACGCGCGAGGAGCGGATCACTGCGGCGGCTCCGCCGGCACGCTGGCGGCATCGCCTGCGGCTTCGCTGTCGCCGGCGGCGGGCGCGGGTGCGTCTGCCGGCGCCATCGCGGCGCGGTCGTAGATCGTCGCCAACGCGAACCTGGCCTGCAGCTGGTAGGTATTCAGACGCTCCTGCTGCTGCGACAGTTCGCGGACGGCGAGCGCGGCCAGCAACTCGTTCTGCTTGCCGCGCGTCGCGACGAGCCGCTCGCGCAAGGCCGCGAGCTTCTCGCCCGCGGCAGCCAGGCGCTGCCCGAACTCGCCGGTGTTGGCGGGCACGCTGGCGCGCGCGGTCGCGAGACGCTCCCAGCGGTTCTGCGTGTCGCGCAGCAGTGCATCGAGATCGCGCAGCGAACGGCGCTGCTCGAACATCCGGCCACGGAACGACGCGGCCAGGTTCCAGTACAGCACGCCCTTGACGAGGCGCAGCCGCGCGGCGGCCTCATCGCGCTCCGGCCCCGGCGGTTCCAGCGCGAGCGCCACCTCGGCGGCGAGGATGCGCTGCCACTGATCGCGCTGTTCGGCCGTCCCCAGCGCGGCGTAATCGG
The DNA here is from genome assembly GCA_964586725.1 of uncultured Steroidobacteraceae bacterium. Lineage (GTDB taxonomy): Bacteria > Pseudomonadota > Gammaproteobacteria > Steroidobacterales > Steroidobacteraceae > UBA964. The sequence continues at coordinate 35,071 of CAZPJE010000026.1, read as the reverse complement.
CATCGCGCGCGATCTGGCCGATGCGGCTTTCCAGTTCATTGCGCCGGGCCCCCAGGGCGCCAACGCCATCCTGCGCGAGCAGCTCATCGGCACGCGGCAGTCGTTCGGAAAACGCGCGCTCGCGCGTGTCGATCATGCTGCCGTAGGCATCGAAGCTGTCGGACCAGCGGCTCAGCGTGCGATCGAGGTAGGCCAGGTCGCGGTAGTTCTTCAGGCCTTCCTGGAAATCGTGTCCCGCGAGCACCGTGTACAGGTAGCGCGTCTCCGGCGCTGTCGGCAGATCCTTGAGCTGCCAGAACCAGCCGTAGCTGCCGCCGGTGGCTTCGCGTTCGACGATGCTCTCGAGCATCGTGCCGCTGCGGATGCGCTCGATCGCCACGTCGATCTGCTCGGACTCGGCTTCGAAGGACTGCACCGCGCTCTCGTAGTACTCGACTGCCTGCGAAGTCGCATCGAGCTTGGCGAACGCGAACGGCACGGCGAGGAACGACTCCTGCACGGCGGCGTCCAGCAGGTTGCGGTCGCGCAGCTCGAGCCACGGTGTCAGCGCGCCGCGGAAATCGCCGAGCTGAGCGTCCGCCCAGCCGGCACCGAGCAGGGCGCGACTCGAGAACGGCCCGTTCAGGCGCACGCGCTGCAGCGCTTCTTTGGCCTTGGCCGGCTGCTCAGCCTGCAGCCACGCGAAACCGAGCGCCAGGTTGGCGCGATCGCGCAGTGCGAGCAGTTCGTTGCGCCCGGTTTCCAGAGTGCCGACCTGGGTCAGGAAGGGCACCGCCTGTTCGAGCTGGCCGTCGCGGACGAACGCGACGCCGAGGTTGAAGCGCGCATAGGCGCTCCAGTCGGCGGGGCCATCCCAACCGTTCAGCAGTCGGGCCGCTTCGGCGAAGCGCTGCTGCCGCATCAGCACGTTGGCCCGCAGATGCATCCGCTCGGGTTCGAGCGTGCCTGGCAGGCGCCCGTCGATGCGCAGCAGCGCGGCTTCGGCGCGATCGAGATAGCCACGCACGTACCAGATCTTGGCCAGATAGAACCAGGCGCGATTGCGAACCCCGGCCGGGATCTCGAGCCCGAGCAGCTGCTCGAAGCGCCGCCCAGCCTCGTTGTGCAGGCCGAGCTCGAGATACAGCCCGCCGAGCAGCAACTGCGATTCGGCTTGGTGGCTCGGCAGCCGCCCCCAGCTGTCGAACGCCGTCAGCCGCGTCAGGGCCTCGAAGTTCTCGCCCTGGTAGAAATAGAACAGCACGTCACCGTAGTGCAGGTCGCGGATCCGCGTGACCGGCAGCTTCTCGGGATCCGCCTTCTTGGCCGCTTCGGCCCACGACCCTGCGCCGACGCCGAGGAAGGACGCGCAGGCGAGCGACAGCACGACGCAGCGCCTGCGCCATCGCGGGGTGTCGTGCTGACGCCGCTGGATCACTCCCAGTCCTTGATCTCGAACTCAGGCTGCCCGCGTAGCTGGCGATCGGTGATCTTGAGCTCGAGGTACTTCGCGCCAACCGCCTTGGCAAAGCGCGTCGAGGCGCCGCGACGGTACTCCCGCTCATTGGGACCCTTGCCGGTGAAGATCGCGACGAGCTCGTGCTCGCCGACCTTCAGGTTGCCGAGATAGACGCGATGCACGCCGCCCTTCAGCAAGGCTTCGGCCTCGCGCTGCGTGTACAGGTAGTTGCCGACCTCCCGGCCATCGATCTTGATCTGCACCGAATCGAGCGCGAAGAACTCGCCGACATCCATCGACAGGAACACCGCGACCTGCGTGTTCGCCGGGAACAGCAACTCTTCCTCGAGCATGAACAGCTCGCGGTTGAGGTCGACCGCATCCTTCTTCAGCAGCTGGACCTCTTCGTCGAGCGCCTGGGTATCCGGCGCAGCCTCGGCCTCGGGGGCAGCCTCGGGTGGTGCCTCGGCCGCCGCGGAGGCATCAGCGCTGGTCGCTGCGGCCGGCTCGAGCGCGGCCGGGTCCGTCGCGGCTGACTCTGCAGCGGCAGGCGGGTCCGCCTGCTGCGCCCATGCCGGCGTGAACACGCCGAGCATCGCGACACACAGGAGCGCCAGCCACGCGCCTACGAGCGCGCGGCGGGTGGCCGACTTGCGATGACTGAGACTTGCAACCATGGGTGAGGATCCTGCTGGGCGCTTGCGCCCCTACTCGTCGATGAGGCGCCGCAGCGCAGCGGTGTACTCGGCGACGCCGGAGCGGCGATCGTCCCGCCGCACCAGGCGCACGACGCCGAAACGATCGATCGCCACCAGCATCGGCAGATTGTCGATGTCGAAACTGCGGGCCGTGTTCTTCTCCGGGTCGAGCAGCATCGGGAAGCTCGCTCCCTGAGCGCGGATGAACTCGATGCTGCTCGCGGCATCGTCATCGACATTGATGCCGAACACGACGAAGCCGGCTGGCCGATAGGTTGCGTACAGTCGGTCGAGCTCGGCCAGCTGCTGGCGGCAGGTATTGCAACGGCTCGACCAGAACGACAGGACCACGACGTCGCCGCGCTGCTCGGACAGCCGCAGGTTCGGGCCCGCCGCCGATCGCAGTGCGAAATCAGGCGCAGGCTTGCCGATCAGCGCGTGGCGCTCAGCGGCGCGCGCCTCGAGGGATGAAATGACGGTGCCCACCACGAGGAGCAGCAGGAACGCCAGCGGCTGCGATCGGAACAACGGACCCACTCCGGATGACATCGGTGCAGCGAAACAGAGTTGTCACGGGCCGCGACCAAGCGCCCGAGACTGCACTGTAAACTCGCACAGCGCGCGCGCGAAATCAACGCGATGCAGCGGCAGATTCGGCGTTTGCCGACACTGCGCCGCTGCACGTGGTTCACAGATTCAGACTGTCGGTAACTGGCGACTTCAAAAGCGCGTGCGGCGCCGGCTTTCCTCGAACAACTGCATCAGGAACGAGCGCACCGCCGCTTCGGCATCTGCCGGATCCATCAGCTTCTGCTCCACGAGGTAGGCGGCGATCTCGCGCGAGCTGCGGCGGCCATCGATCAGCGCCATCACGAACGCGTAGATGCGCGTAACGAGTCCCTGCGTCTCGAAATGCGCCAGCCTGGGCACCGGCAGACTCGCATCAGCCAGCCAGCCGGGCATCGACCATGCCGGACCCGGGTCGGCTGCGTCGGCGCGCTTCACGGCGCGAAATGCCAGCGTGGTCTCGAGGCGCGCATGCCGGCTGGCCGGAGAACGCATGTAGGGCAGTTCGTCCTCGCGGACCGCGCACACCTCGAAGCCCGTCGCAGCGACGATCTCGAGCACCTCTTCCCGCGAATGGCAGCTCGCAGGATCGGACTGCGCGAACGCCAGCGAGCCGAAATTCACCCAGGCGCCGCCGATCGGCAGCAGGCGATTGATGCGGGCCACGACTTCGGCGAACGGTTGCGGCACGATGTCGACGAACCACGGCGTCAGCAACGCATCGACCGCGCCGCTGCGCAGCGGCGTGCGCAGCACGTCGCCGAGCACGAAGCGCAGGCCGTCGCGCGCGGCGGCTGGCGCACGCAGCGTGCGCTCGAGCGCCTGGTCCGCGAGCGACCGCGGTGCGATCGGAAACTCCCAGAGCCGCACCGACTCGCCGCGACAGACGCGCGCCGCGACGAACTGCAGCAAGGGGTTGAGGTCGAGCGCGAGCGTCAGCGCGGGCTGCAGTGAGGCATGCAGGTCATACGCGAGCCGGCCACCGCCGGAGCCGGCCACCAGCAGGGCGCGGGGCGGCTGCGCCGAGAACAGGTCGTGGACGATCGCGTGGGCCGCGGCGTTCTCGGCGTCACCCCAGACCCAGTCGCGATGCAGATTCACGTAATAGGAGGTCAGGTCCTGCGCGAGGGGCACGCGGGTTCGCAGCGCCAGCAGTGTCTCGCGCCGCGGCTGCGCCCTGGTGGAGGTCAGCGGCGCGAGCAGGCCGCCCAGCGCCGCGAGATGGCCCTCGATCGCCGCGGCGTGCTGTTCGAGCCGGTGACGCGTCAGGCTGCCCGCGCCGCCGGCTGCAGCCGCGGCGCGCAGCCCGTCGCGCTGCGCTTCGTACTCGCGCATCAGCAAGGCCAGCCGCTGGCGCCAGTCGGCAAGGCGCTGCTCGGGCTCTGCAAACAGCCAGGGGATGCCGTCCACCGCAGGGAAGCGCGTGCCGCAGGCCGCGCAGCTCCACTGCCCTGCGGAGGATTCGAGCGGCGCCGCACAGCAGTGCGGGCACCAGAGGGGAATGTCCGGCGCGCCGGATGAGTCAGCGATCACGTCGCAAGACTACACCAGGCGCGCGGAACCGGGTCAGCCGCGCGTCAACTGATCGTGCCGTTGACGATCGGATTGAACGCCGTGAGGCTGTCGCGCAGCACGACGCTGCCGAGGCCGTGCTGCGGGAAGCGGGACGCGAACAGGTTCTGCTCGCCGTGCAGCGCCATGTAATTGAGCGCCACCGTCTCGACCAGCAGGTTGACGTTGTTCGCGGCGGGACTGCCCGCCGTTTCCACAGAAGCATCTGGCCTGAAGTATCCGAGCTGCTGGTGGCGTACGGCCGGGACGCTGTCCCCCGTGAACAACTGCGGTCGCGAGCCGGGGTTGAACACCAGGAAGAACGACGTCGCCGTCGACTGGTTGTCGCTGGTCCACATGAACTTGCCGCGCCCGTCGACGCTGTTGTCCACCTGGCCGCCCGCCGAGATGCCGCCATCGCTGAACACATAGAGCATCAGCGGCACGCTCTTGCGCGCGGCGTATTCGAGGCAGGCGCCCATGCACTGGCCGGCGCGGAAGTTGCGCACCTCGCCGGTCGCGCGTCCCTGGCCGTGGTAGTCGTAGCCGCCCATCGTGATCGTGCCTGCGCCGGCATAGCCCTCGAGGACGAGTTTCATGACCGCCGCCGTCTTGCGGAACTCGCCGTCGCCGTCGAACTGCGCGCGCGTGAAGATCGGCGTCGAGGCGCCGGGCGCGCCTTCGAGGATGAACGGGTCGAGTTCCGGGTTCAGCGAACTCGGGTTGCCGAAGCGGTCGGTCAGGTCCGCCGCCTTGACGTAGTTGCAGCGCACGAGCTCGCGGATCACTTCGTCGCGCGTCACGGTGCGCGGCTGCGTGTTGGCGAGCTTCTGGTCGGAAATGCGCTGGATCGCCTCCATGACCGCGACGGCGTCGCTCTGGTCAAGCAGGCCGACCAGCTTGCCGGTATCGACGAGGCCGGTCACGTCGCTGGTGCGATCGATCTTGGTCGGCGTGGCCGCCGGATCCATCAGCGCCATCGGCGCGACCGAGTTGCCGCCCGAATCCGACGCTCGCGAGCCAATCAGGCTCAGCAGCGAACCGTCCGCGCCTGCGCGATAGATCGCATACATCGGGTTGTGCGGGTTGTTGCCGGTGTCGTTCTCCGAGCGCGCCGGGATCACCGCGCCATTGATCAGCGCCGCGGTCGTCGGCGACACCTTCGAGAGGATGCCGCGCAGCAGCGCACCATCGCTGTGCCAGGCGAGCCCGAGCGACGTGTTGATGAAGTTGTTGGTCGGGCTGGCGGCATTCGGCGCGTTCGGCACCATGTCGCCCGGCAGGCCGACCTTGGCGTAGCCGGCCGTTGTCAGGAAGTCGAGCTGGCCACCCTGCCCGCCCACCAGCACTTCAGAGCCGACGGTGTTGGCGCCGCCCGCGAGGTCGAAGGCGATGAACGGGATCTTGCCAGCGCCCTGCACCGAGAAGCCGCAGGTCTGCTTCAGCAGTTGCAGGTCCGGCGACAGCGCGGCCTGCGCGGCGCGCGGGTTCGCGAACAGGCCGAGCACCGAGGCGCCGGCCAGCGCGATGCCGCCGGTCTGGAAGCCCTGCGCGACGAAGTCGCGCCGGGTCACCGGACGCTTGTGCGAATCGCGGTGCAGGATGGGCTCGTCGAGACCGAGCATGCGGGGATTGGGCTTTCGGATCAGCATGGGTAGTTCCCTCGGTTCCGTCTCGTCTGAATCACTGCAGCAGCGTCACGGCACTGCCAACCACTGCGGCACAGCTCGCCTTGACCACGGTCGCGGTGCGCTGCGCATTGCAGCCAGCACCGCAGGTCGTGAGCCTGGCAGCCAGGTTGTCGAGCTCGGCACGCGCCTGCGCGCGGTTCGGCTGCGACCCGACGTTGACGCCAAGCGTGCGGTCGAGCAGCGGGTTGAACACCAGGTCGCGCGCGGCCGGCGCGCCGAAGGCGGTCGCGGCAGGCGCGTTGAAGTTCATGCCCGGGAAGTACGCGGCGCGCAGCGAGCTGTCCTCGACCAGCGCGTTGCAGTACTCGATCGCGAGCTGCGCCACGCCGGTCTGCTGCGACGCGACGAAGCCTTCGATCGTCTCGCGGGTCGGCATCGCCTGCCGGACCAGATCGTAGGTCGTGCGCACGTCGGGATGCGTCATCGGCACCGTCGTCATCTGCGACAGCGTCGCGTTGATCTCCTCGAAGGTGCGCATGCCGATGTCGGACGGCGTGTCGACCGGGTCGACCGGGGTGGCCGCCGGCGACAGCGGCGCCTCGGTCCGCGCATGGGTCCGCGAGCCGATGCGCTCGAAGGACACGAAGAACAGGTCGTCCGCCGGTCCCTTCTCGAGACCTATCACCGCGCCGCCATCGGACAGCGGCGTGCCGTCTCCCGCCATGTAGTTGGACGAAGTAACCGTGCGGTTCAGCGGGATGAACGACTGACCAACCCGCGCCTCGCCGCCATTGATGCCGATGCGGATGCCGGAGATCGGAATGTTGTCCGGCCGCGCATTCGGATCGAGGCTGATGAAGGTCGGCTTCGTGAACAAGTAACCATAGCTGTCGTACTGGCTGGCCTCGAACATCAGGTAGGCCTGCGGCACGTTGACGAGGTCGCTGACGTTGAACAGCATGAAGTAGCGTTCGCCGACGCCGGCGTCGAAGTTCTGCCGGATCTGCGTCGCGTTCAGCGCGCGGCTGTGCACGGCCACGAGGCGCATGATGCCCTGCCACTGGCGGTTGCTGGACGTCTCGTTGCCGAGCACCAGCGCGAAGCTGTCATCCCAGTCGGACAGCGAACCGCCGCCGCGCGCGTCGGTGTCGCCCGTGGACACGCCATTGACGTAGATGCGCCGGCCGTTGACCGGATCGTAGGTCAGCACGACATGCTGCAGCGTGGCCTGCGCGTCCTCGTCGGCCGCGTTAGTCAGCATGGCGGGATTGCCGTTCGAATCCGTGCGGCTGCTGCGGGTCATCGCCTGGTACTGGTACTCGCGCTGCGCCAGCGTGACGTTGCGCGCCATCGTGCCGCCCGAGTAGCTGACGATGTAGGCGTCTTCCTGCACCACGTTCGCCGGCGCAACCCAGGCTTCGATCGAGAACTCGCCCGTGCCGCGGATCGTGCTGGCCAGGCGCGCGCTGGCGGCGGTCGAGGCCTGCGCCTTGCCGCCCGCGCCGACCTGGATGCCCCAGCCGCCGAGCCAGCGGACGTCGCCGGTGAAGTTGAGGTTGATGGCCGGCTCGATGCCGCTGGTGTCGAACGCGACCGTACCCATGCCGGTCTTGAACTCCCACAGCGCGATCTGGCTGGACTCGTAGCGGTTACCGCCCGCCGCGACCGTGCCGTCATACAGCGTCAGCGCTTTGGAGATCACGAGGTTCGGATCGACCTGCGTCAGCGGGATGCCGTTCGCGAAGGCGGTCAGGGCCGCCTGCATCGAGTTGGCGTTGGAACCGCAGTCCGTCCAGCAGTTGTGGAACTCGTCGCGCAGACGGACCACGAAACGCGACTGCGCCGGCGCGTCGAGGCTGATCTTCGAGCGCGCCGCGGCATAAGCAGCGTCCGCGTTGGAGTCCGCGAAGAACGGTCCCTGCGGGATAGCGGCATTCGAGGCATGGCAGCGCGCGCAGTACTGGCGCAGCGCCGGATGCACGGTGCTCGCGAACAGCGCGGAGTCGGACGGGAAGGTCTTGCTCGCGCCGACGTCGCGCACGACCGGCGCGCGCAGCTGGATCGTCTTGCCGCCGCCAGCGGTCGCACCGGCCCAGTTGCGGACCCACACGGTCATGGTGTCACCGCACGCCGAGTTCGCCGACAGCCAGCAGTTGTGGCCGTCGGCCACCTTGGTGACGAGCCGCGACTGGTCGGGCGTCGTCAGGTTCGCGAGCGCCGTCGCTTCCTGGTACGCCAGGTTGACGTCGTCGTTCCGCGCGAAGCGCGGCGACTGGCCGGTGGCGTTGTGGCAGGCGCCGCAGCGATTGCTCGCCTTGACGTTCTCCCAGACGCTCAGGCGGAACGCCTGCACATCCGCGTTGGCCGGCGCCGGACCGTTGTAGTCGGCGACCGGCGGCGCGACCGTCACCGGAGTCTGAGCCGTCGGGGCACCGCCACTCGAACAGGCCGCGAGTACAGCGAGCGTCGCGACTGCGGCGAAGCTGCGGGCCAGGAACATGAGCTTGCTGATGCGAAGTTCCATGATCATTCACCCATGCAGTAGGCGGCGGTTTCCGCAAACACGCGCTTCAGGTTGTAGTTGCTGCTGCGGAACTGGCCGGTGATGGTCTGGACGCGCGCGCGGTCACCCGCGTTGCTGGGCGCGCGGAAGCAGACGGTGCGGAACACCTTCTCGACCTGGCACTGCGCGAAGGCCTCGCTGTTGGCCAGCTCCTGTCCCATCGACTTCGCGCCATTGCCGCGGCCCGGGAGAGAGGTGTCCCAACCCAGCCGGCGGTTGTTGCCGGCGCGCCAGCGGTTCTCCCAGGCGTCGTCCGGCGTCACGAAGCCGGGGCGGAAGGTGTCGGCATTGTTGAAGTACTTGGTCTGCACCTGGCCCGACGTATAGACGAGGCGGCCCTGCGTCTCGTCGTAGTGGTAGTACGCGTAGGCCTGGGCGAGCGGATCCATGCCGGTGTGGCAGCCGACGCAGTTGTTGAGGAACACGCGGCTGTCGCCACCCGGCGAGCGGCTGACGTCCTGACGAATCCGGTCGGTCGGCAGTGTCGTGTCCATGGCCTGCTCGAGGTCGCGGCACATGTGGTTCATCAGCGTGAAGCGGAACATCGCGCGGTTCGTGCCGGCGATGAAGAACGACTGCGCGGCGGCGCGCGTGGTCACGACGCCGGCGGTGGCCGTCGCCGGGATGCCGTTCAGCGACGACTGGGTCCGCCGCTGCAGCACGGCGCGCAGGTCGGCGCCGCGGGTCTCGAGTTGCTCGTAGTGGTCGTTGCTCGAAGGCGAGTACCCGGCGACGCCGGCGACGCCCTCGCCGACGTACAGGATGTCCTCGGAGAGCACGGTGTTGAACGGCACGTCGTCTCGGACCATGCCGATGACGGTGGCCGTGTAGTCGTTCAGCGGCACGAACACGCTCTGCTCGCGATTCGTCCACGGAGCGACCATGTTCTTCAGCGTGACGTTGTAGAACGCGCTCGACTCGAGCGCGCGGTTCGCCGCGTCGACCGGCCGGCCCGCCGCGATGTCGGCGGCCATCTGGTCCAGCACTGCGGCCGATGGCGGCACGCCGGCGATGCGGTCGTGCATGCGCTTGGCCTGCTCACGCGGGCCGGCGAATGCGACCGTGATTGCGCACAGCGTCATCGCGAGCAGCAGCAAGGCGCGCTGCGCGCGTCGCTGCAGGCCTGAAACGCCGGCTGCCACGACCTGGGTCGGGTGCCGATGCTTGCGAGTTGCGCCCATGTTTTCTCCCATCCGAAGTACGAGACCTGTGACCAATATATCGATCCGGCGACCGCCCTCTAATGTCTCAGCACCGCGACGTCGCAGCCTGCCGACAACTTGCTTCCGAACGCCCCGCGCATAGGCTGCATTCAGCCAATTGCGAGCACGATCACGGCGCGCGGGCGCGTTCCGCACTTCGAGTGGCAACGGTGTGCCGCGCGGTGCGAATCAGGTCTGGTGAACAAGCGGATGCGAGCGAACCGCGAACGGGAGTTTCGTGCTGTGACCGCATCGGCAGATCGCGCAGCGGTTTGGCGCGAGGATTGGATTACGTCACATGCCCGTGTCGCTCGGGCCTGTGGCGCGCTGAAAACGTGAGGAGTCTCTGATGTCGCGAGTCACTGGATCGGGAGCGGGCCGCTCGGCCCCGGCGTCGGCTGCGCTGATGCTGCTGGCAGCGCTGGGACTCGCCGCCTGCTCCGGCGGCGGCAGCATCGACATCGGCAGCGGCCAGGGCGCCGATCCCGCCACGGTCGATTTCCCGATCGCCTACGTCAAGCGCTCGCTGCCCGACCCGATGGACGACGACCTGCGCGACATGCGCACCTTCCGCGTCGATGCCGACGTGTTCGTCAAGAACCGCGCCGATGCCAGCGTCGCCGAGCGCAACATCACCGAGCGCATCACCGCGACCGGGATGTGGGACATCCGCGATCTCGAAGTGGCGTTCGACGGCACGCGGATGCTGTTCGCGATGCGAGGACCCATGGTTCCGAACGGCGATGAGGAAGACCAGCCGTCCTGGAACATCTGGGAGTACACGTTCGCGAGCGACCGGCTGCGCCGCATCATCACATCCGACATCATTGCCGAGGAGGGCCACGACGTCGCGCCGCATTTCCTGCCCGACGGCCGCATCGTTTTCAGCTCGACGCGCCAGCGACAGGCCAAGGCGATCCTGCTCGACGAGGGCAAGCCGCAGTTCGATCCGCAGACCGAGGACCGGCGCGAGCCGTCGTTCACGCTGCACGTCATGAATGCCGACGGCAGCGCGATCCGCCAGATCTCCTTCAGCCAGAGCCACGACCTCGACCCGACGGTGCTGACCAGCGGTCGCATCCTGTTCACGCGCTGGGATACGGCCCCGGGTCGCAGCGCGATGCACCTCTACACGATCAACCCCGACGGCACCGACCTGCAGCTGCATTACGGTGCCGTGTCGCATGCCACGGGCAGTAACGGCGACACGATCCAGTTCACGAAGACGCGCGAAATGCCGGATGGCCGCCTGCTGTCGCTGGTGCGGGCGTTCGATGACGCCGATTTCGGCGGCGACCTCTACACGATCGACGCGCGCAGTTTCGTCGAGATCGGCCAGCCGCTCGCCGCCAACGCCGGCCTGCAGGGCCCGGCCCAGGCGCGCGCGACCGGCAACGACGTGCGCACCATCCCGGGCATCTCGCTTGGCGGCCGCTTCAGCGCCGCCTTCCCGCTGTGGGATGGTTCCGACCGCATCGCCGTCAGCTGGACGCAGTGCCGCGCCCAGCTCGCTGGCCAGATCCGCCCCTGCACCAACGACGTCCTCTCCGATCCGAACGTGCAGCCGGCGCCGTCGCAGTACAGCATCTGGATGTACGACACCCGGCGCCGCGCGTTCCTGCCGCTGATGACGCCCGAAGCGGATCGCATGATCACCGAGGTCGTGATCGCCCAGCCGCGGGCGCTGCCGGCCGTGATCCTCGACCGCGTACCCGGCGTCAATATCGACGCCGACTTCGTCGGCGAAGGCGTCGGCATCCTCGACATCCGCAGCGTCTACGACTTCAGTGGCCGGGATTCGACGACTACCGGCATCGCAACGCTCGCCAACCCGATGCTGACGACGGCGGACCAGCGGCCGGCCCGATTCATCCGCCTCGAGAAGGCGGTGTCGATCCCGGACGAGGACACGCTCGACTTCCGCAACACGGCCTTCGGCACCGTGAACTTCATGCGCGAAATCCTGGGCTACGCGATGGTCGAGCCCGATGGTTCGGTCCGCATGAAGGTGCCGGCGAACGTCGCGTTCCAGATGTCGATCTTGGACGCGAACGGCCGGCGCGTCTCGCCGCTGCATCGCAACTGGCTGCAGGTTCGCCCCGGCGAGGTGCTGTCTTGCAATGGCTGCCACACGCGCGATGCGCAGCAGCCGCGCTCGCATGGTCGGGCCGGCTCCTTCACCGCGGCCTGGGCAGGCGCGAGCTCCGGCACGTTCCCGGGCGCCGATCCGCTGCTCGCGCCCCAAAGTGGCGAGACGATGGCGCAGACGCGCGCGCGCCTGTCATGCCTGCTGACGGGCCCGGATCGTTGCCGCTCGATGCAGACGTCGGTCGATGTCAGCTTCGAGGACATCTGGACCGACCCGACCGCCTCAGGCCGCGCCAAGGAGCCGTCGTTCGCGTTTCGCTATGCGGATCTGACGACGCCCGCGCCGGTCGACGCAGCCTGCCTGACTCGCTGGACATCCAGTTGCCGCATCACGATCAACTACGAGCGCCACCTCCACCCGCTGTGGTCGACGCCGCGCGTGACGCTCGCTGCCGACAACGTGACCGTGCTCGCCGACAACACCTGCGTCCGCTGCCACAGTCCGACCGACGCCGCGAACGCGAACGCCGCTCGGGTGCCGGCCGGGCAGCTGGACCTGTCGGATGGGCCGTCCGAGGACCAGGCCGACCACTTCAAGAGCTATCGCGAACTTCTGTTCACCGACAACGCCCAGGAAGTTAACATGGGCGCCCTGAGAGACATTCTGGTAACAACGGGGATAGACCCGGTCACCAACCTGCCGATCCAGGTTACGGTGCCTGTTCCGCCCTCGATGGCCGCCGGAAATGCACGTGGCTCGACCCGCTTCTTCAATCGCTTCGGAGCGGGCGGTACGCATGCCGGTTATCTGACATCCGCGGAACTACGCTTGCTATCCGAGTGGCTCGATATTGGCGCTCAGTACTACAACAACCCGTTTGCCGCCCCGCTCAACTGAGTCGCACGACCGACCCATGCCGGTGCCGCGCGTTGCGCGCGCGCTGGCCGTGGCGGTTGCCTGCGCCCTGCTGATCGCCCCGACGGTTCACGCGCAGGACGCTGCGGCCACGACCGGCGCGGCAACCGAGCCCGCGGCGCCCTCGCCGCGCGCCTCGGCCCGCGCCGCCAAACGCGAGCAGAAGCAGCAGGCGCGCGCGGCGCGCGCCGAAGCGAAGGCCGAGCGCGAGCGCGAAGAACTGCTGCAGGTGTTCGTGGCCCAGCCCTATCTCGAGCTGCGCACGGGCCCGGGCCGCGGCTACCCCGTCACGCAGGTCGTCGCGCGCGACGAGTCGGTCGATGTGCTGTTCCGCCGCACGGATTACTTCAAGGTGCGCACCGAACGCGGCGTCGAAGGCTGGGCCAGCGCCCGCGACATGCAGCAGACGCTGCTCGCCGACGGTTCACGCTTCACGCTCGACCTCGGCGACCGGGCCGGCTTCCAGTCGCATCGCTGGGAGCTGGGCGCGATGGTCGGTGATTTCGACGGCGCCAACCTCGTCTCCACGTTCGGCGCGTTCTCGCTGAACGACAACCTCAAGGTCGAGATCAGCGGTTCGCAGTACCTCGGCGAACAGCGCAACGGCTACATGGTCGAGGCCGGCCTGATCCACGTGTTCGCGCCCGAATGGCGCATCTCGCCCTACATCACGATCGGCGGCGGCATCTTCCGCGTCGACCAGGATGCGCAGCGGCCCAATCTCGTCGACCGCACCGATCAGTCCGCCTACGCCGGCGTCGGTGCGCGGGTCTACCTCACGCGACGTTTCTTCCTGCGCGGCGAATACAAGGAACGCGTGATCTTCACGAGCCGCAACGACAACGAGGAACTCAGAGAATGGAAAGTCGGACTCGCGTTCTTCTTCTGACGCGCGCCGTCACCGTCGCCGCCGTGTCCGCGTTCGGCCTGTCCGGCTGCGCGGCCCTGAAGTGGCCATGGTGGGGCGATCGCGGCGAGACCGATGCCTCCGCGGAGGTCGCCAGCACCGAGCAACTCGAGCAGGACGAGGCCGACGCCGCGCCGCCGCGCGTGATCGACCCCGAGGTCGAGCGGCGCGAAATCAAGCGCCCGAAGATCGACACCGAGAACTGGGAGCTGGGCGCGTACTACGGCTTCCTGACCGTCGAAGATTTCGGCACGAATCCGGCCTACGGCGTGAAGGCCGCGTACCACGTGACCGAAGATTTCTTCTTCGAAGCCAATGTCGGCCGTTCGCGACTCGGGCTCACCAGTTTCGAATTGCTGAACCCCGGCTCCGACCCGCTCAACCTGGGCAATGAGAGGCGGATCACTTACTACTCGCTGTCCTTTGGGTACAACTTGCTCCCGGGTGAGGTTTTCCTCGGTCGCAACCTCGCCATGAATAGCGCCTTCTACGTGATGGGCGGTGTGGGCAGCACGAAGTTCGCGCAGGAACAGAAGTTCACGCTGAACTTCGGCGCCGGCTACCGCATCCTGCCCACCGACTGGCTGACGGTGCACATCGACGTGCAGGATCGGGTGTTCGAATCGGACATCTTCGGCACGAACAAGGTCACCAACAACCTGGAAGCGCGGCTCGGCGTGACCGTGTTCTTCTGATTTTCGAGGATGCCCGTCATGACAGCCCGCCACACCCTTCCCCGCACCGCTTCGACGCGCACCACCCGCCGAGGCCTGCTGGCGCTGTCGCTCGCCGCACTGCTGCCGCTGTCACTCGCGCCGTCCGACCCGGCCGTGGCGAAAGTCGCGCCGAACGCCCCGGCACCGGATTTCACGCTCGATGCGCGCGGCGGCAAGAAGCTGTCGCTGTCCCAGTACAAGGGGCAGGTCGTCATGATCAACTTCTGGGCCACGTGGTGCGGCCCGTGCCGGCAGGAGATGCCGCTGCTGGAAGCGATGTACGTCAAGTACAAGCGCATGGGCTTCACGCTGATCGGCGTCAACGTCGAACCCGATTCCAAGGCAGCCGAGGAATTCCTCAAGAAGGTGCCGGTGTCGTTCCCGATCGCCTTCGACCCGGACAGCAGCGTCTCGAAGCTGTATTCAGTGCAGGGCATGCCGAGCTCGATCATCATCGACCGCAAGGGCAATGCCCGCGTGATCCACCGCGGCTACAAGCCGGGGGACGAAAACGTCTACCTCGACCACATCCGCAAGCTGTTCAAGGAGTGACGCCATGACACAGGTTCGTCGCCGCCCGCTGCGCGCACTTTCACTGCTGTGCCTCGCGACCCCGGTCGCGCTGCTGCTGACCGGCTGCGCGCCGATCGAGCCCTGGGTCAAGCCCTATGAGCGCGAGCGGCTCGCCGATCCCATCATGGCGTTCGAGCGCGACCCGGTGTCGACCGCTTACATGGACCACGTGTTCGAATCGCGCGAAGGCGCCCGCGGCGGCATGGGCGGCGCCGGCGGTGGTTGCGGCTGCAACTGACGCCTGCCATGCCCGCCGTCGTTCACAACGCCCTGCGCAGGTCGCTCGCGACCCTCGCGCTGCTCGCGCTGGCTCCGGCCGCGCAGGCAGCCGTGCTGCCCGAAGAAAGGGCAGACGTCATGTTCAAGAGTTACGACGGCGGCGGCGTGACGATCGACGGCCCCTCCGTACTGGTGCGCAAGAACTTCGCCGACAAGGTCTCGGTGACGGCCAACTACTATGTAGACGCCGTTTCCTCGGCATCGATCGATGTCGTGACGACGGCCAGCCCCTACACGGAAGAGCGCATACAGAAGAGCCTTTCGGTCGACTATCTGCGCGGCAAGACCACCTACAGCGCGGGCTACGTCGACAGCACCGAGTCCGACTACATCGCCAAGACGACGTTCGTGTCGGTCAGCCAGGACATGTTCGGCGACCTGACCACGATTGCGTTCGGGTTCCGCCGCGGCGAGAACGAGATTTACCGCAACGTCAGGGGTACCAACGGCGTCCTGCAGCGCGACCCCGCGTTCGCGGCGGAAGCGGACACGCGCGGCTACAGCGTCAGCCTGACTCAGGTCATCACGCGCGATCTGGTGGCGACCTTCGCCTACGACCTGATGACCGACGAGGGCTTCCTGAACAGCCCGTACCGCTCGATCCGCTATGCCGACGCGACCGCGCCGATGGGCTACTTCTTCGACCCGGAGCGCTATCCCTCGACCCGCAGCAGCAACGCGGCCTCGGTGCGCGCCAAGTACTTCCTGCCCTGGCGTGCCGCTCTCGACGGACGTTACCGCTTCTATACCGACACCTGGGGCATCCTCGCCCACACTGCCGAGATCGGCTATACGCAACCGATGTGGGGCAGCTGGACGTTCAACGTCGACTATCGCTACTACACCCAGGACGCCGCAGACTTCTATCGCGACCTGTTTCCGCGTCGCAATACGCTGAACTTCCAGGCGCGCGACAAGGAGATGTCGACGTTCACGGCACACACGATCGGCGTCGGGGCGACCTGGGAGTTCAAGGTCGCGCGGATGCCCTGGCTCGAACGCGGCACGATCAACGCGCGCTTCGATCACATGATCATCCAGTACGACGACTTCCGCGACATCACCGCGGGGGGACGAGCGGGCACGGAGCCGTTCTACAAGCTCAACGCCAACGTCGTCCAGCTGTTCGTCTCCGCCTGGTTCTGATCCGGTCCGACTGAACCAGCGCGCCGCGCGCCGGTCTCAGACCCCAACGCTTACGTTAAGCTTGGGGTTTCGGGTGCCCGCGCATCCCGTATCGGAGGCAGCATGATGTTCAAGTCGTTTCACATCCCCGCAGCGCTGCTGGCACTCGCCCTGCTTGCCTTGCCGGTTGCCCCGGCGCAGGCCCAGGCGCGCCAGGAAGCGCAGGTCATCGTCGCGACCCAGGTGCTCGAGGAACTGCGCGGTCGCGCCGACCAGTTCATCCCTGACCGCCTGCTCGAACGGGCCTACGGCATCGCGGTGATCCCGGACGTCAAGAAGGCCGCCTTCATCGTCGGTGGTCGCATCGGGCGCGGCGTGCTCGTCGTGCGTGACGCGAACGGCCGCTTCTCGAACCCGGCGTTCGTCACGCTGAGCGGTGCCAGCGTCGGCTGGCAGGCCGGCGCCCAGGAAACCGATGTGGTGCTGGTGTTCACGACCCGTGCTGGCGTTGAAGGCATCGCGGACGGGAAGCTCACGCTGGGCGCGGATGCGTCCGTCGCCGCTGGTCCGGTTGGTCGCACCGCTTCGGCGGCCACCGACCCCACGTTCAGCGCCGAGGTCTACTCGTACTCGCGCAGCCGCGGCCTGTTCGCCGGCGTCGCGCTCGATGGCACGGTGCTCGCGATCAATCGCGATGCGAACAGTCGTTACTACGGCCGCCGCGTCGCCAGCAACGACATCTTCAGCGGCGCCGTCCGCAAGGATTCGGAGTCCATCCGCAGGCTGCTCGCGACCATCGCGACGAGCACGCTGCCCGGCCGCGCGTCATTGGGACCGCAGCCGACGGTGACTCCGGCACCGGCGGCCGCTCCAGCGACCAGCGCGCCCACGGCTGGCCCTGAGGCCCAGAGCTTTCCGATGGAAGACGCGGCGCCCGGCCAGGAGCCGCCGAAGTAACGCCACCCGCGAGACGCGCGCGGCGCAGCGCTCGGCCGATCAACCCGGGCAATGCACCCCGGTGCCGCCGATGCCACAATAGCCGTTGGGATTCTTGGCCAGGTATTGCTGGTGATAATCCTCGGCGTAGTAGTACGGCGGCGCACCCAGGATCTCGGTCGTGATGCTGCCGTATCCCGCCGCAGTCAGGCCGGCCTGGTAGGCCCGCTTGCTGGCTTCGGCAGCGGCACGCTGCGCGGGCGTCGTCACGTAGAGCGCGGACCGATACTGCGTGCCGACGTCGTTGCCCTGCCGCATGCCCTGCGTCGGGTCGTGGGATTCCCAGAACGCCTTCAGCAGATCCTCGTAGCGGATCTTCGCCGGATCGAACAGGACGCGCACGACCTCGGTGTGCCCGGTGCGACCGGTGCAGACCTCTTCGTAGGTGGGATTCGGCGTGTAGCCGCCCGCGTATCCGACCGAGGTCGAGTAGACCCCGGGCAGCTTCCAGAACAGGCGCTCCGCGCCCCAGAAGCAGCCCAGCGCGAAGTAGGCATCGGCGAACCCGTCGGGAAACGGCGGCTGCAGCGGCGCGCCGTTCACGAAGTGCTTGTCGGGCACGCGCAGTGGCGTCGCGCGCCCAGGCAGCGCATCCGCGGCGCTGATCATCTCGGTCTTGCGTCGGAACAGACTCATGCGGCCCTCCTGGCAGTGCGAGTGGCCAGTCTGGAGACAGCCCGGCGCGACTTCAAGGTATCGTAGCGACCGCGATGACGACTTCCGCCAGCACGCCGCGCCTGCGCCTGACCTTGGGCTTCTACCTCGGGCTGTGGCTGATCACGGCCTTTGCCGGCCCGCCGGCGGCGCACTCTCTGGGCGGGCTCACGGATCTGCTCGCGTGGCTGATCGTGATCGGCGGCTCGCTGGGCCGGATCTGGTGCTCGGTGTTCGTCGCCGGTCGCAAGGACGCCGTGCTCGTCACCGAGGGGCCGTATGCGCTGTGCCGCCATCCGCTCTACGCGTTGTCGATCGGCGTCGCGGCGGGACTCGGCCTCGGCACGGGCTCGCTCGCACTGACGGCACTCGCCGTCATCGTCGTCTGGGCCCTGGTCGCGCAGGCCGCACGCAGCGAGGAACGCCTGCTGTTGTCGCTGCACGGCACGGCTTATGCCGACTACATGGCGCGCGTCCGTCGCTTCCTGCCGCGTTTCGCCGCGCTGCCCGAGGCACGCCCGCCGGAGCGACTCGGGATCCAGCCACGCGTGCTCTGGAAGGCATTCCTCGATGCCGGTTCCATCGTGCTGCTGCTCGCGCTGATCATCGGCGCGCGCTTGCTGCGCGAAGCGGGCATCACGCCAACGCTGCTGCCACTGCCGTGACCCGCCAGCTCAAGCAGGACCTGTTCGGCCGCGTTCTGCTGCATGACGACCCCGCGCACGGCGAGGTCGTGGTGCGCGAATTGGTCGAATCGCGACTGTGGCTGCGCTGGCTCGCGCGGCACCTGGCACGGCGGGAAGTCCGCGCGCTGCGGCGCCTGGACGGCCTGCCGCGCGTTCCTCGCATCCTCGCGGCCGATCGGCGCCGCACGCTGCGCTCCTGGATCGAAGGCGAACCGATGCAGGTCGCGCGCCCGACCGACCCAGCTTATTTCCGCGAGGCGCTGAGACTGCTGCGCCAGTTGCACGCGCGCGGCGTCGTGCACAACGACCTCGCGAAGGAGCCGAACTGGCTGGTCACGCCGGCCGGCGAGCCGGCGCTGGTCGACTTCCAGCTGGCGCTGTGCCGCGATCGCTCGACGCGGCTGTTCCGCATCCTCGCCCACGACGACCTGCGGCACCTGCTGAAGCACAAGCGCACGTATCTGCCGCAGCGCCTGACGGCGCGCCAGAAGCGCGTGCTCGCGACGCCCTCGATCGTGACTCGGGTCTGGATGGCCACCGGCAAACGGCTGTATCGGTTCATCACGCGCCGCGTGCTGCGCTGGTCGGACCGCGAGGGTGCCGGCGATCGGCAGCTGTAGTACCCTAGCCGGCCATGCCTGCCTGCCACGCCCACAACCTGCGCGCGCCCGACAGCGGCCATCCGCGCCCGTATGGCCTGCGCGTCTCGCTACGCAGCGGTGATCCGTTTGCGAAGCTGCTCGGTTCGGACTGGAATCGCACGCACTGGTTCGAGACCGTCTCCGAGCGCGATGCGGCGCTCGCCGAAATGAGCCGCGAGCACGATTACTCGCGGCGCGGCGATGCTCCGGCGTTGGTGTATTCGAAAGTCGAGAAGCTCGCCGAGAGCCGCGCGCGCTGACGCGGCACGGCGCCGTCGCACGCGCGCCGCGTTCAGAACGTTCGACCCAGGAACAGGTAGAACCCGGTCTCGCCATCGTCCGAGAACCCGGTCCCGAGATACACCGGCCCGAAGAGCGTGTCGAAGCCCAGGAACAGGCTGCCGTGGCGCTGCGCGGATCCCGTCGAGATGTCGCTGCGGCGCTGCCAGACGTTGCCGAGTTCCAGCGACAGTCCGAGATAAGCGGGCACGTTCAGGAAGCCCTCGCCGCCGCGGCCGATCTGCCGGTACAGCAACGTCCGTGCAATCGCGAAGTGTTCACCCGAGATCGAGTCCGGCGGCAATCCCGACAGGTTCAGGAAGCCGCCGAGCGGGAACAGCGAGCTGACGGCGCCGCTCGGGCCGCCGATGTTGCTGCCGGCGGAGGCCCAGAACACGGCCGTGTTGCGCCCGCGCGAACCCGCCACGAGCCAGTCCGCCGACAACACCTCGGCATCGCCGCTGGAGCCGAGTTCCGGCCGCTCGCCGCGCCACTCGAGCGAGAACGACTGGCCGTAGCGCGGGAAATTCACGTCATCGAGCCGGTCGTACGAGAATCGCGCGAAGTACTGCCGCTGGTTGAAGTCGTCGACCGGCAGCAGCGGATCGCCGAGCCGGACCCGCGAACTGACCGACTCGCGCCGCAGACCGACGCGGAGCTCGCCATAGTCGCCGAGTTCTCGCCCGGCATCGATGCCGAACTGGAAGCTGCGGACGCGATACTCGGCGATGCGCTGGCCGTCCTCGAGCAGCGGCACGTTGCGCAATTCGACGCGTGCCAGCGGCATCAAGAACCAGCGCGACTGGTCATCGAGCGGCACGAACAGCTCGGTCGCGACCTTTGGCGACTCGCCGACCTGCAGATCCCAGACCCACTCGGCACCGCGTTCCGTCAGCTCCGCGAGCACGAAGCGCGCCGCCGCGTTGAAGCTCGAGTTGCCGTCGAAATCGTCCTGCAGGTTGAGCCCGAAGCGCACGTAGTTGGGGCCCCAGGAATTGCGACGCGCCTCGAGCACGAGCCCGTGGCGCGCCCCGTCCTCCTCGACCCGGTAGTCGAGCAGCTCGAGGTTGCCCTGGCCGTACAGCCGCGTGATCCGATCCGCGACCAGCGCGGCGTCGAGCGGCGAGCCCACGAGGTCCCCGAAGCGCGTCTGAAGTGTCGCTGCATAGCGCTCGCTGCCGGCCGCGACGCGCAGGTAATCGAGCGTCGGCGGTTCCGCGCGCGGCGCGGTGCGCGCCGCGACCCAGCGCGCATAGGCGGGATCGTCGAGGGCCAGCGTCGCAAGCTTCGCCGTGTGCTGTTCGGCAGCGGCCCGGCCGAGCTCGATCGCGCGCGGCACCTGGCTGAAGTCGAAACTCGACGCCTCGCCGAGCGCCGGATCGATGACGACATCGTGCTCGCCCAGCGTGCTGCGCTGCCGCTCGGCATTGCGACGGATGAAGATCGCGAGCATCTGATTCGAGATCGTCGGCACCGAATCGAGCCGCTCCCGGGGCAGCAGCGGAAAGCCGACATCGACGACGATCAGCACGTCGACGCCGAGGCTGCGCGCAACGTCGATCGGCAGGTTCTCGGCGAGACCGCCGTCGACCAGCAACCGGCCGTCGCGCTCGACCGGCGCGAACACGCCCGGCGCCGACACGCTCGCGCGCATCGCCTGCGTCAGGTCGCCGCGATCGAGCACGACAGCCTCGCCGGTCTCGAGGTCCGTCGCGACCGCGCGGAACGGGGTCGGCAGCGCGTCGAAGCTCGGCACTTCGACGACCGGCAGCGTCAGGCGCCGCAGCAGCTGCGTCAGCTTCTGCCCCTGGATGAGGCCTTTCGGCAGCTTGAAATCGCCGCCGCGCAGCCCCAGTGGAAAGCGCACGAGAAGATTCTGGTCTTCGGCCTTGCGGCGGAACGTCAGTTCCTGGCGCGGCGGCCGGTCGCGGACGGCGTCCTGCCAGTTCACGGAGGTCATCACGGCTTCGATCTCACGGGCATCGAGACCGCTGGCGTAGAGCCCGCCGATCACGGCACCCATGCTGGTGCCGGCGATCGCATCGATCGGCACGCGCAGCTCCTCGAGCCGCCGCAGCACGCCGATGTGCGCCATGCCCCGCGCACCGCCGCCCGACAGCACGAGACCGATCCGGGGACGCGGCGCCGCAACCAATGTCGCGGGCGGCGCCGCGGCTGAGGCCGTCTGCGCGACGGCGGGCGGTGCCAGCCCGAGCAGCAGCGGAGCCAGCCATGGCAGCAGCGCCGCCAGGCCGGCGCACTGCCCGCGACGTGGGTGGGCCGGTCGCCAAGACAAGCTGAAATCCATGGGCAGACAGAATACCAGCCCGGGGCAGAATGCCGGATAATCGAGGCATGCGTATCGATGGACCGATGCTCCGCAGCGGCAGGTGGGCCGCCGTCGCGGCAACGCTGCTCGCCGCCATGCCCGTCGCGGCCCAGGACGCGGACGGCCTGCAGGCGGTCGTGATCACCGCGAGCCGGCGCGTGGAACCGCGCCTCGATTTCAATGGCAGTGTCGGCACGATCGACCGCGACGACATCGAACTGATCGGGGCTACCCATGCCGTCGAGCTGCTGAATCGCAGCGCGGGCGTCTACATGCAGCGCGGCAGCGGCCAGGAAAACCTGACCGCAATCCGCTCACCGGTGCTGACGGGCGCGGGGGCCTGCGGCGCCTTCCTCGTGCTCGAGGACAGCATGCCGATCCGGCCGGTCGGGTTCTGCAACGTGAACGAGTTCTTCGAGATCAACATGACCCAGGCGCGGCGTGTCGAGGTCGTGCGCGGCCCAGGCACGGTCGCCTTTGGCGCGAACGCCGTCCACGGCATCGTCAACGTGCTGACGCCGGCCATGGCGGAGCTCGCGCCGCTGCAGCTCGGCGCGGACATCGGCGGCGACAGCTCGCGCCGCCTGAATGTCGAGGCCCGTGCCGGCAACTTCGGCGCTTATGGCAGCTGGGCGCGGGATCCAGGCTGGCGTGACGCGTCGGGCGGCGAGGAAGCCAAGCTGAACCTCGGCTGGGATGGCCGGCTCGGGGCCGCGTCGCTGCGACTGCGCGC
The DNA here is from genome assembly GCA_964586725.1 of uncultured Steroidobacteraceae bacterium. Taxonomy (GTDB): domain Bacteria; phylum Pseudomonadota; class Gammaproteobacteria; order Steroidobacterales; family Steroidobacteraceae; genus UBA964. The sequence goes on along the minus strand of CAZPJE010000026.1, from coordinate 12,499 downwards.
ATCGGGCACGGTGCTGAACCAGGAAACCGCCGGTTTCGTGCGCGGCTTCGACGCCTGGCGTGACCCGGTGCTGCGGCGCTCGAACCCGAACCCGGAGGCCTTCCGCGACGCGTGGAGCACGCGCCTGAGCGGCGAGGCAGCCTGGCAGGACTGCGACGGCTGCAGCACCGAACTGCGTTTCGCGCTGCGGCGTTCGCAGATGCAGTTCCTGCAGCACTTCCTGCTCGGCAAGCCGCTCGAGCGCAATGCGCAGGACAGCCTGGGATTGAGCGCCACGACTCAACGCCCGATCAGCGAATCGCTGCGGCTGCGCGCCGGCGCGGACCTCGAGTGGAGCGACAGCACGCTGCTCGAGATCCAGGCCGGACCGACGCGGGAAGGCAGTGCGATCGCGCGCGCGATCCGGCCTGCCGGTCGGCACTATGACTATCAGGTGCAAGGCCGCACCGCCGGGGCGCACGTGGACCTGCGCTGGCAGTTGGCGCCACGCTGGAGCGTCGGCGCAGCGGTGCGCGCCGAGTACACGCACTACAGCTATGACAATCGCATGCTGGACGGCAACACCGATGATGCCGGCCGCCCCTGCCCGTTCGGTGGCTGCCTGTTCAGCCGACCAGCCGATCGCGAGGACGGGTTCGACAACCTGTCGCCGCGGGTCGAGCTCGCGTTCGCGCCGGACGCGCAGCAGCGGCTGTACCTGTCCGCAGGGCGCGGCTTTCGCCCGCCGGAACAGACCGAGCTCTACCGCCTGCAGCGCCAGCAGATGCGCGCGGCGCTCGATTCGGAGAACCTCGACAGCATCGAACTGGGCTGGGTCGGCGACTGGCGCGCGTTGCGGGCGGAGCTCGCCGCGTTCGCGATGCAGAAGCGCGGCCTGATCATCCGCGACAGCAACGGCTTCAACATCGGCGGCGGCCGCACGCGCCACGCGGGCATCGAGTACCAGCTCAGCGCGCTGCTGCCACGCGGCCTCGATGTCGCCGTGGCCGGCACGGTTGCGCGCCATCGCTACGACTTCGGCGCACTGGTAGAGGGCGGCGAGACCATCGTCGCCGGACGCGACATCGACACGGCGCCGCGCACGCTCCACAACCTGCGCCTCGGCTGGCGCGCCCGCGACGCGCTGCGCGCGGAGCTGGAGGTTTCCCAGGTCGGCCGCTACTACGTCGATGCTTCGAACACCCGCGATTATCCGGGCCACTGGCTCGCGAACCTGCGCGTCGACTGGCGCGCCTCGCCGCAGTTGCGCACGGGCCTGCGCGTCACCAACCTGTTCGATCGCCGCTATGCCGATCGCGCCGACCTCGCGCAGGGTGATTTCCGTTACTTCCCGGGCGCGGCGCGCAGCCTGATCGTCGACATCGAGTACCAGTTCGGCGGCGACTGACTCTCGACGCAGGCGCGCGCAGCGGACATAATTGAGCAGCTCCCCGGGGGATCGCACCGCAATGGGCAACACCGAGCGGCGCACACGCGCCGCGCCGTCCGACCGCGCAACGGAAACGGACATGCTGCGGCAAGTGCATGCGCAGCAGCGCGGTCTCCACGCCGCCCTCGATTCCGATCTGCGCGTCGTCTGGCTCAGCGAGGCCTTTGCGCAGCGCTTCGGCTTGCCCGCCCCGGACTGCATCGGCCGCAACTGGTTCGACCTCTACCCCGCAGCCGGCAGCCTCGCGGGCGAGTACGCCCGCGCCCTGGCGGGCGAGACTGTCCGGCTGCCCCTGGTGCCGCTGCTGCGCGACGACGAGGCGCGGATGCTGTCCGTGACCCTGTCGCCTTGGCAGACAGCCGCGGGCGCGACGCCCTGCGCCGCGCTGTACGTCGAGGAAGTCGACGCCACGGCGACGGTGCATGCGGCGGCCGAGCATGTGCCCGGTCTGCGCGAGCAGTTTGCCGCGCGCCGGATGGCGCTGATCCGCGCGATCTCGCGCAACGGCAGCGACGGCCTGTGCGCCATCGATGCGCAGGCCCGGGTGCTGCACATCAGCCCGCAGATCGAGAAACTTTGCGGTGTCTCCGCGGCGCAGGCGGCGCGCCAGAGCGCGCTGGAACTGGTGCATCCGGAGGACGTCGCCGGCCTGCAGCAGCGGTTCTCGGGCGGCCTCGTCAGCCAGGGCCTCGAGCGGATCGCGCGCCTGCGATTCCGCGTCCGCAATGCCGCCGACCAGTGGCGCTGGATAGACTGCCTCGCCGTCAATGCGCTGTCCGATCCGGCGGTGCAGTGCATCCTGCTGTACCTGCACGACGCCACGCAGGATGTCGCGTTCGAGGAACAACTGCGGCGGCGCGAGCGGCGCTTCGCGGCCCTGACGGAAAAGATGGAAGACCTGGTCGTCGTGTTCGACGCACAGGGCCGGGCCAGCTTTGCCAGCGTCAGCGTCGGGCGGATCCTCGGGTACCGCCCCCGCGAGCTGCGCCTGCGCGAGGTGCTGCGCCGCGTCCACCCGGCGCATCGCCCGCAGGCCAAAGCGCTGCTGCGCTGGATCGGGCGCTCGCGCTCCGACGATGAGCGCGTCGAGTTGATGATCCGCGAGGCAGGCGGCTCCTATCGCTGGCTCGAGGTCGCGGCCCTCGACCTGCGCGATGACCCCGACGTCGGTGGCGTGCTCGTCAACGCTCGCGACGTCACCGCGCGCAAGCTGGCCGAGCTCGAACGCGACGCCGCGCTCGACGGCGCTTCCGTGTTCGTCTGGGAGCAGGACCTGACCAGCGGCGTCGTGCGCTGGTTGAACCGACCGGACGAACCGATCGCGATCGGGCTGCTGGCCGACGCCCGTGACGATGAAACCTGGTATGCCGCCGTCCATGAAGAGGACCGCGACCGCGTCCGCGCGAGCTATGCGGAGTTCGCGCGCTCCTCGCAGCCGAAGTTCCAGATCGGTTACCGGGTGCGCGCGCGCGACGGCGGCTATCGGCAGGTGCTCGACCGCTGCCACCTGTCCACGCTCCAAGACGACGGCGCCTATCGCCTGCTGCGCGGCGTCACGATCGATGTCACCGAGCAGCGGCAGATGGAGGACGACCTCGCCCGCTCGCGCGAGCGCTTCCAGCTCGCGATCGAGTGCGCGGCGATCGACTACTACGAGTGGTTCTGCGACGATGACATCGTGATCGGGAGCGATCGCATCCTCGGCGCGATCCCGCAACGCGACTCGGCCGGGCGTGTCCGGGGCGCGCAGGTGCTGGAGGCCATGCACCCTGACGACCGGCGCGAGTGGCATGCTGCGCGCGCCCGCCACGTCGCCGGCGAGGTCGAGTTCGCGGAATGCCGCTTCCGGGTCCGCGATCCCGCCGGGCGCTGGCGCTGGGTGTTCGACCGCGCGCAGATCGTCGATCGCGGGCCGGACAACCAGCCGCGCCGCATGGTCGGCATCCTGATGGACATCGACCACAGCCAGCGCGCGGAACTCGCGCTGGGCGATGCCGAGGCGCGGCTCGGCACGGCCGTCTGGGCCGCCCACCTCGGACTCTGGGAACTGGACGTCACGACGCGGCGCGCCCACTGGTTCAGCAACTGGTGCGAACTCGAAGAGATCGATCCCTGCGAGGGCCCGGATCATGTCGCACTCTGGGACGCCAACGTCCATCCGGCCGACGTCGCGATGGCGGCGTCGCGGTTCTCGAAGATGCTCGTCAGCGACAACAACGTCTACGAAGCCGAGTACCGCGTCCGCACCCTCAGCGGCGAGTGGCGCTGGATACAGGAGCGCTCGCGCGCCGTGCGCTGCGATGCCGCAGGCCGCCCGGTGACGGTCGTGGGCACCTGCATGAACATCCACGCGCGCAAGGTCGCCGAGCAGGCGCTGCGCGACTCGCAGCTGCGACTGCAGTCGATCGCGATGAACTCTTCGGACTGGCTGCTGCTGCTCGATACGCGCCTGAGCATCGTGTTCATGAATCGCGCCATCCGCGGCATCGAACCCGAGCAGATAGTCGGGCGCAGCGTGCTCGATCTCGCGCAGCCGAAATTGATCGGCGAGGTCTGCGAGTTCTACGAGCGGGTGCTTACCAGCACCGGCCCCTGCGAGATGCGCGAAGTCGTCCATCGGATCGACGGCGAACCGCGCCACCTGCTGGTGCGTGCCCAGGCCGTCCGGCGCGGCGCGCAGGTCGTGGGCATCGCCGTCACGACGACCGAACTGACCACCGTCGTGCGGCAGCAGCAGCTGCTCGAGCTGCAGGGCCTGATCCTGGATACGATGCGCGAAGGCGTGGTGCTGATCACGGCCGATGATCGGATACGTTTGACCAATCCGGCCTTCGACCGGCTGTTCGGTGGCACGCCCGGCGCGCTGGTCGACACCCCGGTCGGCGACCTGCTCGATGCCACCGCGATCGACATCCTGCGCGGCGCGACGCGCAGCTCCGCGCCGCGCGAGTTCGACTGCCGTCGCCGCGACGGCACGTCGTTCGCCGCGGCCTGCGTCGTCATGCCGATCGAGATCGACGGTCGACCGCACCTGCTGGCCGTGCTGAACGACATCAGCGAGCGGCGCGTGCTCGAGCGCGAGATCCTAGAGGTAAGCAATCGCGAGCAGCATCGCATCGGCAACGACCTGCACGACGGGCTTGGACAGGAACTGACCGGCGTCGCCCTGCTGCTTCGGGCGCTGTCGACCGACCTGCGCCGCACCCGGCCGGAGGCGATGCCGGAGTTCGACGACATCGTCGACCTGCTGAACCGCAGCATCCAGAACACGCGCACGCTGGCGCGCGGCCTGTCCCCCGTGTCACTGGAGCGGGGCGGCTTGCTGCCGGCGCTGCGCACGCTGGTCGCGCGCTCGCGCGAGACCTACGGCGTGACGATTTCGATGCGCACGCGGATCGCAGTGCCACTGCGCCTCGACGAGGCGGCCTCCAACCACCTGTATCGCATCGTGCAGGAGGCCATCAGCAATGCGGTGCGCCACGGCCGGCCATCGCGAATCGTCGTGCAGCTCAGCGTCGATCCGCACACCGTGCGGCTCAGCATCCACGACAACGGCAAGGGCCTGCCTGCGACGGGGCCCGCCGACACCGGACTCGGCCTGCGGACGATGCGCTATCGCGCGCACGTGACGGGCGGCGACGTCACGATCGCCAACCATCGCCACGGGGGCACCGTCGTGCGCTGCACGATGCCGCACGTGATGCGCGAACCGCAGTCGCTCGAAGCAGCCCAGTTGCGGGCGCACCAGCGCGCCCACACGCGGCGCGGCGATCCGTGGTGAGCGCGCGCCGCGCTCAGCGGATCTGGATGCTCCTCGGGTCGTAGGCGGGCGTCGGCCAGCGCAGCGGCAGCTGCTCGAACTCCTGCAGCAGGATCTGCGAGACAGCCAGGTCGCGGAACCATTTGCGGTCGGCGGGCACGGCGTACCACGGTGCCCAGGCCGTGCTGCAGCGCGACAGCGCCGCCTCGAATGCACTGCGGTAGTCGGCCCACTGCTCGCGCTTGCGCAGGTCGTCCGGATCGAACTTCCACTGCTTCGCACGCTCGGCGAGCCGCTGCTGGAACCGCAGCTTCTGCTCGTCGCGACTGATCTGCAGGAAAATCTTGACGACGCGCGTGCCGCCATCGGCGACCAGGCGCTCGAACTCGTTGATGCGGTCGTAGCGCGCGCTCCAGACGGATTCGGGCGCCAGGCCATCGACCCGCACGACGAGCACGTCTTCGTAGTGGGAGCGGTTGAACACCGCCACGCTGCCCTTCGGCGGCACTGCGGCGTGCACCCGCCAGAGGAAATCGCGGCTCAACTCAGCGGCCGTGGGCGCCTTGAAGGCCGTCACCGTGCAGCCCTGCGGGTTGAACGCCGAGAACACCCGCCGGATCGTGCTGTCCTTGCCACCACCGTCGATCGCCTGCAGCACCACCAGCAGCGCGTGGCGGCCATCCGCGTACATCTTGTATTGCAGCTCGCCGAGACGGCGCAGGTTCTCGACCGTCGCGAGCTCGGCGGCCTCCCGCTCCCAGCCGAAGCTGCGCTCCGCATCCACGTCGCGCATGCGGAAGCGCACGCCGGGCACCACGCGCAGCGCAGCAGGGATGTCGCGGCGAGTCAGCGGTTTGCGTGCCATGCAGTGAATCCCCTCAGCGGCGACGCGCCGCACCGGGCGCTGGGCTGCGCGCGCGCTGCGGACGGCGCGCCGCGCGCCTGACCGGAATCTGCTGCGTGATGCAGTGGATGTTGCCGCCGCCGAGCAGGATCTCGCGCGCCGGCACGCCGACCACCTCGCGCCCCGAAAACAGTTGGCGCAACTTGGCCAGCACGCGCGCGTCATGGCGCGGATCGAGCAGCGGCACGACGACCCCGCCGTTGGCGATATAGAAATTGACGTAGCTGCCGGCCAGTCGCGCCCGCGCATGCCGGGGTCGCGCGCCCGCGCGCGTCAGCACGCCGGCGGCCTCGGTCCGCGTCATGTAGAGCGGCCCGGGCGACGGCAGCTTGTGGACCTTGAAACGCCGGCCGCGCGCGTCGCGCTGCTCCATCAGGCGCTCGAACGCCTCGCGCGAGATGCGATGCTGCGGATCGCGCGGATCGTCGGTCCAGGTCAGCGCGACCTCGCCCGGACGGATGAAGCAGGCGAGATTGTCGATATGGCCGTCCGTCTCGTCATTGAACACGCCATCGCCGAGCCAGACGATGTGCGTCGCGCCGGTGTAGGCCAGCAGCATCGCCTCGATCTGGGCGCCCGTCAGCTGCGGGTTGCGGTTGCGGTTCAGCAGGCATTGCTCGGTGACCAGCAGCGTGCCCTCGCCGTCGCTGTGGATCGCCCCGCCCTCGTTGACCAGCGGTGCCCGGTATCGATCCAGCCGCTCGATCTCGAGCACCTTGCGCGCGACCAGATCGTCCTGATCCCACGGAAAGTACAGGCCGCCACGCAAGCCGCCCCAGGCATTGAAGCGCCAGTCGACGCCACGCACCGCGCCACGATCGTCGACGACGCAGGACGGCCCGACGTCGCGCATCCAGGCGTCGTTGCTGCTGATCTCCACCACGCGGACATGGACGGGCAACGCAGCGCGGGCGAATTCGAACTGCGACTGCGACGCGCCCACGGTGACGGGCTCGAAGCGCGCGATGGCCGTCGCGACAGCCGTGAAGGCAAGCTGCGCGGGCTGAGCACCGGCACGCCAGTTGTCGGGCCGCTCCGGCCAGAGCATCCAGCAGCCGGCGTGCGGCTCGAATTCGCCGGGCATGCGGAAGCCATCGGCCGCGGGTGTGGACTCGTACGTCTGTGACATCAACGCATTGTAGCCAAGCTGTGCCCTAAGGCGTTGCAGTGTGACGCGCGGCACTGGCGCCAACCGACCGTCGCCGGGGGTCGCTATGTTAGGATTCGGGCTCGAATTTCGAGGAGATCTCCACGCATGTCCACGGTTGCGAAGCCTTCCATCACGCCGCCCGCCGGGGGCGCCAAGATTTCGGTCCAAAACGGCAAGCTGCACGTCCCGGACAATCCGATCATCCCGTTCATCGAAGGTGACGGCACGGGCCCGGACATCTGGCGCGCCAGCGTGCGACTGCTCGATGCCGCCGTTGCCAAGGCCTATGGCGGCAAGCGCAAGATTCACTGGCTCGAGGTCTATGCGGGCGAAAAGTCGAACAAGCTGTTCAACACCTGGCTGCCGGACGAGTCCGTCGCCGCCTGCCGCGAATACCTGGTCTCGATCAAGGGTCCGCTGACGACGCCGGTCGGTGGCGGCATCCGCTCGCTGAATGTCGCGCTGCGGCAGCTCCTCGACCTGTACGTCTGCCTGCGCCCGGTGCGCTGGTTCAAGGGCGTGCCCTCGCCGGTCAAGGCGCCGGAGAAGGTCGACATGGTGATCTTCCGCGAGAACACCGAGGACATCTACGCCGGCATCGAGTTCGAGCAGGGCAGCGCCGAGAACCAGAAGTTCAAGGAGCTGTTCAAGGAGCACTTCCCGAAGGCCTACGCGAAGATCCGCTTCCCGAACACCTCGGGCATCGGCATCAAGCCGGTATCGGAAGAAGGCACCGACCGCCTGTTCCGCGCCGCCGTCGAGTACGCGATCGTCAACAAGCGCAAGAGCGTGACGATCGTCCACAAGGGCAACATCCAGAAGTTCACGGAAGGCGCGTTCCGCAACTGGTCCTACGCGCTCGCCGAACGCGAGTTCCCGACCCAGACCTACACCTGGGAACAGTGGGAGCGCACCAAGGCGGCGAAGGGCGAGAAGGCCGCGAACGAAGAGCAGGATGCGGCGAAGAAGGCCGGCAAGGTAATCATCAAGGATGCCATCGCCGACATCACTCTGCAGCAGGTGCTGACGCGTCCGGATGAGTTCGACGTGCTCGCCACGTGCAACCTCAACGGCGATTACCTGTCGGACGCGCTCGCGGCGCAGGTGGGCGGCATCGGCATCGCGCCGGGCGCCAACATCAACTACGTCACCGGCCACGCGGTGTTCGAAGCCACGCACGGAACCGCGCCGAAGTACGCGAACCTGGACAAGGTCAACCCAGGCTCGGTGATCCTCTCGGGCGAGATGATGCTGCGCTACATGGGCTGGACGGAAGCCGCCGACGCGATCATCACCGCGATGGATCGCACGATCGGCCAGAAGACCGTCACCTATGACTTCGCGCGCCTGATGGAAGGCGCGACCGAGGTCAAGTGCAGCGAGTTCGCGGACGCGCTGATCCGCAATCTCTGATCCTGCGGCTGCGGAGTCGGATCTGGACACGGCGAACGACCTCGTCGCACAGTGCGCACGGCACCTGGCCGAGGCGTTCGCCGGCTATAACGCCGACTTCCGCTCGATCACGCGCCGCGCCCCGCAGCGCTTCGAGACGCGCGACTGGAAAGGCAGCCAGCGCGATGCCGTCGAGCGCATCGACCTCTATGACCGCTGGATCAACGTCGCGATCGCCGAACTGAAGCTGCGGCTCGGCGAGCGGGCGCTGGACCGCGAACTCTGGATCGCGGTCCGCACGCTGTTCGCGAATGAGATCGCCGGCTTCGCAGACAAAGAGTTCAGCAAGACCTTCTTCAGCTCGATCACGCGCCGGCTGTTCGGCACGGTCGGCGTTGCCCCCGAAGTCGAGTTCGTCGCGACGGATCTGGACCCGCTTGCCGGCAGCCAGCCTTCGGGCGTCACGCGCCGGTACCAGAACCGCGGCGCGCTGCCGCTGCTGTTCGAAGACCTGCTCGGCGACCTGCGCTTCCGCGCTCCGTGGCGGGATCTGGAGAAAAGCGCGGCGCAGTGCGCGGCCGACGTCGCCGCGCATCTGGCAGCCAACGGCGAACGGCGCGCTGTCGATGTCGTCGAGATCATCCCGCAGGTGTTCTACCAGTTCACGCGCGCCTACGTCGTGGGCCGCATCAGCGGGCGCGACTGGCAGAGTCCGCTCGTGCTGGCCCTCAAGAGCACCGAGGGTGGCATCCTCGTCGATGCCACGATGCTGACCGAGGACGACATCAGCATCGTGTTCAGCTTCACGCGCTCCTACCTGCATGCCGACCTCGAGCGCGTCGTCGATGTCGTCGCGTTCCTGAAGTCGCTGATGCCTCGCAAGCCGGTCAGCGAACTGTTCACCGTGCTGGGCCGCGCCAAGCAGGGCAAGACCGAGCGCTACCGCGAGATCATGCGCCACCTCGGGCAGTCGCAAGACCTGTTTGCGCACGCGCCCGGCGAGCGCGGCTTGGTGATGGTCTGCTTCACGCTGCCATCGCTCGACGTCGTGTTCAAGCTGATCCGCGACCGCTTCCCGTATCCGAAGAACGTGCTGCGCCAGGACGTTCTCGACAAATACCGCTTCGTGTTCAAGCACGATCGCGCCGGTCGCCTCGTCGATGCGCAGGAGTTCAAGCGCGTGCGCCTGCCGCGCGCGCGGTTCGCGCCCGAACTCATCGAGGAGCTGCTGACCGAGACCGCGAGCTCGGTACACGAGGAAGGCGAGAACCTCGTGTTCGACCACATGTACATCGAACGGCGGATGACGCCGCTGAACCTGTTCCTGCGCGAAGCCCCGCCCGAAGCCGCCGAGCGCGCCGTGCTCGACTACGGGCAGTGCATCCGCGACCTCGCCTACACCAATATCTTCGCCGGCGACCTGCTGCTGAAGAACTTCGGCGTCACCCGCCATGGCCGCGTGATCTTCTATGACTACGACGAGCTGTGCCAGGTCACTGAGTGCCGCTTCCGCGACATGCCACAGGCCAGCAGCGACGAAGACGAGATGCGCGGCGAGGCCTGGTTCTATGTCGCCGACAACGACGTCTTCCCGGAGACGTTCATCAACTTCCTGGCCTTCACCGACGAGCAACGCGAAGCCTTCATGCGCTTCCACGCCGAGGTGCTGACCGCCGACTTCTGGCGCGGCGTGCAGGAACGCGTGCGCACCGGCGAGTTCATGGAAGTGCTGCCCTACCAGCCGCGCCGGATCCGGGTCGCCAGCAGCTACTGAGCCGCGGGGGTTTTGGCGGGCGGGTCGAGGTAGAGGGCGAGGAACTCCTCGACCTTGCGGTACAGCGCAAGCCGCATCGGCGGCTTCGTCAAGCTGTGATCGCCGTCTTCGATGTACAGCGTGTCGTGCGGCTTGCCTTCCGCCGCGAGCGCGCGCGCCATGCGCCGGGAATGACGTTCGATGACCTGGATATCGGCGCTGCCATGCACGAGCAGGATCGGTGCGCGAATCTCGGCCGCGCGCCGCCGCGGCGATTGCACGTCGAGATCTTCGTCGCCGGTCGAGTTCCGGGCGGCGGCGGCGCCGCCATAGAACCGCGCATCCTCGTTGATGATGGCCTTGAGGTCGGAAACGCCGGCAATGCTGACCGCACAACGATAGAGATCGGGCTCCTTGACCGCGCCGATCAGCGCCGCGTAACCACCGTAGCTCCAGCCGAGGATGCACAGCCGGGCCGGATCGGCATGGCCCTGTGAAATCAGCCAGCGGGCGCCCGCGGTGATGTCATCGTGCATGACCGTGCCCCAGCCCTGGAAGCCGGCCTGCAGCCATTCACTGCCATAGCCGGTGGAGCCGCGGAAGTTCAGCTGCAACACCGCGTAGCCGCGGTTGGCCAGCAACTGCAGCAGCGGGTCGTAGCCCCAACTGTCGCGCGAGTAAGGCCCACCGTGCGGCATCACGATCGCGGGCAGATTTTTCTCGCCACGCCCCACCGGCAGCGTCAGGTAGCCTGGGATCTTCACGCCATCTGGTCCGGGAACGGTCACAGTGCGCATTGGTGCCAACGCCTTGCCGCGCAGTTCCGGCTGTTCGAGTCCGAGCGCGCGCAACGAACTCTTGGCAGCGTCGAACAGATACCAGGCACCGGGACCCACATCGCTGTAGCTGTACAGCAGCAGCTGCTTGCCATCCCGTGAACTGTCGACGATACGATTCGCCATCCCCGGGAGCGCGGCATCGAGCGAGCGCTGGATGTGCGCGGCCTCCGGATCGATCATGTGGATCTGCGGCCGATCGGTCTCGTATTTGAAACCCACGATGCGTTCGTCGCTGTACCACTCGTAGGCCGAGGTGACGTCAGCCTGGGGGTGCGCGTACACCAGTTCCAGGTCCTTGTTGTCGCGTAGGTCCATCTCCCACACGGCGTCGCGGCCCTTGTGCTCGGAGAACACAAGCATGATGTTGGGCAGCCCGGTGAACCCGATCGGATTGAAGTGCGTTCCCTCGAAGCGCTGGAAGCGCGCCAGCGTACGCCACGGCGCGTCCGCGGAGTCGCGAGCGATGAACACCCCGCGCGTCGCCTGGTAGCCGTAGCCAAAACGCACGACGCCGCGCCGATCGGCGAGCCACGTGGTGATGGGCTCGCGTTGCCGCAACACCGTGCTCAGGCGCCCGGTGTTGATGTCGAGGCGAAACACCGTCGGATAAATGTCCTGATCGTCATCGAGCGCGATCAGGACGCCGCTGGGATCGTCGGGCAGTCGATGCAGGATGCGATCCTGGAACTGCGACGCGCCCGCACGACCGTTCTGCACGAGCACCCGCGCGTTGCTGCCATCGCGATTGATCGCAACGAGTCGAGACACTGCGAAGGGTTGGCCGCCATCGTAGTCGTGGCCGCGAAAGTGGCACAGCAGCCGATCATCCGTCTTGAACCAGCAGTAGGTCGCCTGATACTGGTCCTTGGCGCCGCCCTCACCGCGAACCACGGGTTTCGCTTCGCCGGTCGTCACATCGATCGCGACGACGATACGTTTGTCACCGCCGTGGGCGACGAAGGCCACGTAACGGCCGCTCGGCGACAGCGACGCCGACAGCATCCTTGAGCCCTGCGCGAAGACGTCGGCGCTGATCCTCTCGGCCGCGACGACCTCGGCAGTGGCGACGGCCATCCATAGCGACGCCAGACGAACCAAGCTGCTGCGCATCCTGCCCCCTCTCTTCCCTGTGGCCGGTGCTCAACCGGCCGCTGTTACGGCTCCTAGGGATAGCAGATCGGCCAAGACCTGTTCAGCAGCGGGTTTGATGGCAGCCACGCTGCGGCGCAACCCGGCCAGCTGCCCGGACCGCAGTTGCAGGGCCGCGGCGAT
>CAZPJE010000025.1:0-1646 GCA_964586725.1 uncultured Steroidobacteraceae bacterium | reverse complement strand
TCTACGAGAAGCTGGCCGCCGACGGCCTGGGCGTGGGCATCGCCGATGACGGCACCGTGGTGTACGGACCGAACGAGCCGGCGTGAAGCGCCCGACGATGTTCGTCATTGCCGGCCCCAATGGCGCCGGCAAGTCGACGTTCTACGAGGCAGTCCTCAAGCCGTCGGTCGCTGCCCCGTTCATCAACGCCGACATCATCCAGCGCGACGAGTTGAAAGACTCGGCACTGTCAGCCGCCTATTCGGCAGCCCGCATCGCCGACGCGCGTCGCGAGGCAGCGCTGCGCGAGCAGCGCAGCTTCATCACCGAGACGACGTTCTCGCATCCGTCGAAGCTCGAGCTGATCGACACGGCGAAGGCCGCCGGGTTTCGTGTCGCGACCTACCACATCAATGTGCGCAGCCCCGAGCTGTCGGTGATGCGGGTCGCGACGCGTGTCCGACGCGGCGGACACGATGTCCCGGAAGACAAGATCCGCGAGCGCTACGAGCGCAACCAGGCGCTGATCAAGCAGGCAGTGCTGCGGTCGGATCTGGCCTTCGTGTACGACAACTCGTCATTGAATCGGCGTGCGTCGCTGGCGATCACCTTCAGGTCCGGCACGGTCATCGAGATCGGGAGCCAGGTGCCCGCCTGGGCGCGCTCGCTGTACGAGCAGGAGCTCGAGATGTTCAGCCCGGCCCGGTTGAATCCGGGCGCTGCGTCGTTTGCCGATGGCAAGGCGATCGCGACGCGGATCGGTGGCAAAGACGCGACTCTGCAGATCGCCAAGGGTGGGGAGACCTATCGAGGCACAGTGGTCGGCGAGACGGCCCTGCACTGGATCCAGCGACTGCAGGACGGTGTCTTCGTCGCGCACTTCAAGGACAGGCTGCCTGCCGACGTGCGCCCGCGGGTAGGCGACGCGTACGCGCTTCGCTACGAGGGTGATCGCATCGTTCTCTCGCCCAGCACTTCGCGGGCGGCTGCCTTCGCAAACCTGGATGCAGGCATCGCCAAGGAGCGCTTTCCCGAGCTCGCCGGTGCGGTGAGGGCGCTCGATGATCTGAGACAGCGCGTTCAGGCGGACGCGACCTTGTCGGACAAGGCGAGGTCATCCGTGCTGAAGGCCGGTCGTGAGGCGCTGCTCAAGCGGCTCGATGACGGTCAGATCGTTGCGCCGGGTCGATCGAGGACGGCACCGGAGCCAGAGGTCAAGGGCAAGTCGGATCCCGATCGAGAGCGCTAGAAACCTCAGTCGAATTCGAATGCATCCGGAGACGGGCGTCGCCGAGGTCGCTGTCGCTCCGTCCGGCCGGGCCGTCGTGAATCGAGCCCGCGATGCGGTCTCGCCCCTGTCGGGCTTTCGTCCCTGACGCATTGAGCGTGTCGGTGGGGGAATTGCCCTGTGTGATCCCCGAGTGTGCCGCGTCGTTCTCGCGTTCAAGGGCGCAGTCCGTGCGGACCGCGTCGCTGTCGCGAGGCTTGTGCCCCCTTGAGCGCTGCGCTGCGCCGCGGCTTCCCCGGGACAGCCGGGCAATTCCGCCCGAGCGTTCGCCCCATGGAGGCTGCGATGTCCCAGGTTCCCCTGTCGGTGTACGAAGCTCGCACGATCGCCCGTGCTCTTCGCGTGATGGAGAAGTCCCTCGTCGTTCGCGATGTCGTGT
>CAZPJE010000024.1:0-8740 GCA_964586725.1 uncultured Steroidobacteraceae bacterium | reverse complement strand
CGGCATGCCGATGGCGGCATCCACGTGTTCCGGATGGATCGCCACGTGGCCCGCATGCAGCAGAGTGCCCGCGCACTGATCCTGCCCGTGCCCGATGCTGCGCAGCTGACTGACATGGTGCTATCGCTGATCGATTCCGTGCGCGCTGAAGTGCCGTCGGCGCCCGGCGCACTGTACCTGCGGCCGCTGCTGTTCGGCACCATGCCGAACATCGGTGCGGCAGCCACGCCTTCCACGGAAGCCTGCCTGACCGTGCTTGCGAGCCCGGTGTGGGATTACTTCGCCGGCGGCATGAAGCCGCTGAAGATCCTGGTCGAGGAGCACGCGCAGCGGTGCGCGCCGCACCTCGGGGTCGTCAAGACGGGTGGCAACTACGCCGCGGCGATGGGTCCGACGCTCGCGGCGCGCAAGGCCTATGGCGTAGATCAGGTGCTGTTCTGTCCGGGCGGCGAGGTCCAGGAGACGGGCGCCGCCAACTTCCTGCTGCTGGGCGAGGGGCGTGTGCTGACCCGCAGCCTCGACACCAGCTTCCTGCACGGCGTCACGCGCGATTCGCTGCTGACGCTGGCGCGCGATCTGGGCTACACCGTCGACGAGCGCGTGTTCAGCGTCCCCGAGATGCTCGACTGGGTGCGCACCGGCGAGGCAGCGCTGTCAGGCACGGCGGCCGTGCTCGCGGGCGTCGGAACCCTGGTGCGGGATGGCGTCGAGCACCGCGTCGGTGACGGCCAGGTCGGCGTGCATACCCGGCGCTTGCGCACGGCGCTGGTCGCGATCCAACAGGGCGAAGCCCCGGATCGCCACGGCTGGCTGCGCCGCGTCTGACGCGGTCGCGCTAACGGTTCAGCTGCGCCAGCACCGCATCGCCCATCTGGCGCGTGCTGAGGCGCTGCTCGCTCGCCGTCGCGATATCGGCCGTGCGGGCACCCGCGTCGATGGCGGCCAACACGGCGCGCTCCACGGCGACCGCTTCGGCCTCGAGCCCCAATGAGTGGCGCAGCAGCAGTGCGCCGGAGAGGATCGTCCCGATCGGGTTCGCAATGCCCTGGCCTGCGATGTCGGGGGCCGAGCCGTGGATGGGTTCGTACAGGCCGCGTCGGCCATCGCCGATCGCCGCCGAGGGCAGCACGCCCAGCGAACTCGCGAGCATCGCGGCTTCATCGGTCAGCACGTCGCCGAACAGGTTCTCGGTCAGCAGCACGTCGAAGTCGCGCGGCCGCTTGATCAGGTGCATCGCGGCGGCGTCGACCAGCATGTGCTCGATCTGCACCTGCGGGAACTCGGCACGGATCACGCGTTCGGACACCTCGCGCCACAATCGCGAAGTCTCGAGCACGTTCGACTTGTCGATCTGCGTGATGCGGCGACGGCGCTGCATCGCGATGCGGCCCGCGACGCGGGTGATGCGCTCGACTTCCGCGACGGTGTAGGCGCACTCGTCGACGGCGCGGTCGCCGATGCGGGACTTGGCGCCGAAATAGATGCCGCCCGTCAGCTCGCGGACGAAGATCAGGTCGACGCCGTCGAGGATCTCGCTGCGCAGCACCGAGGCGCCGCGCAATGCTTCGATGATGCGGATCGGGCGCAGGTTGGCATAGACGCCGAGCTCGCGGCGCAGACGCAGCAGGGCAGGTTCGGGCCGGACCGGCGCCGTCGGACCCCAGCGCGGACCACCGATCGCGCCCAGCAGCACGCCGTCGCTCGCGAGGCACAGCTGCAGCGTGCTGTCTGGCAAGCCGTCGCCGTGCACATCGATCGCTGCGCCGCCAAACAGCGCGGACTCGAGCTTGAACTCGTGGCCGTACAACGCGGCAACACGCTCCAGCACGCGCACCGCCTCGGCGGTGACTTCCGGCCCGATGCCGTCCCCGCCGAGCACGGCGATCCTGGCTTGCATGGCGTCCGTCGCTCAGCGCTGGCGCGCTTCGTAGGCGGCGATCTCGGCCTGCTTCGACAGCAGGAAGCCGAGCTCATCGACGCCGTTCAGCAGGCAATAGCGGGCAAAGCCGTCGATCGGGAACGTGACGCTGCGGCCATCGGGCAGCGCCAGCGTGGACTTCTCGAGGTCGATCGTGACCTCGGCGCCCGGGTTTGCGATCAGCCATGCATGCGTGGCTTCGTCGACGATCACGGGCAACAGGCCGTTCTTCAGCGAGTTGTTGCGGAAGATGTCGGCGATCTCGGTGCTGACGACGGCCTTGAAGCCGAAGTCGAGCAGCGCCCACGGCGCATGCTCGCGCGACGAACCGCAGCCGACGTTGCGACCGGCGACCAGGATCTGGCAGCCCTTGGCCTCGGGCTTGTTCAGGATGAAATCGGGATTCGGCGTGCCATCGGGGCGGTAGCGCCAGTCGGCGAACAGCTCCTTGCCGAGGCCGAGCTTGGTGGTCGTGGTCAGGAAGCGGCCAGGGATGATCTGGTCGGTGTCGATGTTGGTCGACGGCATCACGACCGTGCGGGAGCGGATGACTTTGATGGGTTCCATGTCGATGCTCTGGGGCAGTGCTCGGGGAAATCAGCCGTTCACAAGGGTGCGCGGATCGGTCACGCGGCCGCGGATCGCGGATGCCGCTGCCGTTTCGGGGCTCGCGAGCAGCGTGCGTGCGCCGATGCCCTGGCGGCCTTCGAAGTTGCGATTGCTGGTGCTGACCGAATACTCGCCCTTCGGGACGGTGTCGCCATTCATGCCGAGGCACATCGAACAGCCCGATTCGCGCCACTCCGCACCGGCAGCGCGGAAGATGTCGTGCAGGCCTTCCGCTTCGGCGGCGCGCTTGACGGCCTGCGAACCCGGCACGATCAGCATGTGCACGCCCTTGGCGACCTTGTGGCCCTTGAGCACCTGCGCCGCGGCACGCAGATCCGAGAGGCGCCCGTTGGTGCAGCTGCCGACGAACACGACGTTGACCGGCGCGTTCTGGATCGGCTCGCCCGCCTGCAGGCCCATGTATTTCATCGCCGCGTCGAACACCGGGTCGCCGCTGCGATCCGGGATGTTCTGCGAGATTGGCACGACCATGCCGGGGTTCGTGCCGTAGGTGATCATCGGTTCGAGCTTGGCCGCGTCGATGTCGACCACGCGGTCGAAGCTCGCACCGGCGTCGGTCGGCAGCTGGCGCCAGCGCTCGACGGCCGCTTCCCACGCGGCGCCCTTGGGCACGCGCGGCGTGTCTTTCAGGTAAGCGAACGTGGTCTCATCCGGCGCGATCATGCCGGCGCGGGCACCGCCTTCGATCGTCATGTTGCAGACCGTCATGCGCTGCTCCATCGACATCGCGCGGATCGCTTCGCCGCGATACTCGATCACATGGCCCGTGCCGCCGGAGACGCCGATCTTGCCGATGATCGCGAGGATCAGGTCCTTGGCCGTCACGCCGGCGGGCAGCCGGTTCGCGACTTCGATCGCGAGCGTCTTGGGCTTCTTCTGCAGCAGGCACTGGCTGGCGAAGACGTAGCCGACTTCCGTGCTGCCGATGCCGAAGGCGAGGGCGCCGAACGCGCCATGCGTGCTCGTATGGCTGTCGCCGCAGACAATGGTCTTGCCGGGCTGGGTCAGGCCCAGCTCCGGGCCGATGATGTGCACGATGCCGCGCAGGTCATGCTGCAGGCCGAGCAGTTCGATGCCGAACTCGGCGCAGTTCTGCTCCAGAGCGCGGATCTGCTTCGCGGCGGAGTCGATCGTGATCGGCGCGCCGCCGAAAACCTGCTCGGTGCGGGTCGGCGTGGCATGGTCCATGGTCGCGAGCGTGAGATCAGGCCGGCGCACCTTGATGCCGCGCTCGCGCAGCGTCGTGAACGACTGCGGCGACGTGACTTCGTGCGTCAGGTGCAGGTCGATGAAGATGATGGCGGGGGTGTCAGCGGTCTGCGGCACCACTTCGTGGGCCGACCAGACCTTTTCGAACATCGTGCGGGGCGTCGTCATACGGCTGCCTGGGCGACGCGCGTGGCGCCGGCTCCTTCCTCCTGGTTGCGGGCTGCGCCGGACTTCTGCGCGAGCTCGATACGGTTGATGACTTCCAGAAATGCGCGGGCGCTCGACTCGACGATGTCGGTGCTGACACTCGAGCCGCGGTAACTGCGGCCATTGAAATCGACGTAGACGATGGCCTCGCCCTGGGCGTCCTCGCCCTCGGACACGCTGCGCAGCTCGAACTTGCGCAGCACGACATGCACGCCGGTGGCTTCTTCCATCGCCTTGAAGGTCGCGTCGACTGGGCCGTCGCCGGTCGACGAGCGCTCGATGCTGCG
The DNA here is from genome assembly GCA_964586725.1 of uncultured Steroidobacteraceae bacterium. GTDB lineage: Bacteria > Pseudomonadota > Gammaproteobacteria > Steroidobacterales > Steroidobacteraceae > UBA964. Next base: position 4,489 of record CAZPJE010000024.1, on the reverse strand, counting down.
CCCATCGGCATGCCGCATTACGATGTACGCGCGGGCGCCGTGCTGTGACTCGGATTCGGTGCGCAGGGATTCGAGGCTCCACGGGCCCGCGGCCGAACCCTCGGCACGCAACACCAGCGCCTCGATGTCGCCGTCGAACAACTCCTTTTTCTTGTCTGCGAGCGCCTTGAACTCGGTGAACACGCGGTTGAACTCGACGTCGTCGAGTTCGAAACCGAGTTCCTTGACGCGCTCGCGGAACGCATGGCGGCCGCTGTGCTTGCCGAGCACGAGGCTCGAGCGGGCGAGGCCGACGTCGTCCGGACGCATGATCTCGTAGGTGCTGTGGTGCTTCAGCATGCCGTGCTGGTGGATGCCGGATTCGTGTGCGAACGCGTTCTCGCCGACGATCGCCTTGTTGCGCGGGATCGGCATGCCGGTGATCGACGACACGAGTCGCGCGGTCGGATACAGGCGATTGGTCTGGATGCCGGTGCGCGCGTTGAAGAAGGTCTCGCGCGTCTTCAGCGCCATGACGACTTCCTCCAGCGAGCAGTTGCCGGCCCGCTCGCCGATGCCGTTGATCGTGCACTCGACCTGCCGCGCGCCGTTGACGACCGCCATGATGCTGTTCGCGACCGCCATGCCGAGATCGTCATGGCAATGCACCGACAGCGTGACCTTGTCGATGCCGCGGACGTTCTTGCGCAGGTAGCGGAACAGCTCGGAGAACTCGTGCGGCACGGTGTAGCCGACGGTATCCGGGATGTTGACCGTGGTCGCGCCGGCCTCGATGACCGCCTCGACGACTTGGGCGAGGAACTCGAGCTCGGTGCGCGAGGCATCCTCGGGCGAAAACTCGACGTCGTCGCAGAACTCGCGCGCGATCTTCACGCCCTCGACGGCGGCGCGGATGATTTCTTCCTGCGCCATGTTGAGCTTGTACTGGCGATGGATCGCGCTCGTGGCCAGGAACACGTGGATGCGGTGCTTCTGCGCATCACGCAGCGCCTTGGCCGCGAGTTCGATGTCGTCGCGGTTGCAGCGCGCGAGACCGCAGATGATCGGTCCCTGGATCTCGCGCGCCACCGCGTTCACCGCCTCCCAGTCGCCGCGCGAGGCGGCGGGGAACCCTGCTTCGATCACGTCGACGCCGAGATCGGCAAGCGCGCGCGCGACGCGTAGCTTTTCCGGTCGGGTCATGCTGCAGCCCGGCGACTGTTCGCCATCGCGCAGCGTCGTGTCGAAGATCAGGACTCTGTCGGGATTCGGTGCCATCTCGGATACTCCTTAGCGGGACTGCTCCAGCCACGGCATGCGGGAGCGCAGCTTCGCGCCCACCTTCTCGATCGGGTGCTTGAGGTCGGCCTTCAGCAGCTTGTTGTACTTCTTGCGGCCGGAAGCGTTCTCATTGATCCACTGCCGGGCGAACTTGCCCTGCTGGATCTCGGCGAGGATCTTCTTCATTTCCTTCTTCGTGTTGCGGTTCACGACCCGCGGCCCACGCGTCAGGTCGCCGTACTTCGCGGTCTCGCTGATGAACTGGTGCATCTTCGCGATGCCACCCTCGTGCAGCAGGTCGACGATCAGCTTCAGTTCGTGCAGGCACTCGTAGTAGGCGACTTCCGGCTGGTAGCCGGCTTCGACCAGCGTTTCGAAACCCTTGACGACAAGCTCGGTGGCGCCGCCGCACAGCACGGCCTGCTCGCCGAACAGGTCGGTCTCGGTCTCTTCGCCAAAAGTGGTGGTGAGCACGCCGCCGCGCGTGCCGCCGATGCCGTCGGCGTAGGAGAGGGCCTTCGCGAAGGCAGACTTGCTCGCGTCCTGGAACACCGCGATCAGGCAGGGCACGCCGCGGCCCTGCTGGTACTGGCGGCGGACGAGGTCGCCCGGGCCCTTCGGCGCGATCAGCACGACGTCGAGATCCTTGCGCGGCTTGATCTGCTTGAAGTGGATGTTGAAGCCATGCGCGAACAGCAGCGTCGCGCCCTTCTTCAGGTTCGGCAGGATTTCGCCGTAGGTGGCCTTCTGGGCGAGATCCGGCACCAGCATCGCGACCAGGTCGGCGCCCTTGACGGCATCGACCGGCTCGGCGACGGCGAGACCGTCCTTCTTGGCCTTGTTCCAGCTGTTGCCCTTGCGGACACCGATGACGACGTCATAGCCGCTGTCCTTCAGGTTCAGCGCATGGGCGCGGCCCTGGCTGCCGTAGCCGAGCACGCAGATGCGCGCCTTGGCGAGCGCTTTCTTGTTGACGTCTTTCTTGCCGTAGATCTTCATCGGTCACTCCCGTGGTGCTGAAACAAAAAACCCCGCATCGGCTGGTGGGCCGGTGCGGGGTTCTGGTGTCCTGCTCCCGTTCGCGCTAGCGCGTCAGGCGAGCAGCCCGCACCGGCTGCATCCAAGAAGGAGCAGGGCAAGTCGAAGCGACTGGCTGGCCGGTGCGGTAATCATGAGCGCGCAATGTCATCACAGGCCCGCGCGCATTGTCAATGCGACCGACGCTGCAGACCGTATCGCGGACTCGGGCATTACGACGACTGCGCTATGCTTCCAACGTGACAGATCTCGATACCCTGCACTTCGGCACTGCGCCCGAGGGCGCCCGGCCGTTGTGGTTCATCAGCGAGGCGGACCTGCCGCTGTGGCGGGCGACCCTGACTGGCCACCAGCGCGCGTGGCTCGATGCGCTCGGTTTCGCCGCAGAACGACTGCGGCTCGTGACGCTGCCGGATGCCGCCGGCGGCGTCGGCGGGGCAGTGCTCGGGCTCGGCGCAGCGCCGGGTGTCCATGCGCTGTCGATCTGGCATGCCGCGTCATTGCCCGATCGACTGCCCCAGGGGCGGTTCCAGCCTGCTCAAGACCTCGACGCACCGATCCTGCAGCGCCTCGCGCTCGGCTGGTTGCTCGGCGCATATCGCCTTAACCAGTTCCGCAGCATCGCGCAGCCGCCGGTGCGCGCCGGCCTGCAGCTGCGCGACGCGGCGCCGGTCGCGCCGGCGCTCGCTGCCGCGGCGGCCTTGAACGACGCGCGCAATCTGATCAACGCGCCCTCCAATGAACTCGGGCCCCAGGAACTGGCCGACGCCGTGGCGCTGACAGCGCGCAGCTGCGGCGCGCAGCTGCGGGTCGTCACGGGTGCGGAGCTCGAGGCAGGCTATCCGCTCGTGCACGCCGTCGGACGCGCGAGCACGCGGCCGCCCTGCCTGATCGACTTGCGCTGGGGAGATGCGGGCGCGCCGCGCGTCACGCTAGTGGGCAAGGGGGTCTGCTTCGACAGCGGTGGCCTCGATCTGAAGCCGGCCGCGGGCATGCTGCTGATGAAGAAGGACATGGGCGGGGCGGCGGTCGCGCTCGCGACGGCGCGGATGCTGATGGAGCTGCGCGCGCCGATCCAGCTGCGGCTGCTGATTCCGGCGGTCGAGAATGCGGTCGCCGGCAATGCCTGTCGTCCGGGTGACGTCGTGCGCTCCCGCAGCGGGCTGTCGGTCGAGATCAACAACACGGATGCGGAAGGTCGCCTGATCCTTGCGGACGCCTTGGCGGACGCGGATAACGAGACGCCTAGCCTGCTGGTGGATTTCGCGACCCTGACGGGGGCAGCGCGCACCGCGCTCGGGCCGGAACTGCCGGCCGCGTTTTCGACCGACGACGACCTGTTGCGCGAGGCGCAGCGCATCGGTGATGCGCAGGCCGATCCGATCTGGCCGATGCCGCTGTGGGCTGGTTACGACGAGGACCTCGGCAGCAAGGTCGCCGATGTCAGCAATGTCGCGAGCCATGCGTTCGCAGGCGCCATCATCGGCGGCCTGTTCCTGAAGCGCTTCGTGCCGCGCACGCGCAACTGGCTGCATCTGGATCTTCACGCCTGGAACACGCGCGAGCGGCCGGGCAGACCGGTGGGCGCGGAGGCGCAATGTGCGCGCCTCGTGTATCACCTGGTCCGGTCGCGGTTCGGATGACGCGGATCGCGCCACGCGATCTGCTGCTGCTGCTCGGCATCACGATCCTCTGGGGCCTGAACCTCGTCATCAGCAAGATCGGCGTCGACCAGATGCCGCCGATCCTGTTCACGACGCTGCGCTTTGCGCTCGTGGCGCTGGTGCTTGCGCCGTTCCTGCGCCTGTATCGCGGCCAGATGGGCGCGATCGTCGTGGCCGGGCTGCTGTCGGGCGCCATCTGCTTCGCGCTGATGTTCGTCGGGCTCTCGTTGGCGGAAAACGTGGCGTCGGTGGCGATCGCCGGGCAGCTCGGCGTGCCGTTCACGACGCTGCTGTGCGTGGCGTTGCTGGGCGAAGTCGTGCACTGGCGGCGCTGGACGGGAATTGCGTTGTCGTTCGCCGGTGTCATGGTCATGGGCCTTGATCCGCGGGTGTTCGAGTACTGGCCCAGCCTCGCGTTCGTGATCGGTTCAGCGTTCGTTGGCGCGCTGGGCCTGATCGCCGTCAAGCGCCTGCAGGGCGTCGATCCGCTCGCGATGCAAGGCTGGTTCGCGCTGCTGAGCCTGCCC
>CAZPJE010000023.1:0-1997 GCA_964586725.1 uncultured Steroidobacteraceae bacterium | reverse complement strand
CGTGGACAGCGCAGGTCGGCGAGGGGTGCCGCTGGGCTTCCTCGATTGCCGCCAGCTTGGCGTTGATCTTGGACAGCTCGGCGATGATCTCTTTCACGTCCTGCGCTGTGTACTCCACGGCTCGTCCTCTCGGCTGCGGTTACTTGCAGGTCCTCACGACCAGGTACGGCCGTTTCGACGCCGTCGCCTTCGGCATATCGACGTTGCAGTAGGCGTTGCTCGACACCTTCTTGCCCCACAGCATGAAACCGGCAGACGGCAGCGAATCATCGACAACGCGCTGCACATAGTCGGTCACGCGCTGCCTGCCCCACCCAGCGAGAAACTTCGTGTACCCCTCGTTCGGGTAGACGTAGCTTCCGAGCTTGTAATACCGGTCGTAGGTGACGAGTTCGACGGTCCGGGCGATGGTCTGCGCAGAATCGCCGTAGTCGTATGAGGTCTCCACGTTGTTCATGTACTGGAGGACGGCGGGGTTCGTGACCCCGATGACAACGGTGTAGTTCTGCTCGGCGGCGGGCAGCGAGGATTCGGACAGCGCGAACTCCGTGTAGTAGTACAGGTCGGCGCTGACAACGGTCTTACCGGCAAGAGAAGATATGTTGAACCCATACGTCACGGACGGGTGACCAGAGGCGAATCCCCCAGCCTGCGGCCGGAACACCTTGGCGCTCCAACTGCCTGAGTTGCCTTGGGTATCGTAGTCGAGCCAGCCGAACCCGTGCCCCTCGTTCACCTGTCCGGTATAGGATGCCCGAGTGACCGCCGTTGTGTCGAACGAGAAGACGAACGAGTCGGTCGCACACGTCGCAGCGGCGGGCGCGGGCGGGCCCCAGAAGATCGAATCAGCTGCCGTGATTCCATCGAGCTTCGCCTGGTACGCCCAATGCGGGGGGTCTCGCGGAACGTGGCGCGCGCGGTAGTAGTTTGCCATCTCCTTGAGCGATGTCATCCACACCCGTCGCGAACGCGACCACTCCACGACGTTCTCGAAGTCCTCGCGGGTGACCGTTGACCCGTGCAGCCGGAAGACGATCGGCGCATTGCCATGAGCCCGGACGGTATCGGCCGCCGCGTCAAGATTGGAGAACAGAGTCGCCTTGTCAGTGCTGCCGGCGGCGCTAGCACCGAAGATCGCGCCGATGCTCGTTTCGCCAGGGAAGCAGCCGATCGCGTAAAGACAGCCCACATCATCCCACGGGAGGAAGTGGGCAACATCCATGCGGTCCCAGCCGACCGTTCCGCCCTCGATGACGCTGCGGATATATTCGTGATCGGCAGTCAGCCCACTCGCGGCTGCGTCATATCCAAATCCAGCGGCAACAGCCTTGTACCCATTGGCGCGGGCATTCTTCGCGGCTCGATAGGTCCACTGGTATCCATCAGCCGACCAACTGCGCGGGGCCACGCCGGTCGCAGAGGTCACCCATGCAGGCGTCGTCGAGACGTTGAGGGAGTCGTTGTAGGCCGCGTCCTGCCCCGCCGTATAGACATGGGCCTTGATGCCGTTGGTGCGATGGTGCGTACCCGTCGAGCCGACATCGATGCCGCGCCCCGCAACGGTTGCGAGTTGCTCCGTCGTCAAAAAGCCTGCTGCGTCCACGCCCCCGGTGGGAGCGTCCGAAGGTGCAAGTGTATACGATACGCCGAGCGAGTCAGCAGCACGCGACCAGACGAGGTTGGCGTCATAGCCGTCGTCGGCGAGCACAACCATGACCAGCTCGTGGCCCTTCCACTTGCCGCTCGCCGCCCCGCCCGCCAGGTAGGAGGCCCCCCGCGACCCGTAACTGCCGCCCTGATACGATCCCCCACCGGAGCCCATGACGGCGAGGGCTCCGAGGATGATGACGGCTAGGGCCGCAACCTTTCTCACCGCGTCACGATCACTTCGGTTGCTGTAATCAGGTCGATGTAAACCGAGTCTGGCCCGCTCGGGAAATACAGCGACCGCGGCGGCGTGTAATCTCTCAACTGGACCATAACACGCGCGACGATAT
>CAZPJE010000022.1:0-23873 GCA_964586725.1 uncultured Steroidobacteraceae bacterium | reverse complement strand
GCGCGTTGCGCGACCCCTCCCACCACGGCGGGCGAGGTGAGGGGCGATCAGCAGCTGCAGGCCTGCACGACCTTCTTCGGCGCGTCGAGGCTGCCGATCAATTCGCCGACCGCAGCCAGCTTGTTGGCGGCGAGATAACTCGCGATGCCCGCATTGATGCGCTTGCAGGACAGCGGCTCGTAGAAGAGCGACGTGCCCACGCCGACCGCGGTCGCGCCCGCGATGATGAATTCGAGCGCGTCGTCCGGACTGCAGATGCCGCCCTGGCCGATGATCGGGATGCCGAGCGGCCGCGCGATCTCCGCCACCTGCATCACCTTGAGCAGCGCGATCGGCTTGATCGCCGGCCCCGAGAGACCGCCCTGCACATTGCCGATCACGGGCTTGCGGGTTTTCACGTCGATCGACATGCCCATCACGGTGTTGATGACGGCCAGTGCATTGCTGCCCGCCTCGATGCAGCGCCGCGCGTTTTCGCGTATGTCGGTCTGGTTCGGCGACAGCTTGGTGATCAGCGGCTTCGACGTCACGCGGCGGCAGGCCTCGACCACGCGCGCCGACATCTCCGGGTAGTTGCCGAACTGGACGCCGCCTTCCTTGATGTTCGGGCACGAGATGTTGATCTCGATCGCGTCGATCGGCGAATCGTCGAAGCGCCGCGTGACCTCGACGTAATCGTCGATGGTGGAGCCGCAGACGTTGGCGAAGAACGTGGTCTCGGTGAAGTCGAGCGTCGGCAGGATGTGGTCGACGACGTGATCGACCCCCGGGTTCTGCAGACCGATCGCGTTCAGCATGCCCATCGGCGTCTCGTAGACGCGGTGCGCCGGGTTGCCGAGCCGCGGTTCGCGCGTCGTGCCCTTGAGCACGATGGCACCGACGTCGGTGTTCGAAAAGCCTTCGACGCGCGTGTATTCCTCGCCGAAGCCGACGCAGCCTGACAGCAGCACGATCGGCGAGGCGAAGTCCATGCCGCAGAAGCGGTAGCGCAGCGGCGAGTCGATGTGTTCGGGGGCGGCGGCCATGGCGCGATTATCCCTCAATCCGGTCGCGGTAACATGCGCGGCGATGTTCCACGTGGTCCTGTTCGAACCCGAGATCCCGCCCAACGCCGGCAATGCCATCCGGCTGTCGGCCAACACGGGCATCACGCTGCACCTGATCAGGCCGCTGGGCTTCGACCTCGACAAGCGCTCGCTGCGCCGCGCCGGTCTCGATTATCGCTGGATGGCGCGCGTGCAGGTCCATGAGAACCTCGCCGCGTGCGTCGCGAGCTTCCCTGCGGCGCGCTGGATCGCGATCGAAACCGGCGGAAACTGCCGTTACGACGAGATCCGCTACCTGCCCGGCGATGCGCTGGTGTTCGGCTCCGAGCGGCGCGGGCTACCGCCGCAGGCGCTCGCGCAACTGCCGGGCGTGCAGGTCGCGACCTTGCCGATGCTCGAAGGCAACCGCAGCCTGAACCTGTCGAACTCGGTCGCCGTCGTCGTGTACGAAGCGTGGAAGCAGTGCGGCTTCGCCGGTGCCGGCTCGACGCTGGCTACGCCGTCTCCGCCTTGATCGGGCGCGTCATCAGGCCGCGCACGAGTTCCGGCGCGGGCAAGTCTTCATAAAGCACCTGGTAGATGCCCTCGCAGATCGGCATCGCGACCGCGTGCCGCGCGGCGACGGCACGCACGGCGCGCGCCGCGAGATAGCCTTCGACGGCCTGGCCGATCTCGCGCTTCGCATCGTCGACGCTGCGCCCGGCGGCCAGCAGCAGGCCGAAGCGGCGATTGCGCGACTGGTTGTCGGTGCAGGTCAGCACGAGATCGCCGAGTCCGGCGAGTCCCATGAAGGTGTCGCGCTGCGCGCCGAGCGCGACGCCGAGCCGCGTCATCTCGACGAGGCCGCGCGTGATCAACGCGACGCGCGTGTTGGCGCCGAAGCCGAGCCCGTCGGCGAGGCCGGCGCCGACCGCGAGCACGTTCTTGACGGCGCCGCCGACTTCGACGCCGACGATGTCGCTCGAGGTGTAGGCGCGGAAATGGCTCGACGACAGCGCGTGCGCGAGTTCGGTCGCGAACGCGGCATCGGGCGACGCGACGGTCATCGCGGTGGGCAGGCCGGCACCGACTTCCTTCGCGAATGTCGGGCCGGACAGCACGGCGATCGGGATCGCATTGCCGAGCACTTCGCGCGCCACCTGGTGCGGCAGCAATCCGGTCGCGAGCTCGAAGCCTTTGGTCGCCCAGGCGATGCGCGCATCGGGCGCGAGCGCCGGGCGCAGCTGGGTCAGCGTGTCGCGCAGCGCGTGGCTCGGCACGACGACCAGCACATTGCGCACGCCATCGAGCGCGGCGTCGAGCGACTGCGCGACCTGCAGCGCATCGGGAAACGCGGCGTCCGGCAGGTAGCGCGCATTGCGCCGCTCGCGGGCCATCGCCTCGAGCTGCGCGACATCACGGCCCCACAGCCGGGTCGGGTGCCCGGCGCGGGCGCACTGGATCGCGAGCGCCGTGCCCCAGGAGCCGGCGCCGATGACGACCATCGGCGCGGCGGTGGCGGTGTCCTGCGGGCTGCTCACGCGCGACCGCAGTCCGTGCTCAGTTGCGCGTGGCGCTGGCGGCCTGCGCTTCGGCGAGCGAGCGCGCGTACAGCGCGTCGAAGTTCACCGGCGGCAGCAGCATCTGCGGGAAGCCGCCGAGCGACACGAGCTGCGCGACGACGGCGCGCGCGTACGGGAACAGCACGGTCGGCGCGACGCTGGCGATGGCGCGACGATGGTCGGCTTCGGTCAGGTTGCGCACGCCAAACACGCCGGCCTGCTTGACCTCGACGAGGAAGGCCGTGGCTTCGCCGATCTTCGCCGTGATGCTGACCGTCAGCACGACTTCGCGCGTGTCGGAGGCCAGCGATTCGGCGGCGGTGTTGAGGTCGAGCGAGATCTGCGGGTTCCATTCGCCCTGCACGCGCGGGCCGTTCGGCGCCTCGAAGGAGCAATCCTTCAGATAGACGCTCTGCAGCGAGAACTCGGGTTCGTTGCCGGATGCGGCAGTGGGCGCGGCGGGCGTGCCGGCCTGGTTTTCGTCAGCCATGAAGACTCCAGTGCAGTGGGCGCGGGCGCCCGGTTAACGCGCCAGCAGCGGATCGAGTCCGCCGCGCGCTTCGAGTTCGTGCAGGTCGTCGCAGCCGCCGACATGCGTGGTGCCGATGAAGATCTGCGGCACGGTGCTGCGGCCGCTGCGGGCGATCATCTCGGCGCGCCGCGGCGGATCGCGCTCGATGTCGATCTCCGCGTAGCGGGCCTGCTTCGCATCGAGCAGCGCCTTGGCGCGGATGCAGTACGGGCACCAGCTCTTCGTGTAGATGACGACGGGCGGCGCTGCAGTCATGCGCGCTTGTCCTTGGCCGCGTCCTTGGACACCGGCAGGCCCTCGGTGCGCCAGTTGGCGATGCCGCCGCGCAGGTTCACGGCCTTCGTGAAGCCCTGGCCGGCGAGGATGCGGGCCGCCGAGGCGCCGATCGAGCCCGAGTCGCAATAGACGACGACGGTCTTCTCTTTGTATTTCTTGAAAGTCTCGCCAGCCTTGAGAATCTCGGCGGAGTCCATGCGCCGCGCGCCGCTGAGGTGCCCTTCCGCATAGGACTCGGGACGCCGCAGGTCGAGCACCAGGGCGCCCTGGTTCATCAGCCGGATCGCATCCTGCGGGGACACGGCGGCGAACTCGTTCTGCCGCAAGCGCAGTTCGAACACCAGCACGAGGATCAGCGCCAGCACCGTGGCCGACACCAGCCAGGGGTGGTTCGCGGCGTACTCGAGCAATCGTTCCATGCGCCCCGGGTCCTCAGGAAAAAAGGCCCGCGATTATAGCGGGTCCGGGCGGCGCGAGGCGGCTGCGCTACACTGCGCCGCGTCGCATGAAAGCATTGAACATCATTGGCTTGCGGTTCGCGGCGCGGCGGCTGGTCGCCCTGGCCGCGGGCCTGCTGCTGGCCTGCGGCCTGGCCGCGACGCCGACGCTGGCGCAGCGCGCCGACCGGACGCAGACCGAGGCGGATCTGGCGCGGATCCGCGGCGAAATCGCGCGCATCCGCGAGCAGGTGGGCCGCGACGCTGCCGAGCGCGACCGGCTGACCCGCGAGCTGCGCACCGCCGAGCAGTCGGTGGCCGGCGCGCGGGAGCGGCTGCGGGAGCTGCAGCGGCAGCGCGCAGACAGCCGGACGCGCCGCGGCCAAATCGAGGCCCAGAGCCGCGCCCGCGAGCGCGACCTCGGCACCGAGCGCGATGCGCTCGCCGGCCAGATGCGCGCCGCCTACCTGATCGGGCGCGATGAGCCGCTGAAGTTGCTGCTGAACCAGCGCGACCCGGCGCGCGCGGGGCGCATGTTCGCGTACTACGGCTATTTCGGGCGCGCCCGCGCCGGCCAGATCGCGCGGATCCGCGAGCACATCGCGTCGCTGGCCCAACTGCAGGTCCAGCTCGAAGCGGAGGAGCAGCGCTATGCCGCGCTCGAGCAGGACCAGAAGCGCGAACTCGACGCGCTCGAGTCCGCCCGCAGCGAGCGCGGCGCGGTGCTCGCGAAGGTGCAGCAGGAGTCGCGCTCGCGGGTCGCGAGCCTCGAGCGGCTGCGCAAGGAGCAGGCGGCGCTCGAGCGGCTGCTGCGCGAGTTGCGGCGCGCGATCCAGCGCTTCCCGAGCGACAGCCGCGATCCGTTCGCGCGGCTGCGCGGCAAGCTGACCTGGCCGGTCGCGGGGCGTGTCGTCGCGCGCTACGGCGAGACGCGCGCCGGCGGCTTGAAGTGGGAAGGGGTGCTGCTGTCGGCCGAGCGCGGCGCTGCGGTGCGCAGCATCTACCACGGCCGCGTCATCTATGCCGACTGGCTGGCGGGCCTCGGCCTGCTCGTCATCGTCGACCACGGCGGCGGCTACATGAGCCTGTATGGCCACAACGATGCGCTATTCCGCAAGGTCGGCGAGCGCGTGACGGCGGGCGATTCGATCGCCGCCGTCGGCGACAGCGGGGGCCGGCCGCGCCCGGAGCTGTACTTCGAGATTCGCCGCAATGCCCAGCCGCTCGATCCGCGGCCGTGGTTCCAGAAGCCGGCGCCCGACCGCTGACCCGCCGTGCGGCGCGCGGCCGCGCGCCGCCTGTGACGTCCATCACAGAATTGCCGCGAATCGCGGGGATTCGGCGCTCGCGCAACACGCGCGCCCCGGCGCAGATTCCACCCACGCGGCGATTTGACAATTCTGCCAACTGCGTCGATATCGTCCGGCGCCGCTTCGCGCATCGTTATGGCCTGAATTCCGCGCGCGTGGCGCGCCCGTACCCATCAGGAACATGAGCAGCGACAAGTCCAAACCGGCCCCGAGCTCGGCGTGGAGCACGCTCGAGCCGTACGCGCAGCTGCTGCGGTCGCTGCTGCCGCGCACCCAAGACATCTGGGTCTTCGATGCGGCCATCCAGCTGCGCTGGACGACCGAATCCATGACCGGGCCGGATCTGCCGCAGCTCGTCGAAGCGTCGCAGAACCGCGCGCGCAACGATGTCGCGTTGCCGGGCGAAGTGGTCGTCACCGATCGCGACGCTTCGCCGGTCTACCTGTGGTGGCTGCGCACCGATGCCGGCGGGATGCTGGCGACCGTGGCCGTGGCCGTGCGGCATCATGGCGATGGCGAGCCGCCGTCGTTCTCGATGGTCAATGCACTGGTGCGCCCGGCGATCGAGTGCCTGCGGCGCGAACTCGTCTCGCAGTCCAGCCTGGTCGAGCTCGCCGAGCGTCTCTCGAGCCGCGACAAGGACATGGAGCTGCTGTTGTCGGTGTCCGATGCCGAGACCACCGAGCCGGCTGCCCCCGCCGATGAACTGAAGGACATGCTGCAGCGCGCCGCCGATCACATGGGCTGCGCGCTGACCGCGCTGATCGTGCCCGAGAAGAGCATCGCCCTGATGCGCGCCGCCGCCGGCCGCCAGGCCGATGGTTCGCTGCTCGCGCGCACGCATCGGCAGCTGCTCAACCTGATGCAGACCCGCCGCGAGCCCGTGATCATCAATCGCGTCACGAGCGGCGCCGGCAACGAAGCGATGCCGTATCGGATCCTGTGCTGCCCGCTGCGGCATCCGAACGGCCGCACGACCGGCGCACTGGCCCTGTTTCGCGATGCCTCGGCGCCCGAGTTCGAAGCCCGCGACGCGCGCCTGATCGAGCTGCTCGCGCGCAAGGCCTCGGCGAGCGTCGAGGCCAGCTACGACGGGGTCACGGGCCTGCTGACGCGCCCGGCGCTCGAGCAGCGTGTCATCGCGCTCGGGGGCGAACCCACGGCACCGCGCCTGCAGAGCGCGTTGTACATCGACGTCGACCAGCTGCATGCGATCAACGAGAACTTCGGCATGCACGAGGGCGACGCCATCCTCGCGCAGATCGGCGAACTGTTGCGGCGGCGCTTGCCCGCGGGCGGGCTCGCGGCCCGCATCTCCGGCGATCGCTTCGCGCTGCTGTTGCCGCAACCGCGCGAGAAGGCCACCGAATTCGCCGAGTCGCTGCGCGAGAGCGCGGCGCAGCTGGGTTCCACGCACGCCACCACGCGCCTGCATGTGTCCATCAGCATCGGCGTCGCTTCGCTAGAGCGCAGCCACGATGGGCTGCCGCATGCGCTGGCCGCCGCTGAAACGGCATGCAAGACCGCCAAGGATCGCGGCCGCAACCGCGTCGACGTCCACGAAGAGGCTGACCTGAGCATCATCCGCCGCTTCACCGACATCACGACGGCGGGCGAGTTGCGCAAGGCGATCGCCGCCAACCGCTTCCGCCTCGACGCGCAGCTGATCCAGCCGCTCGCCGACAGGGGGCAGCGTCATCCGCCGCACTTCGAGCTGCTGCTGCGCATGATCGGCACGAACGGCGAGACGGTCGGGCCGGATCGCTTCCTGTCGGCCGCGCGCCGCTACCAGCTGATGCCGGCGATCGATCGCTGGGTCGTGTCGCAGGCCATCGAGATGCTGAAGCCGCATGCCGCGCAGCTCGCGCACCGGCCCGTCGTGTTCAGCATCAACTTCTCCGGCCAGTCGCTGGGCGATGACGGGTTCGCCGAATTCCTGTTCCAGCGCATCGAGGGCAGCGGCATCGCCCCGGGCGTGCTGTGTTTCGAGCTGACGGAAAGCGATGCCGTGCAGAACATCGCCCGCGCCGAGCAGCTGATGCGCGGCCTGCGCCGGATCGGCTGCGGGGTGGCGCTCGACGATTTCGGCACGGGATTGTCGTCGCTGGCGTACCTGCGCTCGCTGCCGGCCACGCTGCTGAAGATCGACGGCAGCTTCGTGCGCGACATCCTGCGCGACCCGCGCTCCGAGTCCATGGTCCAGGCGATCGCCCAGCTGGCCCGCAACATCGGCATCGCGACGGTCGGCGAGTACGCCGAGACGCCGGAACTGGTGACCCGCCTGACCACGCTCGGGGTCGATTTCGGCCAGGGCTTTGCGATCGGGCGGCCCGTGCCGCTGACCGAAGTGCTCGACGAACTGCCGCTGTACGCGGCGATGACGCCGCTGCAGGCGGAGTACCTCGAGGCCTCCGGACCGCACGCGGTCGCGGTCAGCTAGTAGCTGGACGGCCTCGCCAGCGGCGGCGCGGCGCCGGATTTGGGGTCCGGGGCGCGACGCGGGTAGTATCGGGCGGAGGTCATTAGATCGCCATGAACGGTCGCTCGCATATCACTGTCGCGCTGATGCTGGGCCTCGCCCTGGGGGCCGCCGTGTCCATGACCGGCGACGCGCTCGCCAAGCGCGGCGCTGCCGAGCGCAGCGCGCCGGCCAGTGCCGCGACTGCCCGGGCGCCTGCCCTGACGCCCGAGGAGCAGCGCCAGCTCGCCGACATCGTCGCGCGCGTCAAGCGCGAGTACGTCGAGCGGGTCGATGACACGCAGCTGGTCGAGAATGCCGTGCGCGGCATGGTCGCCGGCCTCGATCCCTATTCCGCCTATCTCGATCGCGACGAGTACGAAGAGATCCGGCTCAGCACCAGCGGCAGCTATCCCGGCATCGGCGTCGAAGTGTCGGCCGAGGAAGGCGGCATCATGGTGCTGCGGACCCTCGAAGGTTCGCCGGCGGCTGAGGCCGGCATCCGCGGCGGCGACATGATCGTCCGCATCGACGACCGCCCGGTCGAACTCGATGTCGAGAGCGCGATCGACCAGATGCGCGGCGAGGCGGGCTCCATCGTGCGATTGGGGCTCAAGCGCCCAGGTGCCGCCGACACGGTCGAGCTGTCGCTGGCGCGCGCGCGGGTCGAGGTGCAGAGCGTGCAGAGCGCGCTGCTCGAGCCTGGCTTTGGCTACCTTCGGATCACGGCCTTCAGCGACACCACGCCGAAGGATGTCGAGGCCGCGCTGCGCGCGCTGGCCAAGCAAACGGCACAGCCGCTGTCCGGCCTGGTGCTCGACCTGCGCAACAACCCGGGCGGCGTGCTCGAGTCCGCAGTGCAGGTCGCGGATGCGTTCCTGGATCGCGGCGTCATCGTGACCGCCGATGGCCGCGCGCCTGACGCGCGCTTCACGATGGCGGCGACGCCGGGCGACCTGACCGACGGCGCGCGGCTCGCCGTGCTGATCAACGGCGGCTCGGCGTCGGCGTCCGAGATCCTGGCCGGAGCGCTGCAGGATCACCACCGCGCCACGGTGGTCGGCCGACGCAGCTACGGCAAGGGTTCGGTGCAGACCGTGATTCCGCTGGCCGACGGTCGCGCGCTGAAGCTGACGACGTCGTACTACGCGACGCCCTCCGGCGCGATGATCAACGAACGCGGCATCGTGCCGGACTTGCGCGTCGACGGTATCGAAGAGCCGCCTGCCGATCTCGACGGTCTCTCCGGCGGCGGCGAACTGCTGCGCCGTGATCGCGAGGTGCGCGTTGCGCTCGGCGCGCTGAAGGGGTCGTCACGGCTCGCATCCTTGCCCGCGGCCGCCGCGGGCAGGCCCTGAGCCGCGCGCCGCGGCGCGCTCAGCCCAAGCCCGCGTCGCGCCAAGCCGCCAGTGCCGCGGCGACCAGCGCTCCCAGCAGCATCACCAGGACCGGCAGCGCCGATAGGCCGAAGCCGATGTGGCGCTTGTTGGCGGCCTTGGTATAGCCCGCCGAGTACAGCGCGCGCCCGACGATGAACACCAGCCCGAGTCCCGCGGCCCAGCGCGCATGGACCAGCTCCGCGAACAGCAGCAGTGCCGGCACGAACAGCACGAGTTGCTCGAGCGTGTTCATCTGCACGCGGTAGATGCGTTCGAAATCCGGATGGCCGGTGATGGCGGGCGCGGGCAGGCCGTACTGCGCGCGGGCGCGGCCCACCTTGATGCCGAAGCTGAAGTACTGGAGCAGCGCGAGCAGCAGCACGAAGTAGACCAGGGACATCGCGAAACCTCGTCGAAGCAGGGACCCGCAGCATAGCTGGATGGCACAATAGCGCCATGGTGGAGCGAAGCCGTGGATACGCCCTGCGAATCGACATCCGTGCGGAACCGGCGCGGATCTGGGCTTGCCTGATCGACGCGCAGAAGCTGCAGCGCTGGTGTTCGCCGGGCGCGCGCATCAGCGCGCGGCCGGGCGGTTCGATGTCGGGCAGCCTCGACCGGCAGCGCGATTTCATCGCGCATATCGATGTGTTCGAGCCGCAGCGCCGGCTGCGGCTGATCCACCTGCCATCTCCGGCGGTGCCCGAGGGCGACAGCGCGACCATCGACGACGTCATGATCGAATGGCGTCCGCCCGAAACGCTGGTGCGCGTGCTCGGCAGCGGCTTCTCCGAGGCGCCGGCGCACGGCCGGCTGCTGCGCGATCATCAGGCCGGCTGGCGCCTTGCGCTGGCGCGGCTCAAGGTCTATCTCGAAAAAGGGCTCGACGCCGAAGGAGCAGTGCCATGACCGGATTCATCCTGCGCGCCGTGATCGCCGCCTTCGGCCTGTGGCTCGCTGCCGAGTGGGTCGATGGCGTCAGCGTCGACTCGGCGGCCACGCTGCTGCTCGCGGGGTTGCTGCTCGGCATCGTCAATGCGTTCATCCGCCCGATCGCGATCGTGCTGACCTTGCCGATAACGCTGGTCACGCTCGGGCTGTTCCTGCTGGTCCTCAACGCCGGCATGCTGGCGCTGGTCGCGTGGCTGCTGCCGGGCTTTGTGATCGCCGGTTTCGGCAGTGCGTTCTTCGCGGCCGTCATCGTCGGGCTGACCGGCTGGGTCGGCTCCTGGTTCATCGGGCCGAAGGGCTTCGAACGCATCGGGCGCCGGCCCGGGTGATGATCTCCGCGTGGGTCCTCGACCCGGTTGCATCCAACTGATCCGCCGTCACGAAGAGGACTTCATGACCGCCCGCAAACGCCCGATCCTCTCCGCCGTGCTGGCCGGCCTCGCCGTATTCGCATCCCTGGGCGCGCCGGCTGCGCGCGCGGCCGACCAGGTCTTCACCGGCTACGCGCGCGATCTCGAGTCTAAGCGGCTGCTGTACGTCGAGTCGCACTTCGTGCGTGGCGCCGGCACGGTCGGCGAGCAGCGCGTCGTGCTGTACCGTTGCCCCGGCGGCACCGATAGCTTCGCGCGCAAGGAGCTCGAGTACGGTGCCGCGCGCGAGGAGCCGCAGTTCACGCTGCTCGATGCGCGCAGCGGCTACACCGAGGGCCTGCGCCGCACGGCGCAGGGGCTCGAGGTTTTCCAGCGTGCGAGCGCCAGTGCGCCGGTGCGCCGCGCCAAGGTGCCGGCGAACGTCGCGATCGTCTCGGATGCCGGCTTCGACGAGTTCGTGCGCAAGCACTGGGCCGAGCTCGAAACCGGTCGCACGGTGCGCTTCGCGTTCCTGGTGCCGAGCCGGCTCGATTTCCTGACGTTCAAGGTCAGGAAGCACCACGAGGAATCGATCGAAGGCGCGCCGGCCAGCGTGATCCGCCTGAATCTGTCGGGCGTGCTGGGCTGGTTCCTGCCGTACATCGAAGTCAGCTACCGCAAGAGCGATCGCGTGCTGATGCGCTACAAGGGCCTGACCAACGTGCGCGGCAGCGACGGCAACAACCTCGTCGCGCAGATCGATTTCCCCGCGCGCGAGCGGCAGTCGGTGCCGGCGGTGGATCTGGCCGCGCAGAAGGCCGTCAAGCTGGTCAGTCGCTGCCCCGGGTAAGCATCGCGCTGCCGCTGCGCAGCGCCGACCAGTTCACGAGCACGACGCCGGTCAGGATCACGACCATACCGAGCCACTGCGTCGCGACCAGGTGTTCATCGAGCGCGAACCAGCCGAGCAGCGTCGCGACCGCCGGGTTCACGAGCGCGTAGGTGCCGATCTGCGACGGCGTCGCGTTCTGGGTCAGCCACGCGTAGGCGGTGTAGGCGATGCAAGAGCTGACGACCGCCATGTAGCCCAGCGCGACGAACGCGCCCGGCGTCCAGTTCCAGTCGCGCGAGAACTCGCCGTTGGCGCCGCCGAGCGCGAGCAGCATCAGCCCGCCGACGATCTGCTGCAGCGCCGTGAATGTCAGCAGGTCGAAGCCCGCGTGGGTGGTCCGCTGCAACACGGTGCCGGCCGCCCAGCCCATGCAGCCGCACAGCACGATCAGTTCCGGGATCAGCGGCCCGTACGGCGACGGCAGCACCGGACCCGCGGGTGCGCGCGGCAGCAGGATCAGTGCCGTGCCCGCGAGTCCCACAGCGATGCCGGTCCAGGCGCGGCGCGACGGCGCATGGCCGCGGGCGCCGAACAGGCCGAAAAGCGTGACCCAGAACGCGACCGTCGCGTTCAGCAGCGCCGCCTGGTTCGAAGCCACGTACTGCAGGCCCCAGCCGTTGCAGCCGTTCGAGATCATGCAGCCGGTCGCGCCGACGATCAGGATGCGGCGCCACTCGAGTCGCCAGTCGGCGCTGCTGGCCGGCATCCGGAAGCTCGGCAGCGCGCGCGCGATCGCGAGCAGCAACGCGCCGCCGATCAGGAAGCGCAGCGCGCCGAACGAGAATGGCGGCAGCGTCCGCACGCCGACCGCTGTCGCGAGGTAGGTCGAACCCCAGACCAGGTAGACGATAGCGAAGCACAGCACGAGCTTGCCGCGCCGACTGAGATTCGCCGGATTCACGCTGCGGGCGTTGCCTCGGTCGCTGCGCCCGTCGACGCGCTCACTTCACGCCTCCCATCCATTTCTTCACGACGGGGCTGATCAGCAGCAGCACGAGCGCGGAGATCGTGCCGAACCAGAAGATGCTCATGTACTGGCCGGGCATCGCGGCGACATTGTCGGAATCGAACTCGCCGGCGATCGCGCCCGCGACCAGGTTGCCGAGCGACGTCGCGAGGAACCACACGCCCATGCTCTGGCCGACGAAGCGCTGCGGCACCAGCTTGGTGACCGACGACAGGCCGACCGGCGACAGGCACAGCTCGCCATAGGTGTGCAGCAGGTAGGTCAGCACGAGCCAGTAGGCCGCGGCCTGCGCGCCGCCGGCGACGACGTTCGCGGCACCGACCATCACGAGGAAGCCGGCCGCCATGCCGATCAGGCCGAGCGCGAACTTCACGGGCGTCGAAGGATCCATGTTGCGCTTCGCGAGCCAGACCCACAGCGCCGAGAACACGGGCGCGAAAACGACGATGAACACGGCGTTCAACGACTGGAACCAGCCGGCCGGCACTTCGAAGCTGCCGACCGTGCGATCGGTGTTGCGCTCGGCGAACAGGTTCAGCGAGGAGCCTGCCTGCTCGAAGCCGGCCCAGAACAGCGCGCAGGCGAAGAACAGCACGATCAGCACGAACACGCGCCGGCGCTCGACCGCATCGAGCCCGGCGAAGAACAGCAGGTACAGGAAGTACAGCGCCGCCATGCCGACGATCACGTAGATGCCGGCGTTCTGCAACTGCACCGGCGAAACCTGCACGATGCCGACGAACGGCAGCGCGATCAGCGCCACGGTGACGGTCGTGCCGAGCCACAGCCATTTCCAGGCGCTGCCCGGATCAGCGCCCGCCGCCGCATGCGGCTGCGCGCCCGCGCCGCCGAGGTGGTGCCGCGTGGCGAGGAATTGGGCGACGCCGAGCAGCATGCCGATGCCGGCGGCGAGGAAGCCGGCGCGCCAGCCGTAATGCAGCGCAAGCCAGGCCGTGATCAGCGGGCCGATGAAGGCGCCGATGTTGATGCCCATGTAGAAGAGCGTGAAGCCGGCGTCGCGCCGACCGCCGCCTTCCGGATACAGCTCGGCGACGATCGCGGAAATGTTTGGCTTCAGCAGGCCGACGCCGACGATGATGACCATCAATCCGAGGTAGAACATCGCGGGCGTGGCCGACAGCCACAGCGTGATGTTGCCGAGTGCGATCAGGAGGCCGCCGTACAGCACGGCCTTCTGCGCGCCGATCAGGCGGTCGGCGACCCAGCCGCCGGGCAGCGCCACGAGGTAGACCGCCGCCGTGTACAGGCCGTAGATCGCGGTCGCGGTCTTGTCGTCGAAACCGAAGCCGCCGTTGGTGACCGCATCGACCAGGAACAGCACCAGCAGCGCGCGCATGCCGTAGTAGGTGAAGCGTTCCCACATCTCGGTGAAGAACAGCGTGGCAAGGCCGCGCGGATGACCGAAGAAGCTCGTGTCCCCCGCGGGCGAGCTGACCGGCGTGTTCATGGCGTGTGTCCGATGTCTGGAGGGCGCTGCGGCGCCGCGAGGCCGTCAGTCTGACGGATCGCGGCGCCGTGCGGCAAGGCGCTACCCCGATCGGACGATCAGGCCGCTTGCTCAGGCCGCGGCGCGGCGCGCCTCATGGCCCGCAGACTGGAACGGCAGTGACGCGCCGCCGTCAGCGCGCGACGTGTTGCGACTGGCGGCAGCCGGCCCGTGGACAGCGCCCTCGAGCTGGAACTGCGCGACGCCTTCGACCAGCTTGGCGGCCTGCGCGCGCAGGCTGATGGCCGCGGCGGTCGACTGCTCGACCAGTGCGGCGTTCTGCTGGGTCGTCTTGTCGACGTCGAGCATCGACTCGTTGACGTTGCTGAGCCCGATGCTCTGTTCCTTGCTGGCGCGCGCGATGTCCTGGATCAGCTCGCTGACTTCGCGCACGCGCGCGACGATCTCGGCCATCGTGCGTCCGGCGGAATTGACCTGCTGCGCGCCGCCCGTGACGTTCTGCACGCTGGTCTGGATCAGGCCCTTGATCTCGCGCGCGGCCTGCGCGCTGCGCTGCGCCAGCGCACCGACCTCGCCCGCCACCACCGCGAAGCCGCGACCCTGTTCGCCGGCGCGCGCGGCTTCGACCGCCGCATTCAGCGCGAGCAAGTTGGTCTGGAATGCGATCTCGTCGATGACCGCGATGATCTCGGCGATCCGCGTCGAGTTCTGCTGGATCTGTTCCATGGTCGCCACGACGCGCTGCACGTCGCTGCCGCCGCGCTCCGCGACCGTCGACGCGCCCGCTGCGAGCTCGCTGGCCTTGGTCGCGTTCAGGGCGTTGTCGCGCACGCTGCCGTTCAGCTGCTCCATCGCCGAAGCCGTCTCCTCGAGGGAGCCTGCCTGCTGCTCCGTGCGCTGGCCGAGGTCCTGGGTGCCGAGCTCGATCTCGCGGGCCGCGATCAGCACCTCGTCGGCGGAGCGACGCGTGTCTTCGAAGATGCGGCCCAGGTCGACGCGCATCTTCTCGAGCGAGGCGGCAATGCTGCCGGGGTGCGACGCTGCGATCCGGTGCGTCAGGTTGCCGGAGGCCAGGCTGGCCGAAGCCTCGGCGAGCGCCTCAGGTTCGCCGCCGAGCGTGGTGTTGATGCGGCGGCGGATCAGCAGCAGGATCGCGACCAGCAGCGCGATTGTGGTGGCCACCGCGATGAAGTTGGCGTTGCGGGTCCAGGCCTTGACGCTGTCGAACGCGGCCATCTCGTCGTTGGCGAAGGCGACCGACGCCGTGACCGTCTGGTCGACGCCGCGGCGATGCGCGATATATAGGTCGTGCGCGCGGAACAGCGCGGCCCGCGCTCCGGCGGCATCGCCGGAAACGAGCTGCGGCAGGAAATCCCGTTCCATCGCGTTGATGAACGCGCCGGCCGCGGCGTGCTGCTCTCCGAGCAGCTGTGCTTCCAGGCCATAGGGCGGGTTGTTGGTCCAGTGAGTGACGCGTGCCTGGTACTCCGAGCGCAGGCGATCGAACTCGCTGCGCACGGTTGCGACCGGCATCGATCCCTCGAGACCCTGCGAGGCGACCAGGCGCATCTCGATCAGGTACATGGGTGGCGGCAGGATGTCGGCGGTGACGTCCTTGGCGACATAAACCCGGGTGGCCTGGTCGGCCAGCTGGCTCTTGGCGGAATGCGCGAGCAGTGACAGCGCGGCGACCGCGATCAGGGCGGCGGCCAGCATGGTTACGAGCAGAGAGCGGAATGAGTGCACCGTATTGACCCTCAGTTACTGCTGGCTGTAACGGCGGTTCCGGGGTCGGCTTGAGGGTGCGCCGGATGGAACGGCGTCACGCCGGCGGCATCAGGCTTCCGCTTCGTCCGGCCGGGTGTCGCGGCGCATCTTCACCATCAATCGCGCGGCCAGGAGCCCGCCCTCGTACAGCACGTACATCGGCACGGCCATGATGGTCTGCGAGATGGCATCGGGCGGGGTGATGAAGGCGGCGATCACGAAGATGCCGATCAGCACGTAGCCGCGCACCGACGCCAGCTTCTCGACGCTGACCATGCCGGTCAGCACCAGCAGCACGACGACGATGGGCACTTCGAAGGCGATGCCGAAGCACAGGAACATCGTCATGATGAAATCGAGGTAGCTCGCGATGTCCGTCATCATGCGCACGCCTTCCGGCGTGGTGCCCGCGAAGAAGCTGAACATGACCGGGAACACGACGAAGTGCGCGAACGCGACGCCCGCATAGAACAGCAGGCCCGATGACAGCATCAACGGCATCGCGAAGCGCTTTTCGTGGCGATACAGGCCCGGCGCGATGAACGCCCAGGCCTGGTAGAGCACCACCGGCATCGCGACCAGCAGGCCGACGTAGAACGCCAGCTTGAACGGCGTCATGAAGGGCGAGATCACGCTGGTCGCGATCAGCGAGCTGCCTTCCGGCAGCTGCGCGAGCAGCGGCGTCGCGACGAACGTGAAGAGTTCGTTCGAGTAGATCGCGCACGGAATGAAGCAGAGGATGACGGCGATGAACGCCTTCATCAGCCGATCCCGCAATTCGAGAAGATGCGAGATCAGCGTGCCTTCGGCGAGTTTTTCAGGCTCCTCGGCCGACACGGGTCGTGTCCTCGGCGGCCGCAGCCGTCTCTGCGGGGGTTGCGGCCGGGGGCGGCTCGAGCGGCGGTTCCCACTCGGCGCCGGTGTAGTCGTTATGGCGCGTGTCCGGGTCGTCGGCCGGCGCGGGTTCGGCGCCGGTGGCAGTGGCAGCCGTGGCGGCCGCGGCCGTCGTCGCTGCCGCGGCGGCGCCTGCCATGGCCGGCGTCGTCGCGAGCGGTGGCTCCGTCGCGGCGGGCGTTGCGGTCGCCGCGGCGCGCTTCGGGCGTGTTTCTTCGAGGATGGCTTCTTCCTCGAGCTGCTCGCGGAACTGGCGCGCCATGTTGCGCGCACGGCCCATCCAGCGGCCGACCTGAGCCGCGAGCTTGGGCAGCTTCTCAGGGCCCAGCACGATCAGCGCCAGGGCCATGATCAGCAGCATCTCGCTGAAGCCGACTTCGAACATCCGGCGTCAGGCCTTGCGGTCGCTCTCCGCCTTCTGCTTCGCCTGTTCAGGGAACTCGGCGTCGGGCTTGTCCTGTTTCAGGGCTTTCAGCGGGTCCTGCTCTTCCTCGCCCTCCGACATGCCTTTCTTGAAGCCCTTGACGGCCGCGCCGAGGTCGCTGCCGATCGTGCGCAGCTTCTTGGCGCCGAACACCAGCAGCACGAGCAGCAGGATGATGAGGAGTTCGCGCATTCCGATGCCCATGGGAACCTCTGTGTCTTGCGGGACGAATCTGACAGCGAATCATAGGCCAAAAGCCCCTGATGCGACGCAGCATTGGCGGCGGTGGACGCCGACCGGATCACAGTCCGGCGCGGATTCAACCGCCGTGTTCGAAGCTTGGACCGCTCTCGAGCCAAAAAGTCACGGGACCGTCATTCAACAGAGACACTTTCATGTCGGCGCCGAAGCGACCGGTCGCGACCGGGCCGCGATGCTGCGCCTGCGCTGCGCCGACCAGCAGGTCGAACAGCGGTGCGGCCATCGCGGGCGGCGCGGCCGTCGTGAAGCTCGCGCGCGTGCCCTTGCGGGTGTCCGCGGCCAGCGTGAATTGCGGCACGAGCAGCAGGCCGCCCTGCGTGTCGGACAGCGACAGGTTCATGCGGCCGGCCGCGTCGGCAAACACGCGGTAGCCGAGCACGCGCTCGGCCAGCCGGGTCGCCGACGCCGCATCGTCGTCGGGGCGCACACCCACCAGCGCCAGCAGGCCGGGCCCGATGGCGCCGACCTGCGCGCCGTCCACCTCGACGCGTGCCCACGCGACGCGCTGAATCAATGCGATCATAGGCACCTCATCCGCAGGAGGGATCCGTGTGAAGAGACGCCATTTTCTGACCGCGGCGGCTGCGTCCGCCACCACCGCGTGCGCCAGCAAGGACCCGGCCGGCGCCGGCGCGGCGGCGACGACGACGGGCGAGCCGCAGTTCCGCTGGAAGCTGGTCACCACCTGGCCGCCGAATTTCCCGGGCCTGGGCACGGGGGCGCTCGAATTCGCGCGCCTGCTCGAAACCTGCAGCGGCGGGCGGATCAAGGTCAAGGTCTATGGCGCGGGCGAACTCGTGCCGGCGTTCGAAGTGTTCGATGCCGTGTCGCGCGGCACGGCCGAACTCGGCCACGGCGGCGCCTACTACTGGAAAGGCAAGATCGAATCGTCGTCGTTCTTCTCCGGCATGCCGTTCGGCCTGACCGCGACCGAAATGAACGCCTGGCTGTACTACGGCGGTGGCAACGAGCTGTGGCGCGAGGCGTATGCGCCGTTCGGTGTGCTGCCGATGCCCTGCGGCAACTCGGGCTGCCAGATGGGCGGCTGGTTCAACAAGGAGATCAATTCGATCGCTGATCTGAAGGGCCTGAAGATGCGCATTCCGGGCCTGGGCGGCGAGGTGCTCGCGCGCGCCGGCGGCACGCCCGTCACGTTGGCCGGCGGCGAGATCTTCACGTCGCTGCAATCCGGCGCGATCGATGCCGCCGAATGGATCGGGCCGTACAACGACCTCGCGTTCGGCCTCTACAAGGCGGCGAAGTACTACTACTACCCGGGCTGGCACGAGCCCGGCTCGACGCTCGAGTGCATCGTCAACCAGAAGGCCTTCGATTCGCTGCCGCCCGACCTGCAGGCGATCGTGCAGACGGCGGCCCGCGCCGTGAACGACAGCATGCTGGCCGAGTTCAACGCGCGCAGCCCGGAGGCGCTCGACCAGCTGGTCCGCGTCCACAAGGTCGAGCTGCGGCCGTTCCCGAACGATGTGCTTAAGCTGCTGCGCGGCCTGTCGCGCCAGATCACGGATGAGCGCGCGGCCGCCGACCCGCTGTTCCGCAAGATCAATGAATCGTTCCGCAAGTTCGAGCGCAGCGTGGCGCCCTGGACCCGGATCGGCGACCAGGCGCTGATGGCGGCGCGCGACCTGTGATGCACGCCGTGACGCGCGCAGTGGCATTTCCGGCCCACGGTCCGTAAACTTCGGCAGTTTTTTGCGCACTTTCAATGGTTTCGGAGCGGATATGACGATGTTCGGGCGCGTGATCGGGATGCTGGGATTGCTGGCTGCCGGCTGGTTTGCAATGGCAGCGGAGGCCACGGCAGCGGGCGATGCGGAGCGCGGCGCGAAGCTCGCGTACACCTGCCTCGGCTGCCACGCCATCCCGAACTACAAGAATACGTATCCGACCTACAGCGTGCCGAAGCTGCGCGGCCAGCATCCGGAATACATCGTGCTGTCGCTTCAGGCCTATCGCAACAAGGAGCGCAGCCACGGCACGATGCATGCGCAGGCCATCTCGATGAGCGACCAGGACATGGCCGACATCGCTGCGTACTTCGCCGGCACGCCGGTCAAGTCCGATCCGGCCGCCAAGCCGGTCGGCACGGCGCCGGAAGCCGCCGCGGTCTGCGTGTCCTGCCATGGCACCGACGGCGTCGGCATCACGCCCGAGTATCCGACCCTCGCGGGACAGCACGCCGACTACCTGCAGCGCGCGCTGACCGATTACAAGCGCGGTGGCCGCAAGAACGCCGTCATGGCGGGCTTTGCGGGTGGCCTCAGCGATGCCGACATCAAGGCGCTGGCCCGCTACTACGCGGCGCAGCCCGGCCTGACGACGCCGCCGAAGCGCGTCACGCGCTACTCGAGCCGCTGACGCCGGACGCGGTGCGCGGCGCGTTGCAGCGCCGCAGGAAGGCCGCGACGGCCTGCGCGCAGCGCTCCTCGTTTTCTGGCCGCACCCAGCGGCTGCTGGTCTCGCCCGGCAGCCCCATGCGCCAGGCTTCCTGACCCAGGGCGCGCACCGCGCCGGTGGCGCGCAGCGCGGTGACCGCATCCCAGCGCCGGTCTTCGCGCCCGTGCAGCAGCAGCACCGGGCTCGCGAGCAGCGTCGTGCGCGGGCCGCGCGGCAGTTGCGGCGCGCCGCGCAGTTGCACGCCACCGCGCAGTCGCTCGCCATACTGCGTCAGCAGTGGCAGCAGCAGCTCTGCCGCGTCGTCGCTGACTGTGAGCACGATCCGTTGCGCATCCAGCTCGCGCTGTGCGCTGATCCAGACCAGCACCGCGCCGAGCTCGCGCACCAGCGCATCGCGGCTCGCGCCGGACGACAGATCCGGGGTCAGCGCCACGTAACCGAGACCATTGACGACGTGCTGCGTCAGCGCGTCGTAGCGCGGATGCAACCGGGTCGCGGCGCCGAGGCGCGGCGCGAGCCAGACCGGACGGCGGGTGGCGGGTGGCGGCGCGCCGTCGGTGGGGCGCAGCAGCCAGCCTGTCTGCGTGCGGCGCGGCCGGCCGTGCGCATCCCAACCCGGCAAGGTGACCCGCCGCGGCACGGCCAGCAGTGCGGCGCTGCCGCCCGCCGGAGATGTCGTCCAGCGTGTCACGGTCCGCGAACGCAGATCCCAGCTCCAGACATCGGCGGGCGAATCGGCTGTCTCGAGCGTGAACGCGAGTCGCTGGCTGGCGCGATCGAAGCCGCACTCGTCGATGAAGCCCGCCGGCAGGCCCTGGGGTTCGAGCGTCGCGCCGCTCGGCAGGTCGAGCACGCGCAGCGTATTGAACCCGGACGCCAGCGCGCTCAGCGCGACGACCCGGCCATCGTCGCTGATCGCGAAGCGCTCGATGTCCCACGGCAGCTTGGGCGCGAGTGCGCGACGCGTGCCGCTGGCGAGATCGACGTACCAGAGCCGGCGCAGGTCGTCGCTGTCGCCGCCTGCAGCGGGGTCGCGCTCGCGCGCGAGCGCGTACAGGGCGCGCCCGCCGGGGGCGTAACGGACGCCGCCCTCGATCGCGAGATCCGTCGCGAGCGGTGTATCGAGGCCGCTGTCGACATCGACGCTGAGCAGCGCCGGCGCGGCACCGTTGACCGCGACCAGCACGGCGCGCTGGTCCGCCGACCAGCCCAGCGGCTGCAGTCCGCGCAAGCTGCCATCGCGCGCGCGCGCGGGCAGCAGCGTGCGCGGCGCGGCGCCCGGTTCGACTGTCAGGATCGTTGCATCGGCGCCGGGTGACGGCCGCGCGCGGAACGCCAGCCGCTGGCCATCCTGCGACCACACCGCATCGGTGCAGCCCTGCGCCTCGCCGCTGATCCGCACGATGCTGCGGTCGGCGCGCGTCAGCAGATACAGCCGCGCCCCCTCCGCATGTTCGAGCTGGAACACGATGCGCCCGCCATCCGGCGATACGGCCGCCGCGCTGATCGAGCGCTCGTGATGCGTCAGCGGCTGCGTCGGCGCGTCCGGCGCGGCGATCCGGAACAGTTGCGTCGGGCCGCCGACGCGCGCCCGCAGCAGCAGCGAGCCGTCGGGCAGCCATGCCGCCCAGCGGGTCACGCGGCGCCGCGCCAGCGCGCGCGGCACCGACTCTGCGGCCAGCAGCGCAGCGTCGATGCCGTCGAGTTCGATTCCGTCGCTGGCCATTTTCGCGGCATCCATGTCTGATATGTTGCCGCAACTCGAGGGAGAACGGATGGCTGATCCAGTACTGCGGCAGAAGCTCGAGCGCGGCGAGTTCATCGTGGCGCCCGGCGTGTTCGACATGATTTCCACGATGCTGGTCGCGCGCGTCGGCTTCGATGCCGTGTACGCGAGCGGCTTCTGGCTCACGGGTTCCTACCTGGGGCTGCCCGACGCGGGCCTTGCGACCTATACCGACATGCTCGACCGCGTCTCGAAGGTCGTCGAGAAGTCGAAGGCGCCCGTCATCGCCGATGCCGACACCGGCTTCGGCGGCCTGCTCAACGTGCAGCACACCGTGCGCGGCTACGAGGCGGCGGGCGTCAGCGCGATCCAGATCGAAGACCAGGAGTTCCCGAAGAAGTGCGGCCACACGCCGTACCGGCGCGTGATCCCGCTCGAAGACATGGTCGCGAAGGTCAAGGTCGCGGTGGCATCGCGCCAGTCGCGCGACTTCCTCGTGATCGCGCGCACCGATGCGCGCTCGGGCCATGGTTTCGACGAAGCCGTGCGGCGCGGCCAGGCCTATGGCGAGGCCGGCGCCGATCTCGTGTTCGTCGAATCGCTGCAGTCCGAAGACGAGATGCGCCGCGCCTGCGCCGCGATCAACAAGCCGATGATGGCCAACATGTCCGACGGCGGCCGCACGCCGATCCGTCCGGCCGCCGAACTGAAGTCGTTCGGCTATTCGCTCGCGATCTGGCCGGCCATGAACGCGCTCGCGGCCTCCGCCGCGATGGAGCGCGCGCTGACGCACTTGAAGACGACCGGCACCAGCCTGTCGCCCGATGTGCCGCTGTTCGGCTTCGATGATTTCTGCCGCATGGTCGGCTTTGAGGAAATCTGGGCGTTCGAAGAACGCTGGAAAGACGTGCTCGACAAGGGGGGTTCGAAGTGATGCAGCGCAGATCATGGTTCGCGGCCGTCATCGGCATGGCCGCTGTCTGGGCAACGCTGGGCACCGCCACGCTAGTGGCACCCGAAGCAGTGGCGAAGCCGCGCGGCCTCGTCGTCGTCGCCGGCGCCACCGGGCGTACCGGCAAGGAAACGGTCGCGGAACTCGTGCGGCGCAACTACCGCGTGCGCGCGATGGTGCGCGACGCCGCCAAGGCGCAGGGCATGTTCCCGGCAGGCGTCGAGATCGTCGTCGCGGACGTGCGTGATCCGGCGGCGCTGGCGGTCGCGCTGAAGGGCGCGACCTTCGTGATCTCGACGATCGGCGCGAGCGGCGGTCCGGGCGCCACGCCGGATGCCGGCCCGGAACAGATCGACAACCAGGGCGTCGCGAACCTCGCGACCGCCGCGAAGGGCGCGCGCGTCAAGCACTTCGTGCTCGTGTCGTCGGCGGCGGTGACCAAGGCCGCGGACTATCCGCTGGCATTCATGCGGCCCATCCTCGGCGCGAAGCTCAAGGGCGAGAACGCGTTGCGCGCGAGCGGCGTGCCCTACACCGTGATCCGTCCGGGCGGACTGCTCGACGAAGCCGGCGGTGCCAAGGTCGTGCAGTTCTCGCAGGGCGACACGACCACGGGCCGCATCCCGCGCGCCGATGTCGCGCTCGTCAGCGTCGAGGCGCTGGGGCGCCGCGAGGCGATGCGCAAGACGTTCGAGATCCTGTCGGGCAGCGGTGCGCCGCCGCAGGATTTCAAGCGCGATTTCGCTGCGCTCGTCGCCGACCCGAAGTAAGGCCGCATGGCAGGCGCGGCAGAAGCCGGGTTGATCCGGCATCCGCACGGCATCACCGCCGTCGATACTCACTATATGCGGCCGCTGCTCGATGCGTCGCACGTGATCGAGCACGGCGGTCGCGCCGCGTTCGTCGACACCGGCACCAACTACTCGGTGCCGCACCTGCTGCGCGCGCTCGACGCGCTCGGCATCGCGCGCGCGGCGGTCGACTGGGTGTTCCTGACGCACGTGCATCTCGATCATGCCGGCGGCGTCGGCACGCTGATGCAGGCTCTGCCGAACGCGCGCGCCGTGATCCATCCGCGCGGCGCGCCGCACATGGCGGATCCGGCCAAGCTGATCGCCGCGTCCATCGCGGTGTATGGCGAGGCCACTTATCGCGAGCTGTACGGCGAGCTCGTGCCGATCCCGGCCGAACGCTTCGTCGCCCCGCAGGATGGCCAGGCCTTCGATCTCGGCGGTCGCCGGCTCGAATGCCTCTATACGCCAGGCCACGCGCTGCATCACCAGATCATCGTCGACCGCGCCCATGCGGTCGCGTTCACCGGCGACACATTCGGTCTGTCGTACCGCGAGTTCGATGTCGACGGTCGCGCGCTGATCGTGCCGACCACGACGCCGACGCAGTTCGACCCCGCGCAGCTGCTCGCATCCATCGACCGGATCTGCGCGCTCGAACCGCAGGCGCTGTATCTGACGCACTACAGTCGCGTCACCGACATCGCGCGGCTCGCCGCGTCGCTGCGGCGCCAGATCGAGGCGCTGGTCAGCGCCGCCGAAGCCGCCGCGGCCGCCGCCTGGCCCGATCGTGCCGAGTGCAAGCGGCGCATCGTCGACGCGATCCGCAGTCTTTGGGTCGATCTGGCGCGCAGCCACGGTGTGCGCGAGCCGGAGAAAACCGTCGAGGATGTGCTGCGGTTTGATCTGGAGTTGAATGCGGATGGGTTGATCGCGTGGCTGGAGCGGGCGAAGGCCACGCGCTGAAGAGGCGCTCCTGACGCGCGCACCGGGTCGCTGATTGATCCGGAGCCGGGACGCCGTGAATCCATCCCTG
>CAZPJE010000021.1:0-1519 GCA_964586725.1 uncultured Steroidobacteraceae bacterium | reverse complement strand
TTGGGGATCATAAGACATACCGGGGAAATCCGTGTGTTCTTCAATTCCAAATGAGATATTCCCACTCTTGTCGAACTGGCTCTCAAAGACCGTTTTGTTAATTATCCCAATCGATGTTGCGAAAAAATCGCGGGCCGATTTACCCCGGAGGGTAACCTTACATCCGATTGGTGCGCCCTTCCGTATGGAGAATGCCGGCTGAGTCATCTTGGCAATGCTCCTGATGGGCGTCTGTTTAGTGATAGTCTTCATGATATTTTCAGCTTTTACGAGTTTTTCCCCGCTCTCGCCAACTCCCATATGAACGACAACCTTGTCGATATAGATATCGCGCATGGAAGTCACTGTTCAATCCCCCAGGATGCAATTGCGGGTGTCTGCTTGCCGACCATGTAGATATAGGGTGAGATCGTGTCGAACCGTGTCTTTGCAGATTCATCCTCAAGGATGATCTTATTCGGAACGCTGCCCGGCATCTTGATGATATCAACGATCCGTGCAACCTTCCCTGAGTGGCGACCCCCGATTACCATTGCCATGTTACCAACAGCGAATGGGAAGTGGTCAACAATTTTGAACCGCGTTTCTGATTCAAGGGACAGGACAATCGAATCACCTGATTTGTAGGTGTTGTCAGCGAGCAGGTTTGCTCCATCCCGCATATTGAGCTGCACTTTACCACCGGTTACGACCGTCTTGTTTTTTACTTTGCACAAGCGGGTCTTTGCGGCCTCGCCATCGATTTCTATAGATACATGACGACCGTTCTTGTCACGGAGGATGCGGTAATATTTGTTGATTTTCGGTAACGCTATGATATCAAATATACCAATCCCCATCTTTGCGTCCCGGCAAGGCCTTCCGTTTATAATGACGTCATTCTGGTTGAGGATCTGCTTGACTTCTTTTAAATTTCGTGCGAGACCCATATGATCACGGAGCCAGACTGCAATTGGCATCGCATTTGCATTATGGGGTCCGGGTGCTGTTTTCGTGATGAATTTTGTTGTCTTTTTTGCAATGTGCCACGAGTCCGGGGCATTTAATCGCTTCAGATGGTCTGACATTATTCAGCCTCCCCTAATTTTGCTTCACGGCGTTTATCAGAGAGATTCAGTTTGGTGAGCTGCACATTTGAAGCATCAATAACCCGGGGTACTTCGGTTCCGTCCGCTTTTGTAGAAGACACACCATGGACAACAATTTTGGATTTCTTTGTATCAACTGCATCCACGAGCCCTTCATTTCCGACAAAATCTCCCCTTGTTACCTTAACCGTATCCCCTTTTATGACACGCAGCGTCTTTTTCTTGTATTTTTCTTTGAGTGCCGCGGATAACGGTGCGCTGAGGTATTTGCTCTTCACGTGTGAAGGGGCCTGATAGCGGGCCTTTCTCTGCTTTCTGGGCTGTTCGCTTTCGATTCGTACCATGCTTCAAACCTCACACTATGATCGTTGCCATGGAGCCCAGCTTAGGGAATCTTTCTGCAACTTCGCGGGCTACCGGACCCTTGATTT
>CAZPJE010000020.1:0-26999 GCA_964586725.1 uncultured Steroidobacteraceae bacterium | reverse complement strand
CCGACCAGCCCGGTCGCGAGCGACGTGCCCAGCAGCACGACCGCGCAGCCGATCAGCAGCGAGACCGTGACCGGTTCGTGCAGCAGCAGTGCGCCCCACAGGATGCCGAACACCGGGATCAGGAACGTCACGGTGACGGCGCGGACCGAGCCGACGCTCGCGAGCAGGCGGAAGTACAGCACGTAGGCCAGCGCCGTGCAGAACGCGCCGAGCCCGAGCGCGCTGGCCCAGGCGCCGGGCGCGGGCGTCGTCTCCGGCCACGCCCATGCGGCCAGCGGCAGCATCGCGACGCTCGCGCCGCTGACACTGCCGGCTGCGACTTCGAGCGCCGGACGGTCCGCGAAGTGGCGCCGCGCGAAACTGGCCGCGAGGCCATAGAGCGCCGACGCGACCAGCCCGGCAGCTATGCCGAGCGGCGCGCCCGCGGCGCCCGCGCCGGACTGCGTCGCGACGATCAGGCCGATGCCGATGAAGCCGATCACGATGCCGCTGATGCGCACCACCGACAGGCGCTCGCCCAGCCACGCGAACGCGATCAGCGCGCCGAACATCGGCGTCGTCGCGTTCAGCAGCGAGGCGAGCCCGGCGTTGATCGACAGCGTCGCGAACGAGAACAGCGTGAACGGAATCGCGGTGTTGATCAGGCCGAGCACGAGATAAGCGCCGGCGCGATCGAGCAGCGCGCGACGGCCACGCAGCAGCGGCAGCAGCAGCGCGGCGGCGAGCGCCACCCGAAGGCCGATCAGCGCGACCGGGCCGAACGCAGGCGTGGCGATCCGCATCAGCGGAAAGGCGCCGCCCCAGATCGCGCCGAGCAGCAGCATGTTCAGGATGTCGGTCGGCCTCACGCGCGCGATTCACTCCGTGCCTGCAACGACTCCCAGGCAAGCATCGCGCGCTTGCGATCTTCGCCCCAGGCATAGCCGCCGAGCGCGCCATTCTCGCGCAGCACGCGATGACAGGGAATGAGCCAGGCGATGGGATTCGCGCCGACCGCGCCGCCGATCGCGCGCGCCGCCCCGGGCGCCGCGACGGCCACGGCGAGCGCGCCGTAGGTCGTCGTCTGCGTGCCGAGCTCGAGCAGCGCGCGCCAGACGCGCAGCTGGAAGTTCGTGCCGGCAACGTACAGGCGCAGCGGTTCGCCGCCGGCGCTACCCGCCGCCGCCGCGGCAAGCTGTTCTGCAACGCGCTTGGCCACCGCATCGTCGCGCTGCAGGCCGGCGCGCGGCCAGCGCTCCAGCAACCGGGCTGGCGGCGCGGCATCGGCTCCGACCGCGGCGCCGAATGCCAGATGACACAGGCCGCGGTCGGTCGCGCCGACGCTCAGCGCGCCGAATGGCGACGTCGCGATGCCCCAGCGGATCGCGAGCCCCTCACCGGCGCGGCGGATCACGCCCGGCGTGGCCGCCTCGAGCGTGACCAACAGGTCATGCAGTCGGCCCGGACCGGACAGGCCGGTCGCAAGCGCTGCATCCAGCACGCTGTCGCCGCGACGCAGCGCCGCCACGGCCGTGTGCGCCGCCAGCACTTCGAGGTACTGCTTGGGTGTCACCCCGGCCCAGCGCCGGAACAGGCGGTTGAAATGGAAGGTCGACAGGCCGGCATGGCGCGCGACCTCGGCGAGGCTGGGCTGCTGCGCGCGCTGTTCGGCGAGGAAGCGGATCGCGGCGGCGATCCGCGCGAAGTCACGCTCCGACATGGCAGCTGGGGCTGGCTTGGGCATGGCTACATCTTAGGGGAGCGGGCGCAGCACGCGACCCGCTTCTTGCGCTCCACCGCTATGATGCCGGCATGTTTTCGCTCACGCTGCTCGGCCCGCAATATCGCGAACCGAACCTCGCCGCGGCGCTCGCCGCGCGCGGCATGCAGGGTCCGTTCGCCTGCATCAGCGCCGGCTGGCAGGAGCGCGAGGGCGAGCTCGACGAGCTGCGCGGCCACGTGCGCGCGGAGGTGCTCGACCTCGGCATCTACCAGCGCGCCGAAGACGTCTACTCCAGCGACCGCGCGCTGCGCCTCGCGCATCGCGCGCGCCAGGCGGCGCTGCTCGAGCAGCAGGACCTCTACACGCTGCGGTTGCGCCATGCCAAGGATGCGGCACGCGAGCTGTTCGAACGGGCCGGCGACACGCCCGCTTTGCGGCGCGCCCGCCGCCAGGCCATCGCCGCGCTGCGGCGCCTCGACCGCGGCCACCTCGGCATGATTCGCAATGCCCATGCGCAGTTCGAGCGCGAGCTCGCGCCGGCGACGCGACCCGCGGTGGCGCAGGCCCGCGCGCAGCTGCTCGCGGCGATCGAACCCGCGCAGGCCATCCTGATCGCGGGCGGGCACGTCGCCGTGCTGCTGAACCGGTTGCGACTGCTGGGCGCTGAACAGTGGTTGCGGAGCCGGCCGGTGATCGCCTGGTCCGCCGGCGCCATGGTGGTGTCGGACGCCATCGTGCTGTTCCACGATGACCCGCCCCAGGGGGCCGCCAACGCCGAGTTGTTCGAGACCGGACTCGGGCTGTTGCCGCGCGTGTTGCCGCTGCCGCACGCGCAGACGCGCCTGCGGCTGCATGACGCGACGCGCGTCGCGCTGTTCGCGCGCCGCTTCGCGCCGAACGCCTGCCTGACGCTGGACCATGGCGCGTTCGCGCACTTCGAGCACGGCCGGCTGCAGCACCAGTCGCACTGCTTCGAGCTCGCGCGCAGCGGCGTGCTGGCCGAGCCGCTGCCGAGCATCGCTGCGCCGCCGCAGCCGGCGGGTCGTGCCGATGCATGAGTCGCTGCGACAACTGCTGACCTCCGGCGGCGATGCGGAAGCGGCTTGGCCGCGATACCGGCAGGAGCACAGCTTCCCGCTCGTCGACCCGCAGGGCGTGACCTTCGTCTGGCATGGCGATGCCGACCAGGTGCTGCTGCGCTGCTGGGTGTCGGGCCTGCCGGCCACCCAGCCATTCACGCGCCACCCGGAGTCGCGGCTCTGGTTCCTGCACCTGGAACTGCCGGCCGGCTCGCGCATCGAGTACAAATTCGAAGTCATCCGCCATGGCCACGGCGAGTGGCTGATCGATCCGCTGAACCCGGTGCACGCGAACGATCCGTATGGCGCGAACTCGGTCTGCCAGGGCTGGGGCTACGAGCGCCCGGAGTGGACGCAGCAGGATGCGCAGGCCCGCCGCGGCACGCTCGATGAACTGCGCATCGGCAGCCGCGCGTTCGGCGCCGAGCGCGCGCTGCGTGTCTACCTGCCCGCCCGCTTCCGCCGTTCGCGGCGTTATCCGCTGCTGGTCGTACACGACGGCGACGACTACCTGCGCTATGCGGCGTTCGGCACCGTGCTCGACAACCTGATCCACCGGCTCGAGGTCGCGCCCATGGTGGTCGCGTTCACGCAGTCGCCGGACCGGCTGCGCGAGTACGCGGCCGACGACCGCCACGCCGCATTCGTCGTCGACGACCTGCTGCCCGCGCTGCGCGCGCGCCTGCCGCTCGAGGACACGCCCGACACGCGCTGCCTGATGGGCGCGAGCTTCGGCGCCGTCGCGACGCTGCACACGGCCTGGCGCCGGCCTGGCAGCTTCGGCCGGCTGCTGCTGCAGTCCGGCTCGTTCGCCTTCAGCGACCTCGGCGAGCACCGCCGCGGCCCGCTGTTCGATCCGATCGCGCGCTTCGTCAACACGCTGCGCGCCGACCGCAGCCGGCCGGCCGACCGCATCTACATGAGCTGCGGCGTCTACGAATCGCTGATCTACGAGAATCGCTCGCTGCTGCCGCTGCTGCGCGATCGCGGCTGCGAGGTGCGCTACGATGAGGCGCGCGACGCGCACAACTGGGAGAACTGGCGCGACCGGCTGCAGTCCGGCCTGTCCTGGCTGTGCCCCGGCCCGCTCTGGATGGTCTACGAATGAGGCGACGCTGAATGGCCCAGGTCACCCGTCACATCGGACTCTCGCTCGGCGCCGACATCTGCTGGCCGATCTGCTTCGAGGAGATCCTGAAGCGGCTGGAGCTTGCGATCCCCTGGCAGGGCGACACCGTCGGCTTCGACGTCAGCCGTGTCACCATCGAACCCTTCGACCTGCGCCAGCCCGTGCGCTATGACCTCGTGATCGACCGGCTCACGCACTGGTACCACACCAGCCGCGAGTGGATCAAAAAGGCCGTCGTGCTCGACGACCTGTATGTCTTCAACAATCCGTGGTCGCTGCAGGCGAACGAGAAGCACACCACCTACTGCGCGATGATGCGGCTCGGCCTGCCGATCCCGCCGACCTGGATGGTGCCGCCGAAGTCCTACGCGAAGACGGCGGATCTCGCGCCGACGCTCGAGCGCTATGCGCGCCTGTTCGACCTCGGCCAGATCGGCAGCCGCGTCGGGTACCCGCTGTTCATGAAGCCCTACGATGGCGGCGGCTGGAAGGGCGTCACGAAGATCGACGACGAAGCAGCGCTGAAGCGCGCCTACGATGCGTCGGGCACGGATGTCATGCACCTGCAGGCGGGCATCGTCCCCTACGATCGCTTCGTCCGTTGCATCGGCCTCGGCCCGCAGACGCGGGTCGTCAACTACGACCCGTCGGCGCCGCTGCACGACCGCTACACGATGCAGCGCGATTTCCTGCCGCCCGACGAGCAGCGCATGCTCGAGGACATCACGCTGACGATCAACAGCTTCTTCGGCTGGGATTTCAATTCCTGCGAGGCGCTGCTGCGCGACCACGAGTGGTACCCGATCGACTTCGCGAACGCCTGCCCGGATTCGCAGGTCACGTCGCTGCACTACCACTTCCCATGGCTGGTGAAGGCGAACCTGCGCTGGGCGATCTTCTGCGCCACGACCCGGCGTCGCGTCCGGCACAACCTCGACTGGCAGCCGTTCTTCGATGCCGCCGCCAGCGACAAGCCCTATCGCGACAAGCTCGCCGACTACGCGCGGATTGCCCGCGCGCGACTGCAGGTCGAGGAGTTCGAGGAGTTCTGCGACCGGCACCTGTCGCACCTCGATGCGGTAGCGCACGAGTTCTTCGGCTCGGCCGTGGCCGAGGATGCCGTGCGACGCAAGGTACAGGCGCTGTTCCCGAAGCACGAATGGGACAGCTTCACCGCGCTGTTCTTCGGCCGCATCCAGCAATGGCGCCGGGATGCCGCGGCATGAGCGCCGCGACGAAGAAAACGTGGCAGTGGCAGTCCGCCCGGCTGCCGGAACCAGCCCGGGTCGCGCGCTGGGGGCACTTCGGCGCGCCCGTCCTGTTGTTTCCGACCGCGGGCGGCGACTTCGAGGAAGTCGAGCGCTTCAAGCTGATCCAGGTGCTCGAACCGCTGCTCGCCGCCGGGCGCATCAAGGTGTATTCGATCGACAGCGTCGCCGGCAAGACCTGGCTCGCTGGCAGTCATTCGTCGGAGTACTGCTCGCGCGTGCAGAACCTGTTCGACGCCTATGTCTACGAGGAAGTCGTGCCGCTGATCCGGCGCGACTGCGCCAGCGAGACGCTCGAGATCCTGACCGCAGGCGCATCGATCGGCGCGTTCAACGCGATTGCGAGCCTGTGCCGCCATCCGGATGTGTTCCGCGCGGCGATCGCGATGAGCGGCACCTACGACCTGTCGAAGTACCTGCAGGGGCGCTGGAACCAGGATTTCTATTTCAGCTCGCCGCTGCACTATCTGCCGGGCCTCGCAGACGACCATCCGCAGTTGCGCCAACTGCGCCAGCGCACCGCGCTCATCCCGACCGGCGAAGGCGATTACGAAGACCCGGAGGAAAGCTGGCGCCTCGCGCGCGTGCTCGGCGCGCGCGGCGTGCCGAATCGCGTCGACCTGTGGGGCCCGCAGTATCGGCACGACTGGACCACGTGGCGCGAGATGCTGCCGAAGTATCTCGCCGAGCTCAGTTAGCCGGCGCAGCCGGCCGCAGTCCGCGCAGCAGCGTGTTCGGCAGCACGGCGGCATCCCAGGTCGGCGACGCGCGGCCGAGCCGCACGATCACGAGATCCTGCGACGGGATCGCCCAGACGGTGCGGCCGCCGCCGCCCTCCATCCACAGGATGTCGTCGGTGACATACGGCTCGCCGTGCGTGACGCCGCGCCCCGAGCCGGTCGCGTACTCGCGCGTGCCGGCACGCGGGCTGCCGCTCCAGAGCTGCAGGCCGTAAAGCGGATTCACGCTCGAGGTCGAGCGCATCTGCTGCACCCAACCCGGCGGGAGCACCGGCGTGCCGCCCGCGCGGCCGTCGCTCGCCAGCAGCACGCCGACCCGCAGGAAATCGCGCGGCGTCGCGCGGAAGCAGCAGTACACGGCCGGCATGCCACCGGCGCGGTCCATGTAGAACTCGCCGGCATCACCGGCGACGCGTCGCCACAGCCGCTGCTCGACATAGCGCTCGAACGGCTCGCCGGTCGCGCGCTCGAGGATCACGCCCAGCAGCTGCGCGTTCGCGTTCGAGAACGCGAAGCGCGTGCCCGGTGCATGCGCGAGCTGGAACGACAGCGCGACGGCGGCAAAGTCCGAGCCCAGTGACAGCCGCGAGTTCTTGCCGAGAAAACTCTTCAGCAGGTACCAGGCGCGCACCGGCCCGGCCGCATCGGGCGGCGCATTGACGACGTTGAGCGGCACCTCTTCCAGCCCGGAGACGTTCTGCAGCAGCTGTCGGACCGTGATCTGGCCGCGCGCCGCGCCGCGCCATTCCGGCAGATACTTCTCGACCG
Source organism: uncultured Steroidobacteraceae bacterium (assembly GCA_964586725.1). Classification (GTDB taxonomy): domain Bacteria; phylum Pseudomonadota; class Gammaproteobacteria; order Steroidobacterales; family Steroidobacteraceae; genus UBA964. The sequence continues at coordinate 20,313 of CAZPJE010000020.1, read as the reverse complement.
GGTCATCGAGCGCGATGCGGCCTTCCGCGACCGCGAATCCGTACACCAGCCCGAGCAGCGAGCGGCTCATCGCGCGGCCCGAGAACAGCTGCTCGGCGCTCATGCCCTGCCAGTAGCGCTCGAGCTGCAGCACGCCCCGATGCAGCACCAGCAGCGCGACCGTCTCGTTCGCGGCGGCCCACTGCGCCGCGGCCTCGAGCGCGGCCGGTTCGATGGACTCGGCACCAGCAGCCGCTGCCGGGAAGAACTCCCGCGGCGCGCCGCCGATGCGCGCGACCGGCTGGTAGAACGAGTCCGGCCATTCGCCGCTGTCGGGCAACTGCATGACCGCGATCACGCGCTTCCAGAACGGCCAGTCGGCCACCAGCACGCCGACCACGGTCGCGCCGCCGACCAGCAGCATCAGGGCACAGATAATGAGTCCGCGGCGCAGCATCATCGGCGGTCAGTGTGCATGCAGTTGCACCCGCTCGCCAACCTGGTCGGCCAGCGCGAGCGTGGTGGCGAGATCCGGATGCCGCAGCATGATGAAGCCGTCGGAAACCAGCGTCGCGCGCCAGTTGCGGCGCGGCTGGCCGGGACGCAGCAGGTGATCCCAGACGACATGCTGGCCGTGGGCGCGCAGGAATTCATCGAGCCCGCTGATCGCCTGGATACGGCCCTGCCCTTGCGCACGCTTGTAGATCGTCGCGACGTTGTAGCGCCGCTCGATCTGCGCCTCGAAGCGCCCGTGCGTCACCGCGCGGCCCCATTCGCGGAACACGTCGAAGTCGCAGGCATAGTTCATCTGGTCGACATGGTGAGCGCCGGGCGGCCGCGCGCCGATCTCGCCGAAGACGACTTCGCCGTCGGCCTTTCGATACCACTCCATGTGCGTGAAGCCGGTGTCGAAGCCCAGCGCGCGGATCACGGCATGACCCATCGCGACGCCGCCCGCGAGCGCCGCCTGCCCGACGTCGCGCAGCGCAATCACCTGCGGGCTGATCCACTCGTGGCTGCGCGCGACCAGCGGCCGCGGCCGGTACCACGCGACGTTGTAGTAGGCGACGCGCCCGCCGATGCTGACCGTGTCGAAGGTGTACTCCTCGCCGTCGATGAACTCCTCGACGCTGACCACCGCCACCGCGCGCAGGCGCGGCAGCGTCGCCTCGAGCGCAGCGGCGTCATCGATCCGGTAGGTGTCGGCGGAGCCGGCACCCGCGATCGGCTTGATGATGACCGGGTAGCCGATGCGCTCGACCGCGGCGCGACATTCCGCCTCGGACGCGCAGGCCACATGGCGCGGCGTGCGGATCCCGGCGGCGTCCAGCACCTGCTTCATGCGCTCCTTGTCGCGGAACGGCAGCGTCTGGGCGACGCCGAGGCCGCCGACGCCGAGCGCCTCGCGCAGCTCGGCGGCGAGCAGCATGCCGGGCTCCCACAGGCACTCGATCCGGTCGAGCTGCCGGCCGGCGAGCCAGCGCGCCAGCTCCGTCGCGACGCTGCGGGCGTTCCACAGCGAGCTGACCTGCAGGTAACCGGCCAGCACGTGCCGCACCTGGTCCGGCAAGGCACCCGCCGGCTGGTCGCCGACGCCGAGCACCGTCGCGCCGACCTCGGCCAGGCCGCGTGCGAAGTGCGGCATGTCGGCCGGGTAGCCGGGCGAGATCATCAGCACCGTGGTCATGGCGCAAGCCTAGCGATGTGCGGCGGGCGCTGCCACAAGCGCGCCATGCACGCGGTGTAGACTCGGCGCATGCCGTTATCCGTCGCGCTGCTGTCATCCGAAGCCACGCCGATCGCCAAGACCGGCGGCCTGGCCGACGTCGTCGCCGCGCTCGCCAAGTACCTGCGGGCGCAGGGCCACGACGCGCGCGTCTTCCTACCGGGCTATGCGAGCATCGACCGCAGGGCCATCGGCGCGCAGCGCGTGCCCCTGCTCAGCGACCTGCCGCTCGAGTTCGGCGGCCACCGCTATCGCTACGACGTGCTGCAGGGCGAGCTGCCGGGCGGCGGCGCGCCGCTGCTGCTGATCGACTGCCCCGTGCTGTTCGCGCGCAAGGCGCTCTACACGCAGGACGTCGACGAGCACCTGCGCTTCATCGCCTTCACGCGCGCCGCGCTCGAAACCTGCCAGCGACTGCAGTGGGCGCCGGACATCCTGCACTGCAACGACTGGCACACCGGCTTCGCGCCGCTCTACCTGAAGTCGGCCTACGCCTGGGATCGCCTGTTCGCCGGCACGCGCAGCGTGCTGACGATCCACAACATCGGTTACCAGGGCCGTTTCGCGGCCGAGCGCGCCGGCGACATCGGGCTCGGCGAAGCCGCGCACCTGCTGCACCAGGATGAACTGCGCGCCGGCGTCGTCAACACGCTGCGCCACGGCATCATGTACGCCGACGCGGTGACGACCGTCAGCCCGACCTATGCGCGCGAAATCCTGACGCCCGAGTTCGGCCTCGGCCTCGAGGACAGCCTGCGCGCGCGCGGCAGCGAGCCGGTCGGCATCCTGAACGGCGTCGACTATGACGACTGGGATCCGCGCCACGACCGCTGGCTGCCGAAGCACTTCGATCCAGAACGGCTCGACGTCAAGACGGAGCTCAAGCACGCGCTGCTGACGAGCTTCAAGCTGCGCTTCACGTCGCGCTCGCCGCTGGTCGGCATCGTCAGCCGCTTCACGTCGCAGAAGGGCTTCGACCTGCTGTTCGACGTGCTGCCGCCGCTGCTCGCGCGGCGCAACTTCTGCATCGCGGCGCTCGGCAGCGGCGAGCCGCGCTACGAACAGTTCTTTGCCAGCCTGCAGCGCCGCTTCCCGGCGCGCGTCGTATTCCATCGCGGCTACAGTGAGGAACTCGCGCACTGGATCGAGGCTGCCGCCGACATCTTCGTGATGCCGTCGCTGTACGAGCCCTGCGGGCTGAACCAGATGTACAGCCTGCGCTACGGCACGATCCCGATCGTGCGGCGCACCGGCGGACTCGCCGATTCCGTGCAGCTCGTGAATCCCGACGCCGGCACGGGCACCGGAATCGTCTTCAACGACTTCAACGCCGAGGCGATGGCCTGGGCGCTGAACACGGCGCTCGACCTGTACGCCAAGCCGCGCATCTGGCGCCGCTTCGTGCTGAATGCGATGGCACAGGATTTCTCCTGGACGCGCCAGGGCGCCGAGTACCTGCGCCTGTACGACCGCGTGCGCAGCCTGCCGCGATGAACGTCATCTTCGTCGAACCAGCGTTCCCGCAGTACCAGCGCGAGTTCGTGCGCGCGTTGCAGGCCACGGGCCACCGCGTGATCGGCATAGGCGAGCGGCCGCTCGCGGCGCTGGGCGGCGAACTGCGGCACTGGCTGGCGCACTACGAGCAGGTGCGCTCCGTCGTCGACGAGGCGGCACTGCTCGAAGCCGTGCGCGGCCTGCAACGTCGGCTGTGGATCGACCGGCTCGAAGCGACGGTCGAGGCGCACATCCTGCCGGTCGCGCGGGTGCGGGAGAGATGCGGCATCCCGGGCACGAGCGTCCGCACCGCCTGGCTGTGCCGCGACAAGCCTTCGATGAAGGAGGCGCTGCGCGCGGCCGGCATCCCCTGCGCGCAGTCGGCGAGCGTCGCGAGCGCGGTCGAAGCCCTCGAGTTCGCCGCGCGCGCCGGCTATCCGCTGATCCTGAAGCCGCGCAGCGGCGCCGGCGCTGCCGGCACGCGCCGCGTCGGCGACGAAGCCGCGTTGCGCGCGGCGCTGCCCGCCTACGGGCTCAGCCCCGGCGCCAGCCGCAATGAAGCCGCGTCGATCGCCATCGAGGAATTCGTCGAAGGCCATGAGGGCTTCCTCGACACCCTGTGCGTCGACGGCGAAGTGCGGCACGAGTTCATCAGCCACTACTATCCGAACGTGCTCGAGGCGATGCGCGAGCGCTGGATCTCGCCGCAGATCGTCGCGACGAACCGGATCGACGCGCCGGGCTACGCCGAGGTGCGCGACATGGCGCGGCGCGTGATCCGCGCGCTCGGCATCGGCAGTTCGGCGACGCACATGGAGTGGTTCTTCGGCCCGAAGGGCCTGAAGTTCTCGGAGATCGGTTGCCGCCCACCTGGCGTCGGCCAGTGGGATGTCTACGCGGCCGCGAACGAGTTCGACATCTACCGGGAATGGGCGCTCGCCGTCACTGGCGCGCGCAGCGAGCAGGCGCCGTCACGGCGCTACGCGGGCGGCATGATCGCGCTGCGTCCCAGCCAGGACGGCCACATCCAGCATTACGAGGGGCTCAAGCGCATTGCGCGCGAGCACGGCGACTGCATCGTCGCGGCGCACCTGCCGCCGGCCGGCACGCCGACGCAGCCCGTCGAAGCGGGCTACATGGCCAACGCCTGGCTGCGACTGCGCCATCCGGACTACGACACGCTGCGCGCGATCCTGGACCAGATCGGCGAGACGGTGCGCGTCATCGCGCGCTGAGGCGCGCGTCAGCGCAGCTTGAAGCTGCCGCGTTCCTCGAACGGAATCGAGCGCAGCAGCCCGGCGTCCAGCGACACCTTGCCGAAGATCCGGTACTCGACGGCATCCGGCGCGCGACCGTCGCGCTCGGCGCGACTCGCGAGGCGCAGCAGCGTGCCGGCCATGTTGGCGGTGACGATCATGTCGAACTCGGCTTCGCCCATCCGCGGCACGACGAAACTGCTGCCCGAAATGCCGCGGCCGAATTCCTCGCCGCCGACCTCGATCGTGTAGGTGATGCCCTTGACGGCGAGTTCGCGGTCGTTCGGGTTCTGCACCCGCATCCGCGCGCGCAGGCGCTGCTCGAACAGGTCGCCCTTCATGATCTCGACGCCGACGATCGACAGCTTCGGCGTCTCGAGCCGCGGCGCGAGCGCCGCGCAGCCTGCCAGCAGCAACAGGGTCGCCGCGAGCCACGCGTTCGCGAGCAGCGCGGTAGCTCGGGTGAACGATCGCGGGAACGGCTGGGCGGTTCGCATGCGGGATCTCCGTGAAGTCCGGGCCGATCCTAGCAGACCAATCTGAACGCGCGCTTTACGCGCGGCCCATGCTGCGATTCAGCAGCGAAAACTGTCGCGACATGGCGTCATCGAGCCGTCCGGGCGGCAGGCGCCAGCGCCAATTGCCCTGCACCGTGCCCGGCGTGTTGAAGCGCGCCTCGGAACCGAGCCCGAGCAGGTCCTGCGCCGGCAGCACCGCCAGCGCGCTGACCGATCCCAGCGCGGCGCGCACCACGCCGGCCGCGAGCGCATCGCCGCGCACGCCGAAGTAATGCTCGACGCGCCGCAGCGTCTCGCCATCGAGCGACTGCAGCCAGCCGGTGACCGTGTCGTTGTCGTGCGTGCCGGTATAGGCCACGCTGCGATGACGGTGCATGTGCGGCAGGTGCGGGTTGTCGCCGCTGCCATCGAAGCCGAACTGCATGACGTGCATGCCGGGCAGCGACCAGCGCCGGCGCAGCGCGTCGACCTCGGGCGTGATCACGCCCAGATCCTCGGCGATGAACGGCAGCGGCCCGCCCGCGCCGCCGAGATCGCGCGCGAAGGCGTCGAGCAGCGCATCGCCCGGCGTCGGTCGCCAGGAACCACCGCGGGCGGTGGTCGCGCCTGCCGGCACGGCCCAGTGCGACTCCAGGCCGCGGAAGTGATCGAGCCGCAGCAGATCGAAGCGCGCTAGCGCCGCCGTGATCCGCGCGCGCCACCAGCGGTAACCGTCGGTGCGCATCGCATCCCAGTCGTACAGCGGGTTGCCCCACAGCTGGCCATCGGCGGCGAAGTAGTCGGGCGGCACGCCGGACACCGCGCGCGGGTGGCCGTCGGCATCGAGCTGGAACTGCGCGCGTTGACACCAGGTCTCGACCGAATCCGGCGCCACGTAGATCGGCAGGTCGCCGAACAGCCGGACGCCGCGGGCATGCGCATGGGCGCGCAGCGCCTGCCACTGCACGGCGAACGCATGCTGCAGCCGGCACTCGCGCTCGATCGCCTCGTGATGCTGCAGGCGCGCAGCCTGCAATGCCGCAGGGTCGCGGTCGCGCAGCGCCTCGGGCCAAGCCGGCCACGGCGCGCCGCCGTGTGCCGCCCGCAGCGCTTCGTGCAGCGCCCAGTCCGGCAGCCACGCGCTCGCAGACGCCGTGAAGCGCTGGTAGTCGTCGCCGTCCGGGGGCGGCAACTCGGCGCCATCGAGCAGCGCGACGTGGCCCGCGTGGTCGGAGCGCACCCAGTACGGCGAGCCGTCGCTGCCCGTGGGCCCGACCGGCAGGATCTGCCAGACCGTGAAGCCCGCGCCCGCGAGCCAGTCGATGAAGTCGCGGCCGCGCACGCCGAGCGCGCCGCGGCCGTCGTCGCGATCCAGCGCCGTCAGGTGCAGCAGCACGCCAGCGCGGCGGCGTTCGAGCAGCGACTCAGGCATGCGCGCGACGCATCACGCCACCCAGCTCCGCCTGCGGCTGCGCTGCGGCTTCGACCCGGCGCGCGATCGGCGCATCGAGCACGGCGGGCGGTGGCGCGCCGAGCCGCCGATACAGCGTCTTCAACTGCCGGCGATACAGTTCATCGAACTGCCGCACGGCGTCGGCCGGGTTGTAGTCGCCGAACCACCAGAACCAGTCCGAGCTCTCGCACAGCGCGAGCTGGTGCTCGGCCGCGCGCAAGCCCTCGCCAGCGAGCGTGCCCGCAGCAACGGCGGCATCGAACGCGAGCTTGGCGTCGCAGAGCAGATCCCAGGCGGCGTTCTTCTCGGGATCGCCGATCCAGGTCGACAGCGTGCCGTGCACCCAGCTGCCCGCCGTCACGCGCGGCAGCGACGGCGCCGCCGCATCGCGCGCGCAGAATTCACCGAGCGTGACCAGTTCGAGCCGCGGGTCGGCGGCGAGCGCCGCGTACATCGCGCGCAGGAACCAGTAGCCGTTGTATGGAAAGTGCTCCCAGGCGTTCTCGCCATCGAGCGCGATCAGCACCAGCCGTTCGGCGAGCGCGGCGGGGCGATCCGCCGTCTCCGCGCGCCAGCGCTCGGCCAGCGCGCCGAGTTCGGCCGCCAGATGCGCGGCCGCGTCGTCACCGTGCCAGCGCGAATACTCGAAGCCGATCGCGTCGGACAGGTGGTCGTGGCGGAAGAAGCAGCGCAGCTTGCCATCGGCGACCCGCCACGGCCGGTCGTAGGCAGTGGGGTCATCGGCGCGCTCGCCGAGGCTTGCGCGCAGCACATTGGCGCTGGTCGCCGCCCAGCGGAAGCCGGCCGATTCGAGCAGCTGCAGCGATTCAGTATGCACGGCGCCCTCGGCCGGCCAGCAGCCCGTGGGTCGAAAGCCGAAATGCCGCTCGAACACGCGCAGCCCTTCCTCGACGTGCCAGGCCGCGCGCGCCTGCCCGCCGGGATAGCTGCGATGGCGCGGCAGCTCCGCGCCGGGCTGCGTCTCGCGCGCGACGTGCAGGTCGAACAGCAGCGGCAGTATCGGATGGCCATAGGGCGTGACGGCGAGTTCGACCCGCCCAGCCTCGGCGAGCGCGCGGTAACGTGGCAGCACGCCGGTGACGACCTCGCCGATCACGGCCAGCAGCAGCCGCCGCTCGGCGAGCGAGTAGCCCTGGACACGCGCCCCCAGCGCCCCGATGCGGGGGTCGTCGCGGCGCACGGTCTCGCCGATCCAGGCGAGGTGATACCAGACAGCCAGATCGCGGATCAGCGCATCCGAGGCCCAGGCCGCGCGCTCGGGTGTCGCGAGCTGGCGCGCGATCTCCGCGAGCGTCGCGAATGGCGCATGCCGCTCGATCAGGCGCTCGCGGTTCGCGCGCAGCAGCGCCTGCAGCAGCGCCGCGCGGGTCGCCGGTTCGGTGGGCAGCGGCTCCTCGCCGAGACAGGCGAGCACGACATCGCCGAGTGGCGAGCCGTGGCCGAGGTGCGCGGCGATGCGCTGCGCGTATTCGTCGATCTGCTCGAGCAGCACCGGCGTGAAGTTGACGACCGCGCGCGCCCCCGGCACCTGCTCGAGGTGCGCCGCCATGTCGACGTAGTCCTTTATCGCGTGGAGGTAAGTCCAGGGCAGCACGTACTCGCCGGTGAACGCATCGCGATACTGCGGCTGATGCATGTGCCACAGGATCGCGACCGCCAGCCGCTGCGGCGCGGCGCCGCCCGTCGCCGCGCTGCTCACGGCGCGCGCAGCATGTCGGCGGTCACGAGCACGACGCCGCGCTCACTGACATTGAAGCGTTCCGCGTCGGCCTTGGCATCGACGCCGATCGTCGTGCCGTCCGGGATGTCGCAGCCCTCGTCGATGACGGCGTTCTGGATCACGCAGGATTTGCCGACGTGCACGTTGGGCAGCAGCACGGCCCGCTCGATCCGCGAGCGCTCGTCGATGCGCACGTTCGAGAACAGCAGCGAGTTGCGCACGATCGCCCCCGAGACGATGCAGCCGCCCGAAACCACCGCGTTGATCGCCATGCCGCGCCGCCCGTCCTCGTCGAGCACGAACTTCGCCGGCGGCTGCTGCACCTGGTAGGTCCAGATCGGCCATTCCTCGTCGTAGATGTTGAGCTCGGGCTTGACGTGCACGAGCTCGAGGTTGGCCTCGTAGTAGGCGTCGATCGTGCCGACGTCGCGCCAGTAGTTCTGCGCGCGCGTCTTGACGTCCTGGAACGGATACGCGAACACCTGCAGCGCGTCGATCGCCTTCGGGATGATGTTCTTGCCGAAGTCGTGCTGCGAGATCGGGTCCGCCGCATCCTCGAGCAGCAGCTTCTCGAGCAGCCGCGTGTTGAACACGTAGATGCCCATCGACGCGAGCGACATGCCGGGGCGATTCGGCATGGGGTCGGGCACGGCGGGCTTCTCGGCGAACTTGGTCACGCGGTTCCACTCGGTCGTCGTCATGACACCGAACGCGCGCGCCTCGGCGCAGGGCACCTCGACGACGCCAACCGTGATATCCGCGCCCTTCTCGACGTGGTAGGCGATCATCGGACCGTAGTCCATCTTGTAGATGTGATCGCCCGCGAGCACGAGCACGTGCTTCGGGCGGTGCGAGAGGATCAGCTCGAGGTTCTGGTAGACGGCATCGGCGGTGCCGAGATACCAGTGGCCGCCCGTCTGCTGCTGCGCCGGCACCACTTCGACGAACTCGCCGAACTCGCCGCGCAGGTAACCCCAGCCGCGCTGGACGTGCTGGATCAGCGACTGCGCCTTGTACTGGGTCAGCACGGAGATCTGACGGATGCCGGAGTTGACGCAGTTCGACAGCACGAAGTCGATGATGCGGAACTTGCCGCCGAACGGCGTCGCGGGCTTGCAGCGATGCGCGGTCAGTTCACGCAGCCGTTCGCCGCGCCCGCCCGCCATGATGACGGCCAGCGTGCCGCTCGTGAGTCGACTGACGTAGCGCCCGGACGAAGCGCGGGCCGGTTGCTTTGGACTCAAGGGCAGGCTCCCTGTGCTCGGTTCTGACACTATAGCGGCATGCTTGGATGGAGTCCCGAGACCTGCGCACGGTTCGAGGCTGACCTGCGGCGCTTGGCCGAAGGTCGGCATCATGACCCGCATGCACTGCTGGGCCATCACCGCGACGCCGGCGGCGATCGCGTCCTCGCGCACATTCCGGCCGCGACCGATGTCGTGCTGGAAGGCGTCGGACCGCTGCCGCGCATCGCGGGCAGCGATTTCTTCGCGCTCGAATCCGCCACGCCGCTGCCGCTCGCGCCACGCTGGCGCCTGCACTGGCGCGACAGCCATGGCCATGCCCGCGCGCAGGTCGACCCGTATTCCTTCCCGGCCCTGACCAGCGCCGACGACCTCTGGCTGTTCAGCGGTGGTCGCCACCAGGACGCCTGGCGCTTCCTCGGCGCGCACCTGCGGCGCGTCGATGACGTCGACGGCGTGCTGTTCGCCGTCTGGGCTCCCAATGCGGAGCGCGTCAGCGTCGTCGGCCCCTTCTGCCAATGGGACGGGCGACGCTATCCGCTGCGCTCGCTGGGCGTCAGCGGCGTCTGGGAGCTGTTCGTGCCCGGCATCGGCGCGGGCGAGCTGTACAAGTTCGAGATCCGCCATCGCGGCGGCGGCCAGGTCGCGCTGCGCAGCGATCCGTACGCGCGCGCGGCCGAACTGCGGCCCGCGACGGCATCCGTCGTTGCGGCGCCGACCGCGCACCGCTGGGGCGATACGAACTGGCTGCGGCGCCGCGGCGAGCGCGACTGGCTGCATGCGCCGATGTCGATCTATGAAGTGCACCTCGGTTCGTGGCGGCGCCGTGGCGACGGCAGCTTCCTGAGCTACGGCGAACTCGCCGACGCGCTGATTCCCTACGCGCTCGAGCTCGGCTTCACCCATCTCGAACTGCTGCCGATCGCCGAGCACCCGCTCGACGATTCGTGGGGTTACCAGGTCACCGGCCACTTCGCACCGACCGCGCGCTTCGGCGCGCCCGATGGCCTGCGCGACTTCGTCGACCGCTGCCATGCGGCCGGACTCGGCGTGCTGCTCGACTGGGTGCCGGGGCACTTTCCGCGCGACGCGCACGGCCTCGCGCGGTTCGACGGCGAGCCGCTGTACGAGTACGCCGATCCGCGCAAGGGCGAGCACCGGGACTGGGGCACGCTGGTGTTCGACTACGACCGGCGCGAAGTGCGCTCGTTCCTGGTCTCGAGCGCCTGCTACTGGCTGGAGGAGTTCCACTTCGATGGCCTGCGCGTCGACGCCGTCGCATCGATGCTGTATCTCGACTACGGTCGCAGCGGCCTCGACTACGCGCCGAACCGGCTCGGCGGCAACCAGAACCTCGAAGCCATCGACTTCCTGCGCGAACTGAACGCCGTCGTGCACGCGCGCTTCGCAGGCACGGTGGTCATCGCGGAGGAATCGACCGACTGGCCGATGGTCAGCCGGCCGACCCACGACGGCGGCCTCGGCTTCTCGATGAAGTGGAACATGGGCTGGATGCACGACACGCTGGCCTACCTGCACGAGGATCCGCTGCATCGCGCGCATCACCACGAGCGCCTGAGCTTCGGCATGATGTACGCCTACAGCGAGAACTTCGTGCTGCCGCTGTCGCACGACGAGGTCGTGCACCTGAAGCGCTCGTTGCTCGGGCGCATGCCGGGCGATGCCTGGCAGCGCTTCGCGAACCTGCGGCTGCTGTTCGCATGGCAATGGTGCTTCCCCGGCAAGAAGCTGCTGTTCATGGGCGGCGAATTCGGCCAGCCGACCGAATGGGATTTCCGCGGCGCGCTGCCCTGGCACCTGCTCGACGATGCGGCCCATGCCGGCGTCCGGCTGCTGGTCGCCGACCTCAATCACCTGTATCGCGACGACGCGCGGCTGCATGCGCGCGAGTTCGAGTCGGCGGGCTTTCGCTGGCTGAGCTGCGACGACCGCTGGCACTCGGTGCTGGTGTTCGAGCGGCGCCAGCATGCCGACCAGCCCGGCCTGATCATCGCGCTGAACTTCACGCCCGTGCCGCGCCACGCCTACCGGATCGGCGTCCCGCATCGGGGTCGCTACCGCGAAATCCTCAACACCGATGCCGGCAGCTACGGCGGCAGCAATGTCGGCAACCTCGGCGCGTTGCAGACCATCGACGAGCCGTCGATGGACCAGCCCTGGTCGCTCGACCTGGCGCTGCCGCCGCTCGGCGCGCTGGTGCTCGCGCCCGAACGCTCGTAGCCCGCGCCGCGCTCAGAGCCGGCGCATCAACCCGAGTTCATACGGCTGCGCGAGCAGCTCGTGCCACGGATAGGCGCAGATCTCGGCGCGGAACTGGCCGCAGGAGGGCGCCTGCGCATCGAGCGCGAACACGTGCGCACCGCCCGGCTCGACCTCGCCGGTCGGCTGCAGCAGCGCGCGCCATTCGCCGCGATCGACCGCGCGCCGTTCGCCGTTCGCGCGGATCGGCCGCGTCGAAGCCAGCAAGGGCAGCTCGCGCAGCGTCTCGGGCAGCTCGCGCCGCGCGATGAATTCGACCCGCACGTCCGACGGCTGCAGCGACCCGAGCTGCAGCGCGACGCGCAGTCGCAGCGACTCAGCGTGCGGCATCGCCTGCGGCAGCACGCCGAGCGAGCGCAGCGCGACGCCGCTCCAGTCGCGCCGCACACGCGCCTTCCAATCGGCCAGCGAGCGCGCACCCGCCGCGTCATGCGTGCCGAGGCGCGCGCCCTGCGCGGCCGCCGGCAGGTAGATGCCGCGCGCGTAGTCCGCCACGGCGCGCCGCATGTTGAAGCGCGGGATCACCGTCATCATCGCGCGCTTGCAACGCCGCACCCACTCGTTCGGGCAGCCATGATCGCCGCGCGTGTAATACATCGGCACCACTTCTTCTTCGATGGTGTCGAGTAGCAGCTGCGACTCGAGTTCGTCGCGCCGGTGCGGATCCTGCACTTCCACCGGCGGCAGGCCCCAGCCGTTGTCGTCGGCGAAACCTTCGGCCCACCAGCCGTCGAGCACCGACAGGTTCAGCCGCCCGTTGACCGCCGCCTTGATGCCGGAGGTACCGCTCGCCTCGAGCGGCGCGATCGGGTTGTTGAGCCAGACATCGCAGCCGGACACGAGCCAGCGCGCGAGCTGGATGTCGTAATCCTCGATGAAGATCACGCGGCCGATCAGGTCCGGCGACAGCATCGCCTGCTTGATCTCGCGCAGCACGGCCTGCCCCGGCAGGTCGGCCGGATGCGCCTTGCCGGCGAACAGGAACACGACCGGGCGGTTCGCATCGTTGACGAGCTTCGCCAGCCGCGCCCGGTCGCGCAGCAGCAGCGCCGCGCGCTTGTAGGTCGCGAAGCGGCGCGCGAAGCCGATCACGAGCACGTCGGGCCTGGCCGGATCGAGATAGCGCGTGATGTGGCGCCATTGCACCGGGGCGTGGCCGGAGCGCGCGAACTCGCGCCGCAGGCGCTCGCGCACGCAGGCCAGCATGTCCGATTTCACCGTCTGCCCGGCTGCCCACCAGCTGCGATCGGGCACGCGTTCGAGCAGGCGCCAGTAGTCCTCGTCGGACAGCCGTTCGCGCCAGTCGGGGCCGGCCACTTCATCGAAGAACTCGGCCCATTTCTGGTGCAGGAAGGTGGGCACGTGCACGCCGTTCGTGACGTAGCCGACCGGATTTTCCTCCGGACGCAGCTCCGGCCAATGATCGGCCACGAGCTGCGAGGACACGATGCCGTGCAGGCGGCTGACGCCGTTGACATGCCGCGCGCCCGTCAGAGCGAGCCGCGTCATGTTGAACGAGTGCGGCGCATGCGGCGCCCGCGCCAGCGAGACCAGCGTCTCGGCGGAAATGCCGAGCTCGCGCAGGTAGTCGCCGAAGTGCGCGAGCAGCAGGTCATGCCCGAACGCATCGTGGCCCGCCGCGACCGGCGTGTGCGTCGTGAACGCGCACTGCGCCGCGACCCATTCGAGGGCGGCCGCAAGCCCGAGGCCGCGCGCCAGCGATTCGCGCAGCAGCTCGAGCGTCAGGAAGGCAGCGTGGCCTTCGTTCATGTGCCAGACGGCAGGCGCGAGGCCGAGTGCGCGCAACGCGCGCACGCCGCCGATGCCGAGCACCATTTCCTGGCGGATGCGCGCCGCCTCGTCGCCACCGTACAACCGGTGCGTGATGTCGCGGTCGGCCGGCGTGTTCTCCGGCGTATTCGTGTCGAGCAGCAGCACGCGAATCCGGCCGACCCGCGCCGCCCAGACCCGCGCGCGCACCGTGCGCCCGGCGATCGGCAGCGTGACGCTGACCCACGTGCCGTCGGCGCCCAGCACCGGCTCGATCGGCAGGTCGCGCGGGTCATGCTCGCGGTAGGACGCGTGCTGCACGCCGTCGCTGTCGACGGTCTGCGTGAAATAGCCCTGGCCATACAGCAGGCCGACGGCAATGAAATTCAGCCGCTCGTCGCTCGCCGCCTTGCAGTGATCGCCGGCGAGCACGCCAAGGCCGCCCGAATACATCGGCAGGCTCTGGTTGAAGCCGTACTCGGCGCAGAAATACGCCACCAGCGGCGCACCCTCGATCGGCGGAGCCTGGATGTAGGAGTCAAACGCGCCGAGCACCTCGACATAGCGGCTCAGGAACGCCGGGTCCGCGGCGGCCCGGTCCAGCGCCTCCTGCGCAACGCAGCGCAGCATGAGCTTCGGGTTGCCGCGTACCTGGCCCCAGAGGGTCGGGTCGATCTGCTCGAACAGCGCCCGGGTCGGGCGGTCCCAGCTGAAATAGAGGTTGGTGGCGAGTTCGGGCAGGCGCGCCAGCGCCGCCGGAATCTCGGGCGTGATCTCGATCCGCAAGGTGTCAGCCATTTCCACGAAGTCTAGCAGCGGCCCCGCCGGGCAGAGACATGAGATTTATTCAACTGATAATACTGATTGACTACTAGTACTATTTACATCACAGTATTAACAAATGGACGATACCTACGCCCGCAAGTTCCAGAAGGACCTGAACTCCGGCCTGGTCGCGCTCGTGCTGCTTGCGGTGCTGGCGACCACCGACGAGGACCTCTACGGCTACGAAATCGCCAAGCGCCTGAACCGCGCCCACGACGGCGACCCTTTATTCAAGGAAGGCACCATCTACCCGGTCCTGCGCGCCCTGTCGGCCAGCGGCCTGCTGACCAGCCGCGTCGTGCCCTCTTACAGCGGGCCGCCGCGTCGTTACTACCGCATCACCGATGAAGGCCGGCGCGTGCTCGCCGAGTGGCGCCGCGCCTGGGTCACGACGCGCGACTTCGTCGATCGCTTCACCACCGACACTGACGGCCGCTCGCAGGCCGGAGCCGAACCATGAACCGCCCCGCCCCCCGCTGCATCGACGATTACCTCGAACAGCTGCGCGCTGCGCTGGCCGGCGAAGACCCGGCGCTGGTGCAGGATGCGCTGTACGACGCCGAGGAATACCTGCGCGCCGAACTCGCCGCCCACGCCGGCAAGTCGGAGGCCGACATGCTCGAGCTGATCGCCAGCACCTACGGCGCGCCGGTCGAGGTCGCCGAGGCCTATCGCGACACCGAGGCGCGCGTGCGCGTCGCGCTGTCGCCGCCGCGGCCGCGCAGCGCAGATGCCGGCGCGCTGCGGCGCTTCTTCGGTGTGTTCGGCGACGTGCGCGCCTGGACCTCACTGTTCTTCCTGCTGCTCGCGCTGCCCACGGGCCTGTTCTACTTCACGCTCGCGGTCGCCGGCGTGTCGATCTCGCTGCCGTTGCTGATCTTCATCATCGGCCTGCCGCTGTTCCTCGCCTTCATCGGCCTGACGCGCGTGGTCGCGCTCGGCGAGGGTCGTCTCATCGAGGCGATGACGGGCGAGCGCATGCCGCGCCGGCCGCAGCATCCGGGCGCGCCGCAGACGCTGTGGCAACGCAGCGTCGCGATGCTCAGCGACCTGCGCACCTGGAGCACGCTCGCCTACTTCGTGCTGCGCCTGCCGCTCGGCGTCGTCGCATTTATCGTCACCTTCGTGGGCCTCGCGCTCGGTCTCGCGATGCCGCTCGGCGCGCTGTGGGAAGGCGCGCGGCTGCTCGGCCTGCACGATGCCGCCGGCGGCCTGAACATCGGGCCGGAGGAAGGTGCCTGGTCGCTGCTGCCGCAATGGCCCGGCGTCATCGCGATGCTGGTCGTCGGCGCGCTGGTGCTGACGCTGACCATGCACGCGGCACGGCTCGGAGCGCGGGCCATCGCCTGGCTTGCGAAGTGGATGCTGGTCATGCGCTGAGAGTTCTGGTCAGCTACGCGGCGTCCACACCACGTTGCGCCGATGAAGCTGCCACCACCCACCGCCCTGCTGTTCGTCCTGTTCAGCGCCGTCGCGCTGCCGGCCATCGCCGCGCAGTCAGCCGCCGCGGCGCCGGCCGCGACACCCGCGTCCGCGCGCTGCACGCATGACGGTCGCGGCCAGTTGCGGGCGCGGCTGCGTGGCACGCTCGATATGGACATCGCCTGGCGCCACGACGAGATGCAGTGCGACGGCGGACCGCGCCCGGACGGCAAGGGACTGCGCGTGACCATCGCCGGGCCGCTGCAATCCGATGGCCGGCGGCTGCGCTTCGTGTTCGGCATCGACGATGTGCCCGAGGGCCGCAGCGTCGAGTCCCGGCCCACCAACGTCACGGTGATCTTCGAAGGCGAGCAGCGCATCTTCGCCACGCGTGGCGCGGCGCGCTGCACCACCGATCGCCTCGACATGGCGCGCGTCGGCGCGCTTGGCGGCGCGCGCCGCAACTGGCAGATTACGGCCCGCGGGTTCTGCACTGCGCCGGCGCTGGCACTGACCGGTCCCGAGCGCCTGCTGATCAGCCGGTTCGATTTCATCACCGAGGTGAGCTTTGAAGACGTCGATGCTGGCGAGACTCCTGCTGATCGCCGCGGTGTCGCTGCCGGCCCAACCGCTGCCCGCCCAACCGCTGCCGGCCCAAGCACCGCAGGGCCTGCGCCTCGCTGACGCCGGCACCCGGCCGGCCGGGCTGCTGGAGCTCGCGAGCTTTCCGCGTTCCGAGCTGCGCATCGTCCGCGGCAAGGGCGCGGCCACGCATGACTTTCGCGTCTGGATCGCCGACACCGGCGAGCGGCAGATGCAGGGACTGATGTTCGTCCGCGACCTGCCGGCCAACGAGGGCATGCTGTTCGTCCACGATCGGCCGCGCATCGCGAGCATGTGGATGAAGAACACGTTCATCCCGCTCGACATGCTGTTCATCGATGCCCGCGGCCGCATCGTGACGATCCACGAAAACACGACCCCACACTCGCTCGACCCGCTGTCGTCCGGCCAACCGGTGCTAGCCGTGCTGGAATTGCGCGGCGGCGAGGTCGCCCGGCGCGGCATCCGCACCGGCGATCGGGTCGTGCATGCCGCGTTCCGCACCCGCCCCGACCGTGGCGCAAACGCAACGACTGGTTGAGCGACTGCACGACTGGCGCCGTGTCGGGTATGATCCGGCGCTCTCACCGCGCGGTGCGCCCGCGCAACATTCAATGAAGTGGAGATGCTTCCATGAAGAAGTCCTTCGGTCTCGCCCTCACGGCGGCCGCCACCCTGCTCGGCAGCCAGGCCGCATTTGCCGGCTCGGACGTCGGCAGCATCTATGTCGCACCGCAGATCCAGGGCGCCTGGCTCGACGACGCGCGCAACGCCGATGACGGCGTCGGCTTCGCGTTCTCGGTCGGTCGCGTCATCAGCGAGAAGTGGAACGCCGAGCTGTCGGTGTTCAGCGCCGACCACGATGGGCTCGCCAGCAGCAAGCTGAATCTCGATGGCTTCGAGATCGGCATCGCTCGCGTGTTCTACCGCGACCAGACGGTCAGCCCCTTCCTGAAGCTCGGCGCCGGTCGCCTCGAGAGCAAGCCGTCGGGCGGCGTCGGCGACAAGAACGCGATCATCACGCTGGGCGTCGGCGTGCTGGCCGACATCGCCAAGAACACGGAGCTGGGCACCAACCTGCAGCTGCGTGGCGAACTCGGCGCGCGTCGCCAGCTCGGTTCGGCGAGCACGCCGGATGAAGACCTGGTCGACTACGTAGCCGGCATCGGCCTGCAGTATTCGTGGGGCGGCACGCCGCCGCCGCCGCCGCCGCCGGCCGACAGCGATGGCGACGGCGTCACCGACAACATGGACAAGTGCCCGGGCACGCCCGCCGGCACGCGCGTCAATGCGGATGGCTGCCCGCTCGACAGCGATGGCGACGGCGTCATCGATCCGAACGACCGCTGCCCGAACACGCCGGCCGGCACGCGCGTCGACGCGAACGGCTGCGAGATCGACAGCGATGGCGACGGCGTCGTCGACAGCAAGGACCAGTGCCCGAACACGCCGGCCGGCATCAAGGTCGACGAGCGCGGCTGCGAACTTGACAGCGATGCCGACGGCGTCGTCGACAGCAAGGACGAGTGCCCGAACACGCCGGCTGGCGAGCGCGTCGACTTCCGCGGCTGCCCGTTCACGAAGGAAATCCAGCTGCCGGGCGTCGTGTTCGACACGAACAGCGCTGACCTGCGGCCGGAAAGCTTCGCGATCCTCGATGGTGCGGCCGGCACGCTGCTGCGTTACACCGACATCAAGGTCGAAGTCGCGGGCCACACGGACAGCGTCGGCTCCGATGGCTACAACCAGAACCTGTCGCAGCGTCGCGCCGAGACGGTGCTGAAGTACCTCGCCGACAAGGGCGTCACCAACGCCGTGCGCGCGCGCGGCTATGGCGAGCGCCAGCCGATCGCGAGCAATGCAACCGAGGAAGGTCGCCTGACCAACCGCCGCGTCACGCTGCGGATCGTCACGCGCTGAACCTGCTGACAACGTGAGCCGCGGTGGCAACACCGCGCGGAGAAGGCGGCCTGACGGCCGCCTTTTTCGTTTCCGGCTGTTGCTTCTTTGCAACATGTAATTCCATATCCTGCAATGCAGGAGTATGCTGCGCGTACCTTTGTTTAGGAGATGCTGATGAGTATTCCTTTTTCGTTCCGTAGCGGCGCAACGACACGCGTGTCGGCGTACGTTGCGGCGGCGCTTGCAACGTTTGGCGCCGGCGCTGCCGCCCCGATGCAGGCGCAGGAAGCCGATGGTCTCGAGCAGGTCATCGTCACGGGCTCGCGCATCGCGCGCACCGAAGTTGAATCTTCCGTGCCGGTGCAGGTCGTCACGGCCGAACTGCTGGATTCGCAGGGCTCGCAGAATGTCGTCGACATCCTGCAGGAGCTGCCGGCCTTCGGCACCGCAGGCAATTCGCGTGCAAATTCCAACTTCGCGACGTCGGGCAACGGCGTCTCGACGCTGAACCTGCGCAACGCGGATGACAAGCGCACACTGGTGCTGATCAACGGCCGTCGCGTCGTTGCCGGTCTCGGTGGCACGTCGTCGGTCGACATCAACAACATCCCGACCGACCTGATCAAGGGCATCGAGATCATCACCGGCGGTGCCTCGGCGCAGTACGGCTCGGAAGCCGTCGCCGGCGTCGTCAACTTCACGCTGAAGGATGACTTCGAAGGCTTCGAGTTCCGCGGCCAGAGCGGCCAGACGTCCGAGAGCGACAACGATCGCTACATGGGCTCGCTGACCGGCGGCTTCAACATCGGCGAACGCGGCAACATCACCGCGAACCTGACCTGGGACAAGGACGCCGGCCTGCGCTCGCGCAATCGCGCGATCTCGGCGAATGACCGTCCGTTCCGCTCGGGCTTCGTGCCGCAGGGCCGATTCTTGTCGACGACGGACTGGACGTACGATGCCAACAACACGCTTATCACGTGGCGGGGCAGCAACGTCGACGGCTTCAACCGCAATGCCGAGCGTTTCATTGCTGTGCCGCTCGAGCGAATGCTGCTGACGGCCCTCGGCAACTACGATCTGACCGACAACCTCGAAGTGTTCTTCGAGGGCAGCTACTCGGATACCAAGTCGCGTTCGCGGCTCGAGCCGCTCGCGACGGCGAACGACGATGCGATCACCCCGACCGGCGACTCGTATGCCGGCCTGACGATCGACAACCCGTTCATCCCGGCCGCGATCCGCAACGAGATGATCGCTGGCGGCATTACCAACCTGCGTTTCCTCAAGCGCCTGAATGGCGTGTTCGACCGCTCGAACCGCAACGATCGCGAGTTCGAGCGCGTCGTGCTCGGCGTGCGCGGCACTGTCTTCGAAGACTGGAAGTGGGACGTCTACGCCAACGCGAGCCGCACGACGGACTTCACGTTCTCCGAGACCGGCCTGCGTACCCGCTACTTCTTCGCGCTGGATGCGATCGCCGATCCGATGACCGGCGCGCCGATCTGCCGTGATGCCGCCGCGCGCGCGGCGGGCTGCCAGCCGTTCAATCCGTTCGGCTTCAACTCGGTGTCGGCCGGTGCCGCCGCCTACCTGACCAACAACGGCCAGACGCTCGACACCTACGAAGCGACCATCGAGCAGAAGGTCGCTGCTGCGAACCTCGTCGGCGAGCTGTGGGAACTGCCGGCTGGCGCGATCAAGATCGCGACCGGTATCGAGCATCGACGTGAAGACAGCTCGGAGAAGTTCTCGGCCGAAACCCAGGCCGGCAACACGCTGGGCAATGCGCTGACGAACACGGAAGGCGACTACAGCGTCACGGAGGTTTACCTCGAGACGCTGGTGCCGGTGCTCGAGAGCCTCGACCTCGAACTGGCGGGCCGCATCGGCGACTACACGACCGTCGGCGACGTGTTCAGCTGGAAGGCTGGCCTGACCTGGGCGCCGATCGACGATCTGCGCTTCCGCGCGGTGTACTCGGTCGCGACCCGCGCGCCGAACATCGGCGAGCTGTTCCTCGGCCCGTCGCAGACCTTCCCGTCGGGCCTCGTGGACCCCTGCAACGGCGTCGGTGCAACGACGGCGCCGGGCGGCACGAGCGCCGCAGTGGCCAGCTAC
>CAZPJE010000019.1:0-8869 GCA_964586725.1 uncultured Steroidobacteraceae bacterium | reverse complement strand
CGAAATCGTAGAACCGTGTCAGATCAGGACTCGGCTCATACAGTTCGAGCATATGGCCTCGCTCCTTGACGACGTCCAGCATGACGAAGTCGACACCGGTTGCGGTGGACGCATCGAGGGCCACAACCACTCCGCGCTGGCGAAACTCCGCCACGGAGCGCACCAGATCCGGCACGAAGCAGGCGACATGGTGGATGCCAGTCTGATCCGGTGCGTACATGTCACGCAGCGCCGACGGCGCATCATTGTGCTGGGTGATCAGTTCGATCATCAGGTCACCCGCCTGCCCATAGGCCGAGCTGTGGTCGAACTGCGCAGGCGCGTCGCGATACAGTGAGCGCGCCAGCGGGATGTGCTCCATCAAGTAGAACGGACCCCAGCCGTAGTCGCGCGCCAGGCGTTCAGCGGCGGCAGCTGGATCAGGCACGTGATAGGCAATCTGAACCGGCCGCAATTCAAGCGCTGCCATTCGGTGACCGCGTGCCTAGAGGCGACGCACTGGATCGCTGCCATCCCATCCCTGGGCGGCGCGGCGCACCAGCGCGAAGAACTCGTTGATCGCAGGACCTGATTCGATCAGCTCCACCATGCTGCCCGGAATCTCGTCGGTCTCAAGGTAAGCGAAGCGGATGCCGTTCGCGGTCGCGCCCCATTGCACGGGCTGTAGGCCCTGCGGCGCAAGCCGCGCCAGATGCGCATCGAGCGAATCCGTCATGACACCGACATGCTGCAGACCACCCTGGGCACGACCCGGAAAGTCCTGGTAGATCGAGGGCGAGGCGTTGAGCTGTTGAATCAACTCGACCTGCACCTCGCCCCATTGCGCAAGCGCGACCGACATCTCCACGTTGGCGCGCTGCCCGCGGTAGTAGACGTCGGCAAATTGCACGTTCGACAGCACGAAGAAAGGTCCGAGGCCGATACGACGCAGCCAGTGCTGGATCGCGGCTTCGAGATCCGGGACGACGAAGCCAAGCTGCATGACCGGTCCGAAATACCCGTGCACGATGGCTACTCCAGCCCGAGCTCGGCGACCAACGCGGTTCGCAGCCGGAACTTCTGGATCTTGCTGCTCGACATCGGCCACTCTTCGACGAAGCGCACGACGCGCGGCACCTTGAAGCTCGCGATCTCGCGCTTGCAGAACTCGATGAGTTCACGCTCACTCGCCCGCTGCCCCGGCTTGAGTTCAACGAAGGCGGCAGGCACTTCGACGTACTTCGCATCCGGGATGCCAACGATCTGGGCCAGCTTGACGGCGGGGTGCCGGGCGAGCAGCGCTTCGATCTCGGCCGCGGCGACATTCTCGCCGCCCACCTTGAGCATGTCCTTGATGCGCCCGTGGAACATGACCGCGCCATGCTCATCCAGCGAGCCGATGTCGCCGGTGTGGAACCAGCCGTCCCCATCCAGTGCCTGCGCCGACTTCTCGGCATCCTTGTAGTAGCCCTCGAAGAGCGAGTAGCCACGTACGAACACCTCGCCACGCAGCCCCGCTTTGACGTCCTCGCCGCTCTCCGGGTCCACGATGCGCAGCTCAAGGCCAGGCAAAGGCCGGCCCAGCCGCGTGATGCGCCGCGCTTCCGGTTCGTCCCACGCGCCGGTGCAGACCGTGCCGGCGGCTTCGGTCATGCCAAAGCTGCCCACCTGCAGCGCCTGAGGCATGGCTTTCATGATCGGCTCCGCCACCCCTGGCGGCTGCACTGCGAAGTTGCTGTTCATCAACTTCACGCGCGACAGATCCGTCTTCTTGAAGTCGGGGTGGTAGATCAGTCCCTGCATGATCGTCACGAAGCTCGGGTACATCGCCGTGACCCGGTACTGCTGCAGCATCTTCAGCGCGACGCCCGCGTCGAAGTAGCCCATCGTCAGGTAGGTACCACCGACATCGAAGATCGCCAGCATCGGCAGCACTGCCGCGATGTGGAACATCGGCAGCGGTGACCACATCCGATCGCCGCTTGTCAGCCGATAGCGATGCCGACCCAGGGCGATGCTGTTGCGAACCATCGCCTCGTGAGTGAGCAGGCAGCCCTTCGGATTCGCGGTCGTACCCGACGTATACAGCATCAAGCCGACGTCTCGCACGCGCGTGCCGACGCGGCTGCGATGCACATCCAGCAGCGAACAGGACTCAACGCCCGCGTTGAATTCGCGCTCACCAACGAACCCTGCCGGCGTGCTCTTGCCAAACAGCACAATGTTGCGCAGCTTCGGCGCAGCAGCAACCTTGAGCTCGCGCGGATTGCGATTGCGCGCGAGGTCGGGCAGCGCCTCGTTCAGACGCTCGACGAAATTCACCGCATCGGCGACCGCGTCGGTCGTGAGGACCGTCGCAAGGTCGCCGTTCTCGATGACGTAGCCGATTTCGTTGAAGCGGTAACGGGCATTGATCGGCACGACGACCGCGCCACAGAACGCGACTGCAAAGATCAGTTCGACGAACTCGATGCAGGTATGCATCAGAATGCCGACGTGATCGCGCGGCTTGACGCCGAGCGCCCGCAGCCCGCGCGCACGTTGCAGCGCGCGTTCCGCTAACTGTGCATAGGTCAGCTCGATGCCTGGAAAGACGATCGCCAACTGGTCGGGGTAACGATCCGCCGCATTCAGCAGCAGGTCGCCGATCGTCGTGACGGAAATTCGAGCGCGCGCCAGGTCCTCGCCCGCGTAAGGTTCGAAGGTGGCAACTGAGCTGCGGTGCGGCCGCGAACTCCTGACTGCAGTAGCGGAGTGCGACTGGCGCGCAGCCGGTCGTTTAGCTGCCGGCTTGCGGCGCGCCTGGCGCGGCGCGGCGCGTTGCGTCGTCTTGGGCTTCTTGGCCCGCTTGGGCTTCTTGACCTGTTTGCGCTTGACTGACTTCGCCATGGCGGCAGGCCCTGATCAGACTTCGAACGGATCGAGATATTCGCGCACCCAGGTACCGTCGACACAGTCGGCGATCTTCGGAGCGAGCTGCGCCAGATGTGGCGTTGTCATGTGGCGATGCTCGTCCGCTTCATTCGCAAACGACTCCACGACACAGTAGCGGCGCGGTTCGCGCAGCTTGAAGAAGTCGAACCAGATCAGGTACGGCTCTTTCTCGCGCACGATCGCCGTCAGCTCGTTGCAGTGCCTGACGAACTCGGCCTCGCGACCCGCCTTTACTGTCATGCGCGACACAAACGTAATGCGTGACACAGTGGACCCCTCTTCAGTCAATGCGCTTGGCGACCGCAGCCTACACCCGATCAAGCTGAAAAAAACAGTCCGGCTTGTTTCTTTTGTCTTCGTGCGCTGCTACGGCGCTCCGCGCGCCCTGGCCCGAAGATAGTGTCGCAGCGTGTCGAGTTCGCCTGCCCCCAGTTCCTCGAAGCGCGGCATGCCGGCGACCTCGAGGCCGCCCTGCTTGACAACCGCCGCAAAGGCGTCAGCGTCAAGCGCTATCGGGGACGCGCGCAGGTCGGGTGCGTAACCCGCAGCCACGGCACCGAGGCCATGGCAGACGATACAACGTTCGGCAAACAGCAGCCCCCCGGCACGCGCTTTGTCGGCATCGACGACGAACGCCGGATCATCGATCGGGGTGACCTCGGCGGGCGGGGGTGTCTCGGGCAGGCGAGCTCCGCCGTCCAGCACGAATGTCAGCAAGCGGTGCGGATGCACGCGCGCCTGCCAGCCGTGCTGCGCCGCGAGCGATCCGAAGAACGCGGGAGCGGAACCGCCCCAACCAACAACGACGCTGACGTATTGGCGAGCGCCGACCTGGTAAGTGATCGGTGCTCCGGTGATGCCCATCTTCGCGTCGAACGACCACAGTCGCGCACCCGTCGATGCATGGTAGGCATTGAAGCGCCCATCCGACTGACCCTGAAAGACGAGTCCGCCGCGCGTCGTCATCGTGCCGCCATTCCACAGGCCCGGGGTCGACACAGACCACGCGGCACGTTGCCGCAGCGGATCCCAGGCGAGCAACGCGCTTTTGCCGGCGTCGGCCGGCGCGTCGCCGACCGGCATTACGAGGCCGACATTCAGCTTCGTGCTCTGCATGATGAACTGCTTGGGATCGACACCGCGATCATCGAACTGGCTCGCCATCTCGAGCGTCGGTATGTACACGAGGCCGGTCTGCTCGTTGTAGGACATCGGCTGCCAGTTGTGCACACCCATGGTCGATGGCCAGACCAGTGCCGGCGCCTGTTCATAGCGTGCACCGGGCACTTCAACCGGTCGCCCGGTCGCCAGATCGATACGCTCCGCCCAGGTGACCTTGCCGAACTTCTCGGCTGACAGCACCTTGCCTGTCTCTCGGTCGATGACGTAGAAGAAGCCGTTCTTTGGCGCGTGCAGGATCACGGGTCGCGCCCTGCCGTCGATCTCGAGCGTCGCGAGCGTGATGTCCATCGACGAGTTGTAGTCCCAGGTCTCGCCAGGTGTGGTCTGGTAGTGCCAGACGTATTCACCCGTGTCGGCGTCGAGCGCGACGATGGAGCACAGGAACAGATTGTCGCCGCCATCAGGACTGCGGACCTTGCGGTTCCAGGGCGAGCCATTGCCGGTGCCGATATACACGCGATTGAACTGCGGGTCGTAGGTCATCGCATTCCACGCCTGGCCGCCACCGCCGAACTTCCACCACTCGCCGGTCCAGGTCTTCGCTGCCATCTCCATTGCAGCATTCTCGAAGCCATCAGCGGGGTTGCCCGGCACGATCCAGAACCGCCAAGCCTGCTTTCCGGTGTTGGCGTCGTAGGCAGTGACATAGCCACGATTCGCGCCGAATTCACTGCCTGCATTGCCAATGATGACCTTGCCATTGAAGATGCGCGGCGGGCCGGTGATCGTCAGCTCGTTGTCAGGATCCACCGTCTGCGCACTCCACACCTGTTCGCCGTTGCGCGCATCGAGCGCAATCAGTCGACCATCGGTGGTGCCGACATAGATCTTGCGTTCCCAGTAGCCGATGCCACGCGGCCCCCAGGTGATGCGCAGCTTGCGTCGAGCGACCTTGGTGACTTCCGGGTCATGCCGCCACAGCAGGCGACCCGTGCGCGCATCCACGGCATGCACGACGCTCTGCCCGACGGTGAAGTAGAGGACCCCATCCACTGCGAGCGGTACCGTCGCACCGTTGGTGATGCCGGGAAGATCCAGCGACCAGGCCAGCCCGAGCTTCGCGACATTGCTCGTGTCTATCTGCTGCAGCGGACTGGCGAAGCGCTCACTGTACGTGCGACCGAAGGCAGGCCAGTTGGTGCCATCGGCGTCGGCGGCGATCATCCGTGCCGATGACAGACGCCCCGTCGACTGGCAGCCTGCGAATACGGTGAGCGCAGCGGACAGCAGCACAAGGCCGCACAGACGGTTGCTGAGTTCCATCATCCCCCCTCTCGAAAAACGCGCCGCCATCGGCAACAACAGCGGTTCCCGCTTGATCCTACCTGCGAGACGCGCATGTTTCACGCTCGCTTGGCTGCGGTGCCCCTCGGCGCGCCGGCGAAGACACCGTCGAACTTAGTCAGGTGCACCCGTGGCGGCGGCACCAGCACCGCAAGTCGCGCCATCAGGTCCAGCGCCTCGAGCACGATGTGGGTGGTGCCGTCGCGGGGTGGCATCTTGAGCGTGTAGCGCACCTGGCCTGATGCGGTGAGCGCCATGCGATCCACCGCCACGGGCGGGCGACTCACATAGCGGCACAACCGCTCGAGCTTGGCGCGCTGTAAGGGAGCTATATCGATGCCGGCGTACAGGGAGAATCCGCCGGCCAGTGCCGCGCCGCCAGGATCGTCCAGCCACTTCGGCGATCGGGCCGACTTCGCCATCTTCGGCGAGCCAGTCATTCTCCGTGTCGCGTTCGATGCGCTCTGCGATGTGTTCGACGAGGATCTGAACGTCCTGTGGGTCGGGTTGCGGCACCTGCCGGAACTCCGCCTGCCCGGCCTCGTCGATCAGGTACTTCCCATCGAGGAACAGCATCAGCGTCATGGCTTCGGTGCGGCCAATGTTGCGGGTCAGTGCGGCAAGCTTCAGCAGGTGGCCCGAGCGCCGGCTGAACGGACCGCGGCAGCGCTTCGCCGTATCAACGGCAGCTCAGGCTTTCCAGGGGTGCGGCTTGCGCCGGATCACCACCCAGCTTGGCGTACTCGGCGTCTCAGGAGCAGTGTTCTGGTGGGCATAAGCTCGACCCGGCCGTCATGCAGCTGCACCCGATGATGGCGCAGACTCGATCGTTGAAGAATCGGGTGGTGCTCTTCAAACCGGTCGCGGGTCTGCCGTCGGCGGGCAGCAAGCGCCGCGCGTACCGGAGGCACCATGACCATCGCCGCAACGTGTAGCCGACAATTCCCCGACTCCTGCCGGGAGCAAGGGCACGGTCAGAAGTTCATCCGGAAAGTCAGGCTCCAGATGCGCGGATCCTGGTAGTAGGGGAGCTCCGCAAACACCGTCCGAATGACGGTCTCGTTCGTGCAATTGTCGCAGTTCAGCGTGGCCGACCAGCGGCCCGCCCTGTCAGCGAGCGTCGCTCCCGCATCCCACCGTGAAGCGCTGGGCACGATCGAGAGCGGTGTGGCGCTCGAAAACACTGTGTGGCGCCCGGCGTTCACGACCGTGACCGACGGCGTCAGCGTGAGCCGGGGCCCGAGGTCGATCGCGTAACTGGCCCCAAGCAGGTAGGTATCGGCGGCACGCACCGGCTCGGCGAGTTCGCCGACGCGCTTGATGATGCCGAGACCGCAGTTCGCCGTCGCCCCGGCGGCGTTGCCCGCTGCGCGCGCGTCCAGGCAGCGGCGCTGCTGCGCGGCGATCGACGGGTCGAGGTCCCGGTGCTCCGCATCCTAGAGGCCCACCGTCGCGAAGACGTCGAGGCCCTCGACGGGCGCCGCGACCAGTTTCACCTCCACCCCGGTGTTGCGCAGGGCGGCAAAACTTCGCGTAAGGAACGCGATGCTGCCCGCCGCGGTCGTGAACGCGGAAGGGAGCTGGAAATCGTCGGCGTCGTACTGGAAGGCAGTGAGGTTCGCGCGCAGCCGGCGCTCGAACCACTCCGAACGCAGGCCGAGCTCATAAGACCACACCTTCTCCGGACCGAAAGGCTGGATCTGATCGGGCGTGGTGCCGCGCGCGCGGACGTTCGCGGTCGAGATCCGGTTGGCCGCCGGCGTCGCGATGCGAGAGTTGGCGTTCGGCGTGTACTCGATCTCCTTGTCCTCATCGGTCCAGCGCTCGCCGAGCGTCGCCGTGAGCCGCAACGTGAGGTGCCAGTCCCACTGGGTGTAGACCGCGATCGCGTGGGTGGTGTTCTCGAGGATGCGGTCCTCCAGCACAAGCGGCACCGTGACACCCGGTGCAGGGGCCAGCGTGAAGACGTCGCCGAAGTCGGTGCGGTTGTCCTCGCGGAACCAGTAGATCCCGGCCACGTAGTCGAAGGATTCGCCGACGCTGCCGTCCAGTTTCAGCTCCTGCGTGAACTGAGAGCTGGCTCCGGTTTTTCGGACACGAGGTAGACTGGATTCCTGACCGGGCACGGACGTGACCGGAGGCAGGAGTCATGAGGAACGCGAGACGGAACCATTCGGCGTCGTTCAAGGCGCGGGTGGCGCTGGAGGCGATCCACGGCGACAAGACGATCGCGGCGAGCGCGGCGCATCACGAGGTACACCCGAACCAGGTGACCAGCTGGAAGACGCAGCTGTTGCAGAGCGCCGCGGGCGTGTTCGGCGGCGAGGTCGCCGGGGGCGACCAGCGGGAGAAGAAGCGCGAACTGCACGCGAAGATCGGCGAGCTCACGGTGGAACGGGATTTTTTGGAAGGCGCGCTCGGGAAGTTCCCCGGCCTGAGCGGCAAGCGATGATCGAGCGGGGCGGTGAGTTGCCGGTGACGCGCCAGGCCGAGCTGTTGGGCCTGTCGCGGTCGAGCGTGTACTACGTCGCGCAGCCGCTGCACGGATCAGGGCGCGCAGTTCACGAGCGAGGAATGGATCGAGACGCTGCAGACCGCGAAGATCGAGATCAGCATGGACGGCAAGGGCCGCTGGATCGACAACGTGTTCATCGAGCGGCTGTGGCGGAGCGTGAGGTACGAGGAGGTCTATCTGCACGGCTACGCGAACGGCACCGAGGCGAGAGCGCGGCCGAAGGAGTACTTCGCGTTCTACAACGCGAAGCGCACACATCAGTCGCACGAGTACACGACGCCGGACGAGGTGTACTTCGGCATCGAGCCGCTGCGCCTTGCCAAGGCGGCATGAGCGAAGAGCTTCTGCCGGCTTCGCCGGCAGACCGCGGTTGTAGGCAAGATCGAGATCGACGAGGCGAGAGACCAAGAGCAGAGCATCATCAACCCGCCCGACAGGATCCACTCAACTCGAGAGGAAAGCTGTCCGAACAAGCGGAGCCACCGCTCTTATCCGCGGCCATCCCTGACCGGCCCGGTGAGGGTCAATTGAGACGAAGGCGAACATGGCTGAAGTCGTGATCTATGGTGCAGCGGGATTCACTGGCCGGCTTTGCGCCGAGGTGTTAGTGAGCGCGGGGCTGAGGCCCATCCTGGCGGGACGTCAGGAGGCCGTGCGGACTTTGGCGGAGCGCCTCGACCTCAAGGCGGCGGTCTTCGATTTGAGCGATCCGGACGAGATCGCGCGGCGGCTGGAGGGGGTGCGCCTTGTGCTGAACCTTTCCGGTCAGTTCCTGACGACCCAGAAGCTGCTCATCGAGGCCTGCCTGGTGGCCGGCGCCCATTATGTGGACCTTGCCGGCGAGGTGGGGGACACCGCCAATGCCTTCACCTTCGATGAACGGGCCCGCCAGGCGAACATCATGATCATGCCCGGCGCCGGCTTCAATGTCGCGCCATCCGATATTGCCGCAGGAATGGCCAAGAAGATGTTGCC
>CAZPJE010000018.1:0-22387 GCA_964586725.1 uncultured Steroidobacteraceae bacterium | reverse complement strand
GCGAACTGCGCGCATTTCGACAGCTGACCGTCATCGAGCAGCCGGTGCAGGACGAAGCCCAGGTCTTTGAGTGGTGCGCGGTACATGCCGAGTCCTTCGGACGGTTTGAACGGGGTAGCTGCGAATTCTACCGCGCCAGCGCGGGCACGATGTTCGCAGCAAGGAAATCGACGAGCGCCGTCACACGCCGGTCGGTCGCAAGCTCCGCCGGATACTCTGCCGCGAGCGGTTCCCCGTCGGGCAGCTCCCAGTCCGGCAGCACGCGCCTCAGCTTGTGCGTGGCGAGACCCTGGCGGCACAGGAACTCGGGCAGCACGCCGATGCCGAGACCCGCCGCCATCGCCGCATGGACGACGGCCGGATCGTCGACCGCGAGCTTGGGGCGCAGCGCCACTTCGGCGCGGCGCGAAGCGAGGCCCAGCCGCAGCGTCTGCGTCGCACCCGCGCCTGAACCCTCGGGCAACAGCAGGTCGTGCTGCTCGAGCTCTTCGGGCCGCACCGGCAGGCCGCGCTTCTGCAGGTAAGCCGGGGTCGCCGCGAGCAGCCGCGGCGGCGCGCCGAGCACGCGCACGACCCGACCATCGCGTGCTGTCGCGCCGCTTCGGATCACGACCTCGGCTGCGTCGGCCAGCATCGTGTCCGGCGCACCCTCGCCCAGCTCGAGCTCCAGCGGGATGTCCGGAAAGCGCTCGAGGAAGCGCGGTACCAGCGGCGCAAGCAGTAGCCGGCCCAGCGGCGCATCGGAGCGCACCCGCAGCGGCCCGCCGCGCACCCGCGACAGCGCCTCCGCCTGGGCGCGGACGGCATCGCTCGCGCCCAGGATGTCGCGGCAGCGCGGCAGCAGCTGCTCGCCGGCGGGCGTCAGATGGATGCGGCGCGTCGTGCGTTCCAGCAGCCGCAGTCCGAGGGCGCGTTCGAGCTCGGCGACCGCGCGGCTGACCGCCGCTTTGGGCACTTTCAGCGCCCGCGCCGCCGCCGAAAAGCCGTTCAGTTCGACGACCTTGGCGAAGGTCGCCATCTGGGACGGCAGCCAGATTAGCGTCATTTCCAGAACTCCCAGTCCCGGCAAGCGATCTATTGTTCCACCAAGGATACCATCCCCGGTGCAGCGGGATCGCTACAATCGCCGCTCCCGTCGTCCCCCGGAGCACCGATCCCGTGTCGCTATCGACCTACCAGATGTCCGTCGAGCTCTTCGTCAACATGCTGACGAACCTGCGTTCCATCCTCGTCAAGGCGGCCGCGCAGGCCGACACCCGCAAGCTGGAAGCCGAAGTGCTCGAGCGCGCGCGCCTCTCGCCCGACATGTTTCCGCTGTCGCGCCAGGTGCTGCTGGCCGCCGACTTCGCCAAGAACAGCGCCGCGCGTCTCGCGGGCGTCGAACCGCCGCGCTTCGAGGACACCGAAGTTAAGTTCGCCGACCTGATCGCGCGGGTCGACAAGACGCTCGACTATCTGAAGACGTTGACGCCGGCGCAGTTCGACGGTGCCGAGACGCGCCACATCAAGGTACCGCTGCGGACCCGCACGCTGGAGATGGATGGCCTGCCGTTCCTGCAGAAGTGGGTGCTGCCGAATTTCTATTTCCACGTCACGGCGACCTACGCGATCCTGCGCCACAACGGCGTCGACGTCGGCAAGCAGGATTACCTGGGCGGAGTCTGACCCCATGACCATGCCACGCCGCCGGCTCGGCCGGCAGGGACTCGAAACCTCGGCCCTCGGCCTCGGCATCATGGGCATCAGCGGCGTCGCCGGCATGCCCGACATGTACGGCAAGCCGGATGTCGACGAGGGCATCGCGACGATCCAGCGCGCCCTCGACCTCGGCATCGACTTCATCGACACCGCCGAGGTCTACGGACCCTGGAGCAACGAGGAAGTGCTGGGCCGCGCGCTGCGCGGGCGGCGTGCGCAGGCGATCATCGCGACCAAGTTCGGCTTCCGGCTGACGCCCGAAGGCAAGGTGCAGGGCGTCAACAGCCACCCGGACCACGTGCGCAAGGTCATCGACGAAAGCCTCGCCCGGCTCGGCACCGACTACATCGACCTGTGGTACCAGCATCGGCTCGATCGCGACGTGCCCATCGAGGAGACGGTCGGCGCTATGGCCGAACAGGTACGCGCCGGCAAGGTGCGCTACCTCGGCCTGTCGGAAGTGGGCGCCGCGACGCTGCGCCGCGCGCATGCCGTGCATCCGATCAGCGCGCTGCAGAGCGAGTACTCGATCTGGGAGCGCAACATCGAAGGCGAGGTGATGGACACCTGCCGCGAGCTCGGTATCGGCATCGTGCCGTACAGCCCGCTCGGCCGCGGGTTCCTGACCGGTGCCGTGGCGACGCCCGACGCGCTCGAGCCGCAGGACTACCGCCGCAACGACCCGCGCTGGCAGGGCGACAACTTCGCCCGCAACCAGCGCATCGTCGAGGCCGTGCGCGCGGTGGCCGCGCGCCACGCCGCGACGGCGGCGCAGGTCGCGCTCGCCTGGCTGCTCGCGCAGGGCGACGACGTGGTGCCAATCCCGGGGACGAAGCGGCGTCGCTGGCTCGAAGACAACGCCGGCGCAGCGCGCATCACGCTCGACGCCGCGGATCTGGCCGCGCTGGATGCGCCCGGCCAGACGGCGGGCGCGCGCTACGTGGAGCGCGCGATGGCGATGATCGACCGCTGACGCCCGGTCCGCCGGGCGCAGCCTGTCTCAGGCACGCCGACGATCGTCGTCGGCCTGCGCCCCGCCCGTGCGATCGACGACGGCGCCGGCGCCACCCACGACTCGCCACGGCTGGGCCGCAGGCCGCGCCGCAGGCTGCAGCAGCTCGGTCGCTTCATCGGCGACCACGCCATTGCGGATGTAGATGCGCCGCTCGCAACGCTCGGCCAGGTCACGGTCGTGGGTCGACAGCAGGAAAGTCGTGCCCGTCTCGTGCTGAATTTCCTGCATCAGCTCGAACGCGGCGTCGGCATTCTCGCGATCGAGGTTGCCGGTCGGTTCGTCTGCGAGCACGAGCGCCGGCTTGTTCATCAGCGCGCGCGCGATCGCGACACGCTGCTTCTGGCCACCGGAGAGGCGCGTCGCGCGGTAGTTCATCCGGTCGCGCAGCCCGACGCGGTCGAGCAGCATCGCGGCGCGTTCGCGGCCTTCCTTGGTTTCGCGGCCGACGCGCCCGGCGTGCGGGAACAGCACGTTCTCGAGCGCCGTGAAATCCGGCAGCAGGTGGTGGTACTGGAAGATGAAGCCGATTTCCTGATTGCGGAACTGCGACAGGTCGCGCTCGCCCATGCCGGTCAGTTCGCGGCCGAGCATGCGGAAGCTGCCGCTGGTCGGCTTCATCAGCGTGCCGAGGATCGACAGCAGCGTGCTCTTGCCGCTGCCCGACGGGCCGAGCATCGCGACCATCTCGCCGCGCGCGAGGGAGAACGTCACGCCTTTCAGCACGTGGGTCTGGAACTCGTTGTCGACGAACACCTTGCGGATGTCGTTGACCTCGAGCAGCGGGGCGTTGTTGGCGTCCATGGCGATGGCTCCCTCGGAATCTGCAGTTGCGGCGTGGTTCATTGTGAAATCGCCTCCACCGGATCGATGCGTGATGCGGCGCGCGCGGGCCACAGCGCCGCGGCGATGCTGGCTGCCGCGGCGAGCAGCAGCGCGGCGTCGTACTGGCCGAGCGACGGATCCACCGGCAGTCGGCCGCCGCTGGCCGCCTGGATCGCGACGCTGAAGCCGAAGCCCATCAGGCAGCCGATGATCGAGCCGATGATGCCGATCAGCGCGCCCTGCAGCATGAACACCGACAGCACGAAGCGCTCGGATATGCCAAAGCTGCGCATGATGCCGATCTCGGGGCGGCGGCGGAACGTGGTCAGCAGCAGCGCGCTCGCGACGCCGACGACGATCGTGATCAGCGTGAACATCTTGATGATGTTGCCCGAGCTGCCCTGGCCCTCGAGTGCCTCGCGCAGCCGCTGGTTCTTGTCCATCCAGGCGGTCGCCTCGAGGCCGGTGGTGTCGGCGAGCTGGCGCGCGACGGCGCGCGCCGCGTAGATGTCCGCGAGCTTCACTTCGATTTCGGTGATGCCCTCGGGCAGGTCGAACAGCACGCGCGCGGTGTCGAGGTTCACGAACGCGAGGCGCGAATCGAGACTGTCGACGCCGGTCGAGTACAGCGCGCGCACCGTCAGCGTGCGCTCGCGACCCTGGTCGCTGGCGACGAACAGCGGCTGACCGACGCGCAGGCCCAGATCGTTCGCGAGCTTGCGGCCGATCAGGATGTCGTTGATGCCGAGGCGCGGCTCGCCTTCGACGATCGCGTCGTCGATCGGCGCGATCGCCGACAGGCGCGACGGCTCGACGCCCTTCAGCGTGACCGGCAGCGTCTGCTGGCCGCGCGACGCGAGCGCGGTGCCGAGGATATTCAGCGAAACGCCGGTGACGCCCGGAACCGTGTCGATGACCTGTTCCGCCGTGCGCCACTGCTTGATCTGCGGGCGCCGTTCGAGCGAGCGCTGCGACGCGACCAGGCGTTCCGCGCCATCGCTCGCCGGCGCGACACGCGGGTTAGCCTTCTCCGGTTCGATCGTGACATGCGACGAATTGCCGACGACGCGCTGGATCTGGAACTCGGCGAGGCCGTTGATCAGCGCGGCGTTGAACGTGAACACCGTGACGGCGATCGCGACACCGCCGATCAGCAGCGCTGACTGCAGCCGGTTCGACAGCAGGTAGCGCAGCGCGACTTTCAGATCAAAGCGCACGGCGTGCCTCGCTGCCGCGCGGGCGCTGGCCGGCCGGGACTTCGGCGAGGTTGGTCGTCGGCGCAACATGCTCACCGACGAGGTCGGGGCGCGGTTGCGCGAGCAGCTGCTCGCCCGGCGCGAGGCCCGCGGTGACGATGACCTTCTCGCTCGGCCATTCGATGAAGCTGACCTGCTTCTCCGCGACGCGACCTTCGTTGACGACGAGCACGCGAGCGCTCTGGTCACGACCGAGGATCGCGCTGCGGGCAACGGTTATGGCCTGCGGGCGCTTCTCGATGATCAGGTTGATGTCAGCCGTGAGGCCGGAGCGCAGGTCGGTGACCGGCGTGTCGAAACGCAGCCGTACCTTCGCGCCGCCCGTGCGCGGGTCGACCTTGGGCGACACGTAGGTCAGCGTCGCAGCGAACGGCTGCGGCCGGCCGGCGATCAGGATGTCGGCCTTCAGGCCCTCGCGCACTTCCGCGAGGAACTGCTCGTCGACATCGGCTTCGACTTCGACGTCGGCCAGCGGCGCTATCTCGTAGATCACGGTGGAGGTGGTGACGACCTGGCCGGGATCGACCGGCCGCGACAGCACCACGCCCGCGACCGGCGCGGTGATCGTGTTGTC
This sequence comes from uncultured Steroidobacteraceae bacterium, assembly GCA_964586725.1. Classification (GTDB taxonomy): domain Bacteria; phylum Pseudomonadota; class Gammaproteobacteria; order Steroidobacterales; family Steroidobacteraceae; genus UBA964. The sequence continues at coordinate 17,022 of CAZPJE010000018.1, read as the reverse complement.
CCGCAGTCGCGCGCCGACTTCGCGGCGGCTCGCATTGAGGCGCACGAGTTCCGCCTGCGCCTGGTCGAGATCGAAGCGCGCGGTGTCGAATTCCTTGACCGTCGCGAGGCCGCGATTCTTGAGTTGGTCGACGCGCTCGAAGTTGCGGCGCGCTTCGGCCAGCGCGCGCGTCTGCGCGGCGACCTTGGAATCGACTTCATCGACCGCGGCGCGCGGCGCTTCCGCATCGAGCTGCACCAGCAGTTCGCCGGCGCGCACCGTTTCGCCCTCTTCCTTCGTCAGGCGCAGGATCTGGCCGCCCAGCTTCGGCACGATGTTGACCGTGACCTGCGGCCGCGTGCGACCGGTGATTGCGAGCACGCGTTCGGCCGGACCAGCGCTGACTTCGACGACGCCCACCGGAATCGGACGGGTCGCGCGCTGCCAGGCGAGCACGCTGATCACGAGCGCGACCGCGCCCAGGATCCACCAGCGGTAGCGCGCGAAGAAACTGTGGTTCTGGGTGTCGAAGGCCATGTCCTTTCCTGCGTCGAAGACGTCCGTGTCGGGGTCCCGCTCGAGCCCCGGTTGCAATAGATTATTCCATCTGGTTTAATAAATCAACGAGGGCTCGAGGGCCGACCCATGGCACGCACTGCCGGAGCACGTAATGCGGATTTCGTCCAGCGCCGTAAGGCATTGATCGACAAGGCCCGATTGCGCCTTTCCAGCCAGGATGGCGGGGTCCCCAGCTTTCGCGAACTGGCCCTCGCCGCGGGCGTCAGCGTGCCGACCCTCCGCCACTATTTCGGCACCCGCGAGGCTTTGGTGAAGGCCGTGTTCACGAACGCGCTCGAAGGCGCGTCGGTGCATCTGCAGCGCGCGCGCAGCGCCGACCATGTCGGCGAGGCCCTGGAACCGGCGCTGGTCGCCTTCCTGCAAAGGGTCGTCAAGGGTTGGACGACCGGCCAGGTCGGCAGCCTGCATCGCATCGGGCTCGCCGAGGGACTGCGCAACCCGGGCACCGGCCTCGACTACCTCGTCGATGTGCTCGAGCCCACGCTGCAGGCCCTCGAGACGCGCTTGCGCAGCTACGTCAGCCAGCGGGTCATCGCCGAGTGCGACCCGCGCCAGGCGGGCCTGATGCTGCTGTCGCCCATCATCCTCGCGCTGCTGCACCAGCACGATCTCGGCGGCACGCGCTGCCGGCCGCTCGACATCAACGCACTGATCGACGAACACGTCCGCGTGTTCGCGCGGGCCTATCGCGCCGAGTAACGCGCGAAGTTTATGCTCGCCCCGCGCGCCGGCATGGCACCGGGGGGTGCGCATGGACATCTCGCGTCGACAGATTGTCATCGGCCTCGCAGCGCTGCCTTGGCTGCGCGACGCGGCAGCCGCGCCGGAAGCTTCGGGTCATCACGTCTCCACACTCGGCTCGAGTCGGGTCATCGCGCGCGGCCTCGAACCAACGGTCGAACTCGCTAGCGCACTGCTTCAGTTCGACCAATTGATGCGCATGCTCTGCAACGTCACCGGACCTGTCGGCGGGTCGCCGCTGAGTATCGTCGTGTTGAGCGGTTCAGAGCTCCGTCGCGTACGCGAAGTAACGGGCGAATTCAGCACCAGCGTCACTGGCGATCGCGCCTACAGTATCGGTCAGCGGGGCGCCGAGGGACGTTTCCTGACTTCGAACGGTGATGGGTTGGCCAACGCGCACGAGCGCCTGGGCGCAGCCATGTACTGGCTAGCCGAAAGTGAACTGCTGAGCGCCGGATTCACTGCACAGTGGTACCGGGTCGGTTACGGCAACCTGTTCAACTTCGCGCGCTTCAAGTCGAGCACCGAAATCACGATCGGCAGCAGGTCTCCGCCGGCAAGGTTCACGGCATGGGGCGGCACATGGCTGCCGCTGCGCGAACTGATGTCGATGCCACTGCGCGCAGCGATCGACAAAGGCGTGGGCGCGTCCTACGCCGGGCAGGCGTTCTACCTCGCCCATTATCTGAGCTTCGCTCGACCGGAACTGCGGCCCGCGTTCGCAGCGCTCGCGCAGCAGGCCGAACTCGCGAGCCCTGACGCGGTCGATGCCGCCTGCGCGGCGACACTGCCGTTGCCGCTCGCAGAATTCGAGACTGCGCTGCAGGCGTACAGCCGCGGCAAGCACATGACCTATACCTATCCGCTGCAGCCCTTCGTCGCGAGCGCCGACAATCCGAAGCCGCTCACGCCCGACGAACTAGATGCCGAAGTGGCGGCTGTCATCGATCGATTCGGCCGATCGAAGGCATAGACCGCAGCAGTTGGCCCTGGCCGGCGGGCGGGACTACGATGGCCGCAGACACTGCAGCACGTCGCAACGAGGAGCTCCCCATGGCACGCAGCAAAGCCCGCCTGACGCCCGGCATCGACATCGGCATCGCCGAGAAGCATCGCGCGAAGATCGCCGACGGGCTTGCGCACCTGCTCGCCGACACCTATTCGCTGTACCTCAAGACGCACAACTTCCACTGGAACGTCGAAGGCCCGATGTTCAACACGCTGCACCTGATGTTCATGGAGCAGTACACGGAGCTTTGGACGGCGCTCGATGCGATCGCGGAGCGCATCCGCTCGCTGGGCTACCCTGCCCCCGGCACCTACCGCGAATTCTCGAAGCTGACATCGATCGAGGAAACCGACGGCGTTCCGGCCGCGCTCGACATGGTGCGGCTGCTGGTCGAGGGCCACGAGGCCGTGGCCCGCACGGCGCGCGCGACGTTCCCGCTGGCCGACAAGGGCGGCGATGAATCGACGGCCGACCTGCTGACGCAGCGGCTGCAGGTGCACGAGAAAACGGCCTGGATGCTGCGCAGCCTGCTGAAGTAAGGCCGCCACGCGGCGCGGTTCAGCCGGCGTTCGGGCCGGGCCAGTCGGCTGGCAGCCGGCGCATCGTGCCGGTGAACGCGTTCGAATGCTCGGGACCGAGGAAGCGCACGGCGTTGCGCCCCGCCTGCTTCGCGGCGTACAGCGCCTCGTCGGCGAGCTGCACGATGTCGTCGGGCGTGCGCTCGAGGCTGGCTTCGATCCACGCGCCGCCGACGCTTGCCGTCACACGGCCGGTGCGCGGCGCGGCGCGATGTTCGATGCGCGCCGCCTCGATCGCGGCGCGCAGCTGCTCGGCGATCGCGCGGGCGTGATCGGGCGTGACCTGGAACAGCACGATCGCCATTTCCTCGCCACCGTAACGCGCCGCCATGTCGAGCGGCCGGCGCGCATGGCGCTGCACGATCTGCGCGATGTAGCGCAGACAGGAATCACCGGCCTGGTGCCCATAGAGATCGTTGTAGGGCTTGAAGTGGTCCAGGTCGATCAGCAGCACGGCAATCGTGGTGCGATCGCGCAGGCTCTGCTGCCAGACCCGCAGCAGGTGATCGTCGAACGCGCGGCGATTGCGCAGGCCCGTGAGGCCATCACGCTCGGCAAGCTCGCCGAGCGCGCCGCGCTCGAGGAACAGGCGCCGGGCGGCCTCATCGACGCCCCAGGCGATATAGGCGCCGATGCCGATCACGCTGGCAAGCAGCACTGACGTGTAGGTCAGCATCGCGGGCGGCTGGCCGTAAGCGAGGCCCGCCGCGACGAAAGCCGCGAGGCTCAGCGCCGCGACGCCGAGCGCCGGCATGAACATCAGGCCCAGCAGGAAGAACACCGCGAGCGTGTTGACGGTCAGGATGCTGAGCGTCTCGGCGCCGCCCTCGAGGATGATCTGCATGACGAGCACGGACAGCGCCATGCCGTACAGCGCCGCGCCCGCCAGCGCGACGCGCGGGTACACCTGCTCGTGGCGCGGGCTGTAGGCCGCGATCAGCATCGCGACGCAGGCGGCCTTCAGCACCGCGATGCGCAGCACGGTCTCGACGTTGAACCCGAAGCCGCCGACGATGCCGAGCCGGTAGATGCTCGCGATCACCGTCAGGCTCAGCAGCACCCAGAGCCACAGCTTCGCGCGCGGCAGGATGAGCTGCAGCCGGAAGCGGCTGTACTCACGCTCGAGCGAGGGCGGGAAGCGCAGCGCGACCGGGCCCCGGCGCAGCTCGGCCTCGTACGGCGAAACCGCGATGCTGGCCTTGCGTTCGAGATCGTCGGGGCGCTGCATGGCCTACCAAGTGTAGCGCACGCGGTAGCGCAGCACGACCTCGCCATCGGCAGCGACGCGCACCGGGAAATGCAGCGTGCGCGCATCCTGCTTCTCGAACTCGTGGGTCTTCGTGACGAGCTTCCAGTTGCTCCAGCGATACAGGCTCTCGCGCACCAGCACCTCGACGGCCTGCGCCTTGTGGTTGCGCAGCTTGACCTCGATCTCTTCTTCCATCCAGCGCGCCTTGGTGTCGACGCTGAAATCGACCTGGCGGCGCTCGCCGACCACGTCGAACGCCGAACCGAGCCGGATCCGCACTTTCTCGTCCTTCGGCGTGTGGTCGATCTTGTCCTCGCCGATGAACTCGAGGCTGCCGTCCGCGGCATCGAGCTGCGAGACCCGGATGCGCCCGGCCGGCAGCGGCACGCCGAGCCCGACGGCCTTGTCGTTCTTGAACTCGAGGTAGACATCGACCTTGCGGTTCATCGGCAGGCCGAGTTCGCGCTCGGTCATCGGCTCGCCCCAGCCGTAGTTGCCGGCGAGCCCGTAGTAGACCAGCGTCTTGCGAGCCGGGATCTGCTTCGCCGCATCGAACAGCTCGATCTGCTTGGTCGAGTTGTTCGGCAGCGTCGTGCGCCGGCCGAGCGTGTAGAGGTGGAACTCGAAGAATGCCTTCTGCTCGAAGCCCGCATCCGATTCCATGACCCGATCGGCCATCGCCATCGCGGCGCGCACCATCTTCGGCTGCGGCGGCTCGACGCGCTGCACGTCACCGGCGATCAGCTTGAGCTTCGCATCCGGATACGTCGTGCCCGACTGGTTGATGATGCTGACCCAGGCCGAAAGATCCAGGTAGCCGCTGTTGGCATCGCGACCCTCGTTGAAGATCAGGTTGTAGTCGGCCCACCAGGTGATGCCGCCCGTCTGGTAGGTCACGCGCGTGCGCTGCTCGCCGCCCATCGGCGCGTTGATCAGCCACTCGAGCGTCGGCCGCGTGATCAGCCCGCCCGGCAGCTCGGGGAAGCGCAGCGACGCGTAGTCGCGCAGCGAGTGCACGGTGCCGTCGTTGCCACGCAGCACGAGGCCATCGAACGACGACAGCAGCGTGCCGGTCAGCTGCGTGACCTGGCCGCCGACGGCACGTTCGACCGTGATCGGCTTGTCGAGGTACTTCAGCAGCAGCTTGTCGCTGCTGACCAGGTCGAACTGGAAGTTCTGCTCCAGCACGCGCGTCGCGGGGTCGGTCAGCGACGTGAACGTCACCGTGGTCGGGTCGATCAGCCCGGCGACGTCGGTGAAGCGCAGCGTCGAACGGCCGGCGCCGATCTGCATCGGTCGCTCGTGACGCACCAGTGCGTAGCCCGGCACGGACATCGCGTTCGGCGTGCCGGCACCGGGAATCGGCCGGTACAGTTCCGGCGAGATCGCACCCGGCTGCGCCGAGCTGTAGATCGTGATCGCGGTCTCATCGGCGGCCTTGCCCGCCGCCGCGCCGTCGGCGCCGATCGCCGTCATCGCACCCATCACCGCCATGCCCAGCACCTTTCCCGTCGTCATTCGGAGTGTCCTCGTTGGAAATCGTCCACGCTGGCTTCAACGCAGCGCGGCGGCCGTCGGGGTCAACAGCAGCCCCGGATTCTGTGAAGCAGTCGCCAGCGTGAGGCCGCGTCGGAGCGCACGATAGAGCGCGTGCGTGAACGCTACCTGAATCAACGCCGTGAGTGATACCCGGGCCAGTCCCGAGTGGCGCACGGCCTTTCTCGGTCGGGCGATGCGCGCAATCCGCGCCGCGCGCCGGCCTGCCGTCGGCGTCGCCGCCGCCCCGCCCCGACTGGTGCTGCCGACATGGACCGCGAGTTCATCGAAAAAAACCAGATTGTCGAACGCTACCTGACGGGCAAGCTCCCGCCCAAGGGAGTCAGCGACTTCGAACGTGTCTGCCGCGAGAACCCGGGCCTGATCGAGGAACTCGGCCTCGCCAGCCGCGTCAACGCCGCCATCCGCCTGCTCGAGGCCAGCGGCCAGCCGGAACCCTGGCAGGAGAAGCCGCGCGCGTTCTGGGAGACACTGCCCTTCATTGCTGGCGCCGCAGCACTCGCGGTCGTGTTCGCCGTCGCGACGCTGGTGCTGTTCCTGCAAACCCGCAGCGACGCCGTGCAGCTCGCCGAGCTCGAAGCCGAACTGATCGCGCGCCCCATCGAGCCTGCCTCGAGCACCCGCGCGATCACCGTGCTGCCGAGTCGCACGGGCCCGGTGTCGCGCGCGATGTTCACGGCCGGCAGCGAGGGCGCCGAGTTCGTCGAGATGCGCATCGATGTGTCCTGGGCCGATACCCCATCGTTCCGGCTGCTGCTCGAGCGGCGCGGCGAAGGCCGCGTGCTGCTGCTGCACAACCTGCTGCGCGATTCGAACGGCAACCTGCGCGTCGCGCTGAACAGCTCGGCACTGGGCCCCGGCGTTTACACGCTGACCATCGATGCCCTGAACTGGCGCGGCGAACCCACGCCGGCGGCCTGGGCGGCGTTCGAGGTCGAGTCCCGCTGAGGCCGCCAGCGCTGCCGCCGAGGCGACCCGTCGCTCGGTCCCGGCCGCGGTCATCGAACTGACGCGCGACTGGCTTAAACTGGGCGCATGCCCTCCAGACGTACGCTGCTGGCCGGCGCCGCCGCGCTGGCCTTCGCCACCCTGCCCGGCGCACCGCTGCGCGCCCGCGCGCTGCCGCGCTTCAACCGCAATCCGTTCACGCTCGGCGTCGCCTCGGGCTACCCGACGGCAAGCGGCTTCACGCTCTGGACGCGGCTCGCGCCCGAACCACTGGCGCCCGATGGCGGTCTCGATCCGCTCGACCTGCCGGTCGAGTGGGAACTCAGCGACGGCCCCGAATTCCGGCGCGTGCTGCGGCGGGGCACGGGCTGGGCCGAAGCGGCCTGGGGCCACAGCGTGCACATCGACCTGGCCGACCTCGAACCCGACCGCGAGTATTTCTACCGCTTCCGCGCCGGCGACGCGCGCAGCGTCGTCGGCCGCACCCGCACGGCACCGGCGGCCGGTGCGAGCCGCGACCGGCTGCGCATCGCAGTGGCGAGCTGCCAGATGTACGAGCAGGGCGAGTACGCCGCCTACCGGCGCATCGTCGCCGAAGACACCGATCTCGTCGTGCACCTCGGCGACTACATCTACGAGAACAGCGGCGGCGTCAAACGCGTGCGCCAGCATGGAGCGGGCGAGTGCTACACGCTCGGCGATTATCGCGTGCGCCACGCGTTGTATCGACTCGATCCTGCGCTCGCGGCGGCCCACGCGTCCTGCCCGTGGCTCGTGACCTGGGACGACCACGAAGTCGACAACGACTATGCGGACGACATCTCCGAGCAGGACGACGACCCGCGGCTGTTCCTCGCGCGGCGCGCTGCCGGTTACCAGGCCTACTACGAGCACATGCCGCTGCCGCGCCGCGCCGCGCCCTTTGGCGCGTCGATGCGCCTGCACGCAACCGCAGGCTTTGGCGACCTGCTGACGCTGGTGATGCTGGACACCCGCCAGTACCGCAGCCCGCACGCCTGCCCACCGGCCGGCCGGCGCGGCTCCTCGCGACTCGACCCAGCGACCTGCCCTGAATTCGATGACGCGGCGCGCACCCTGCTCGGCGCCCGCCAGGAAGCCTGGCTCGGTGCGCAACTCGAGCGCTCACGCGCGCGCTGGAACCTGCTCGCGCACGGCCTTGTGCTGTCGAACAACAACGAGGCCACGCTGCCGGAGCGGCGCTACTGGACCGACGCCTGGAACGGCTACCCGGCGGCCCGCGACCGGCTGCTGCAGCAGATCGAGACCTCGCGCGCGCGCAATCCCGTCGCGCTGGGCGGCGACATCCATGCCTTCGCCGCATCCAACCTGCATCGGCTCCCCGAAGATCTGTCGTCGCCGATCGTGGCCGCCGAACTCGTGACGACGTCGATCAGTTCGGAGGGGACGCCGGTCGCGCTGCTCGAGAGCCACATGCGCGGCAATCCGGCCATGCTGTTCGGCGAGCCGCGCTACCGCGGCTGGTTGCGGCTCGACGTCGGCGCCACTCGCATCGATGCGAGCATGATGGCGCTCGACGACCCCTACGCCGTCGACAGCGGCGCGCGCGTGCTCACGGGTTTCGTCATCGAGGACGGCCGGCCAGGGCTGCAGCGCGCCTGACCCGGCCTTACTGCGGCGCGCGCTGCCGCGTCACCGTGACCTGGTCGATCAGCCGCGGCGCCGTCGCATCCGGGTCATCGCCGACGATCGCGCTGCGCCCGCCCGAGACGATCTCGCGCCAGCGGCGCGGCACGCGATCGAGCCCGATCGCGAACAGCGTCAGCGTGCCATCCGGCCTGATCCGCAGTCGCAGCCACTGCTTGTAGTCCTGCACGCGCAGCGACGAGAACGCCTCGTTGGCGTGGCGGTTGAACACGCGCAGCGACAGGAACAGGTACAGCCCGAGCACGACAGCGCCGGCGATGCCGCCGCCGATGAAGGTCATCGCGCCCGACAGCAGCATCTGCGTGATGCTGCCGAACTCGAGGCCGAGCCAGCGCGTCGCGACGACGATCGAGAACCAGCCGATGCCGAAGGCCGCGAGCAGGTGCGACAGCGCGTGTGCGATGCCGCCCGCGATGCGGTACCAGCGCACGTGTGTATCCGTGAAGAACACGAACGCCGACACGAACAGCAGCAACCACAGGCCATTGAACGGATCGCGGATCGCCGCGGTGGTCGCGGCCTGCAGCGCCGCCTGGAGCGACCCGATGTCGCCGGCGTCGAGGCTGGCCGACGCGAACCAGGCCGACAGCATGTACAGCACGGCCGGGATCGGCAGGTACTTCGGGTTCAGGAAAGGGAACAGCAGGTTCCACCACGTGAGCCCGCGCGACGTGCGCTTGTCCGGGTAGCAGGCCTGCTCGGTGAAACCATTGCGCAGCGGCGCGTCGCTCGAACCATGCGTCGGATGCAGGAAGGCGCCGCCGCCGCCCGACACCACCTTCTGCACGCCCGCTTCGTTCGCGTGCCGCTTGTAGAAGTGCAGGTCGCCGGTCAGGAACACGGACACAGGCCGCTGCAGGATGTTCTGTTCGAAGAAGCGCAGCACCGAGCCGTCGTAGCTCTCGTGGCCCGGGTAGTTCTGCTCGAGCAGCCATTGCGGTTCCGGCACGCACAGGATCACGCCGGCCTCGGGCGGCAGCCGCGTGACGACATCCTGGAAATAGCGCACCTGCGGTTCGTCGAGGTCGGCGCCCAGCTGCAGGTCGATGCCGAACAGCCACCAGTCGCCGGGCAACGCGAGCGCGAAGTAGCTGCGCGTCTGGTGCGTGCGCAGACCGGCGAAGCCGCGCTCCGGCCGGCAGAACAGCCGCGAGAACGCGACCAGACTGTCGTACCAGTCGTGGTTGCCCGGGATCGCGAACACGCTGGTGCTGCGGCCGGCCGCTTCGAACGCGGCCGAGTACGGCGCCTCGGTGCGGCGCGAATACTCTTCTTTCGATGGATACGGATAGACCTCGTCGCCGCCGAACACGAGCACGTCACCACCGCGCGTCGGCACCGCCTCGCCCGCCGCGTCGCGGACGTCGAGCGCGGGCTGCGCCACCGCCTGCGCGACCGCATAGGTCGGATTCCAGCCATCACCGAGATCCGAAACGTAGTCGAGCCAGAAATCCTCGCCGGCCGGCGCCGCGAAGCGGAACTCCCGCTGCGGCTGGCTCGCGAGCGCTTCGATGAGCCGCGTATCGGAGTGCCGGCCGAACAGGTTCGCGACCGTCAGCAGCGCGGCCGAGCGCGCGAGCACCTGCGGGTCGTACCAGCCGACCATGCGCGCACGCTGTGCCGGCAGCAGGTACTCGAGCAGCGGATTGGTGCGGAGGCGTGCTCGCATGCGCTACGGTCTGGCCACGCGACGCCCTAGCCGCCGCGCAGCGTCGCGGTCGGCGGCGAGTTCACGACGGAGCGCGTCGCGAGCCAGCCCGCGCCGGCGACCAGCAGCGCGCCACCACCCAGGCCCGCGATCCAGACCCAGGCATCGAAGCTGTACGGAATCTCGAGCACTTCGCGCGCGAGCAGGAAGCCGGCGATCGACGCGCCGAGCGCCGCGAGCAGACCCGACAGCAGCCCCAGCGTCGTGAACTCGGCGAGCACGCCGGTGAACACGGTGCGTCGGCTCGCGCCCAGCGTGCGCAGCATCGCGCTCTCGTAACGGCGTTCGTCGCGCGTCGCCTGCACCGCGGCGAGCAGCACCGTCAGACCCGCGAACAGCGTGAACAGGAACACGCTCTGCACGGCGAGTGCGGCCTTGTCGATGACCGAACGCACCTGGCCGAGCAGGTCCTCGAGATCGAACACCGACACGCTCGGGAAGCGCCGCACGAGTTCAGCGATCGCACCAGTGTCGGTCGGCTTGAAGTAGGCGCTCGTCATCCAGGTGCCGGCCGTGCCATCGAGCAGGCCCGGCGGGAACACCAGCATGAAGTTCGGCTGGAAGCTGTCCCACTTGACCTTGCGCACGCTCGCGACTTCCGTCTCGAACACTTCGCCCGCGACGTCGAACGTCAGCTTGTCGCCGACCTCGAGGCCGAGCGCCTCCTGGAATTCGGTCGCGATCGACACCAGCGGCTGGCTCTCGTCACCAGCGCGCCACCAGCGCCCCGACACGATGCGGTTGTCGTTGCCGAGCTCCGTCGACCACGTGATGTTCTGGTCGCGCTCGGCGAAGCCCTGCGCGCGCGGGTTCGTGAAACCCATCGCGTCGAGCGGCTTGCCGTTGATCTGCGTCAGGCGCGCACGGACCATCGGCAGCGCCTTCGAGCGCTCGGCACCGCGCTCGTCGAGGAAGCCCTGGAACGCCTGGCGCTCCTCGGGCGGGATGTTGATGAAGAAATAATTCGGAATGTCCTCGGGCAGGCTCTTGCGCCAGTCGGCCAGCAGGTCGTCGCGGACGACGGCCAGCAGCAGCAGCACCATGATGCCGACGCCGAACGCGACGATCTGCACGACACTCTCGGCGCGGCGGCGACTGAGGTTCGCGACGCCGTAGCGCCACGACACGCCGACCGAGCCGCGCAGTCCCGCGGCAGCCCGCACCAGCAGCGTGCCGGCGACCGCGAGCAGCGCGAGGAACGCCGACAGCCCGACGACGAAGCCGGTGAACAACCGCAGGTCGCGCGTGACCCACCAGATCAGGAACACGACCGCGAGCACCGCAGGGCCGAACGCCAGCCACAGCAACGGCGGCGGCGGACCGACATCGCGGCGCAGGACGCGGATCGCCGGCACCCGCGACAACTGCAGCAGCGGCGGCAACGCGAAGCCCGCGAGCACCGCGATCGACGTCAGGAAGCCGAGGCCGAGCGGCGCGAGATCGGGCGCGGGCAACTGGCCCTTGATCAGGTCGCTGAGCGCGACGATCAGCCACTGCTGCGCGAAGTAACCGATCGCCGAGCCGATCAGTGCGCCCGCCACCGCGACGACCAGCAGCTGCAGCAGGCTGACGGCGAGCGTGTAGGCGCTCGATGCGCCCAGCGTCTTCATCAGCGCGACCGAATCGAGGTGCCGCTGCACGTAGCGGCGCGCCGCCATCGCGACCGCAATCGCGCACAGCAGCACGGCGACCAGGCTCGCGAGGCTCAGGAAGCGGCCAGCGCGGTCCGTGGCGTTGCGGATCTGCGGACTCGCCTCGGTGATGTCGAGCAGTCGCTGGCCACGCTGCTTGTTGGCCTCGAGCCATTTCTTGAAGCCCGCGACCTGCTCACGCGTGCCGGAATACAGCTGCGCGTACGTTGCGCGACTGCCGGGCTGCAGCAGCTGCGTGGCCGGCAGGTCGGCGGCGTTGATCATGATCGACGGCGCGAGCTCGGCGAAGCCGCCGCCCTGGTCCGGCCGCGAGATCAGCACGCGCGTGACGCGCAGCTGCGCCGCACCGACCGAGATCGTGTCGCCGAGCGCGGCGCCCAGCGTCGCGAGCAGCTTCGATTCGGGCCAGGCCTCGCCGGGCGGCGGGCCGCGCGTGATCATCTCGGCCGTGCCGAACGCCTGGTCGGACACACCGACCCTGCCGCGCAGCGGGTAACCCTCGGCCACGGCGCGCACGTTCGACAGCTGGTTGACGTCGCCGAGGAACACCATCGACAGGATCGACGTGCTCTGCGAACTCGCAAGACCGCGCCGACCCGCCTCTGCGCGGTAAGCCTCCGGCAGCGCCCGCGGCGATTCGACGCGCAGGTCTGCCGCGAGTACTTCCGTCGCCTGCGCATCGACCGCCTGGCCGATGCGGTTGACCAGGAAGCCGACGCCCGTCAGCGCCGAGACCGCCACCGTCAGCGCGAGCAGCAGCACGCCGAGCTCGCCCGACTTCCATTCGCGGCCCAGCAGCCGCAACGCCATGGTCAGCGCGCGCATCAGGCCGGCGCCGGGGTCACGAAGCGCCCCGCCTCCATCGTGAAGATCCGGCCGCAGCGCTGCGCGAGCGTGCGGTCGTGCGTCACCAGCACCACCGTCGTGTGCGAGTTCGCGTTCAGGTCGAACAGCAGTTGCGTGATGCGATCGCCCGTCGCGGTGTCGAGATTGCCGGTGGGTTCGTCGGCGAACAGCACCGCGGGGCGCGTGACGAACGCGCGCGCCAGCGCGACGCGCTGCTGTTCGCCGCCCGAGAGCTGGCGCGGGTAATGCCCGACGCGCGGCCCGAGGCCGACCCGGTCGAGCGTCTCGAGCGCGGCCTTGCGCGCATCGCGACGACCGGCGAGTTCGAGCGGCAGCATGACGTTCTCGAGCGCCGTCAGCGCCGGCACCAGATGGAACGACTGGAACACGAATCCGACCCGCTCGGCACGCAGCTTCGCGCGACCGTCCTCATCGAGCGCGGTGAGGTCGGACCCCGCCAGCAGCACCTTGCCCGACGTGGGGGTGTCGAGCCCGGCGAGCAGCGCCAGCAGCGTCGACTTGCCGGCGCCCGAGGCTCCGACAATGGCGACCGTCTCGCCGGCGCCGATCGTGAAACTCACGTCGTCGACGATGGTCAGTAGTCCTTCGGGACTGCTAACCTGCTTCGTCAGGTTGACAGCGCTCAATACGGACGTTTCAGCGGTGCTCACGGTGTTCATGATGTCGCGTAACAGTTCCCTTGCAGTGGGGCGCCGGGTCGCCGTCGCCGCGCTTTCGCTGACCCTGTGGCTCACGGGGCCCGGCGCGCTCGCCGGCAGCGGTGCGGCTGCCGCGTCGGCCAAGCCAGTTGCTGCCGCGCCCACCATCCTGGTGCTCGGCGACAGCGTGAGTGCCGGTTATGGCATCAAGGTCGAGGAAGGCTGGGTCGCCCTCCTGCAGCAGAGACTCCGGCAGCAAGGGTACGGGTACCGGGTCATCAACGCCAGCGTCAGCGGCGAGACGACCACCGGCGGGCTGACGCGGCTGCCGCGCGCCCTGGAGCGCCACAAGCCGGCGGTCGTCGTGCTCGAACTCGGCGGCAACGACGGCCTGCGCGGCCTGCCGCTCGCCACCACGCGCGCGAACCTCGTCCGGATGATCCAGCTGTCGCAGCGGGCCGGCGCCCGGGTCGTGCTGGTCGGCATGAAGATCCCGCCGAACTACGGGCCGCGCTATACGCAGGGCTTCGAGCAGATCTTCAGCGACCTCGCGCGCGAGTACCGGCTGCCGCTGGTGCCGTTCCTGCTCGACAAGGTCGCGCTGACCGCCGGCATGATGCAGGACGACGGCCTGCACCCGACCGCTCGCGGCCAGCCCGTCATGCTCGACAACGTCTGGCCGACGCTGCGCGGCGTGCTCGTGCGTTAGGGCGATCGGCGCCGGGGGGCGTTGCAGTCTGGCGCGGCCCTTGGCCTAATGACGTTCGCATGGGCACCAGGATGGCTGCCCGAGGGGGGTGCGAAATGGACAAGATCTGGCTGCAGTCCTATCCGGCTGGCGTGCCCGCGGACATCGATCCGGCCCAGTACAGCTCGCTGAAGCAGCTCGCCGAAGAGAGCTTCACGCAGTACCGCGAGCGCACCGCGTTCGTGCAGATGGACGTCAAGCTCAGCTTCGCCGAGCTCGATGCGCAGTCGCGCGCGTTTGCCGCGTGGCTGCAGCAGGTTGCCGGCCTCGACAAGGGCAAGCGCGTCGCGATCATGCTGCTGAATACGCTGCAGTATCCGGTCGCGCTGTTCGGCGCGCTGCGCGCCGGCTGCACCGTCGTCAACACGAATCCGCTGTACACGCCGCGCGAGCTCGAGCACCAGCTGAACGACTCCGGCGCCGAAGTCGTCGTGATCCTCGAGAACTTCGCGCACGTGCTCGAGGAAGTCATCGAGCGCACGCCGGTGCGCCACGTCATCGTCACCAGCATCGGCGAAATGCTCGGCTTCCCGAAGGCGCAGATCGTCGACTATGTCGTGCGCCACAAGCGCAAGGCGGTGCCCGCCTGGAACATCCCGAGCGCGGTGCGCTTCAAGGATGTGCTCAAGGCCGGCCGCAACCTGACGATGAACAACGTGTCGCTGACGCACGCCGATCTCGCGTTCCTGCAGTACACGGGCGGCACGACGGGCGTGTCCAAAGGCGCGATGCTGTCGCACGGCAACATGGTCGCGAACATCCTGCAGTCGACGGCGTGGATCGGCCCCACGTTCGACATCACGAAGCCGGGCCGCGTGATCACGGCGCTGCCGCTGTATCACATCTTCGCGTTGACGGCGAACTGCCTGCTGTACGTGCGGCTCGGCTGGGAGAACGTGCTGATCCCGAATCCGCGCGACTTCCCCGCGTTCGTGGCCGTGCTGAAGAAGTATCCGTTCGAGTTCATCTCGGGCGTCAACACGCTGTTCAACGCACTGCTCAATACTCCGGGCTTCAGCGACATCGACTTCAGCCGGCTGCGCTGCGCGCTCGGCGGCGGCATGGCCGTGCAGGGCGCGGTCGCGGCGAAGTGGAAGCAGACCACCGGCAAGGTGCTGACGCAGGCTTGGGGTCTCACGGAAACCTCGCCCGCAGCGTGCATCAATCCGCCGGACGAGGACTTCAACAACTCGATCGGCCTGCCGATTTCCTCGACAGAGGTCAGCATCGTCAACGACGACGGCGTGCCGCTGCCACTCGGCGACGTCGGCGAAATCTGCGTGCGCGGACCGCAGGTGATGCTCGGGTACTGGCAGCGCCCCGACGAGACCGCGAAGGTCATGCTGCCCGGCGGCTGGCTGCGCACCGGTGACGTCGGCCGGATGGATGCGCGCGGCTACGTGTTCATCGAGGATCGCAAGAAGGACATGATCCTCGTGTCGGGCTTCAACGTGTACCCGAACGAGATCGAGTCCGTCGCCGTGACGCACCCCGGCGTGCTCGAAGCGGCTGCCGTCGCGCAGGCGGACGAAAAATCAGGCGAAGTCGTCGCGCTGTTCATCGTGCGCAAGGATCCTAAGCTCACGGAAGCCGACATCGTCGCGCACTGCCGTGAGCAGCTGACGGGCTACAAGGTGCCGAAGCACGTCTACTTCCGCACCGATCTGCCCAAGACGAACGTCGGCAAGATCCTGCGGCGCGAACTGCGCGACAGCATCAAGGCCTGATGGCCTTGTCCGTCGCGGCCGGGTCGCCGGTCGCGCGTTCGCGTCACTGGGGCGTTGCAAGCCCCGCCGCGCGGGGTGCGCGCGCCGCATCGATGAACGCGAACACATGCACGCCCGCCGTGACGCCGCCGCGCGCCGCGCGCGAACGCGAGCGCGGTGCCACTGCCGGCTCCGCGACCCGCTGCGCGGCGGGGCAATGTGCTTCCAGCCATTCATCGACGTTGGCGAGGAATGCAGTGCCCTGCTCCTGGATGTAGTGGCGGAACGCGCCGAGATGCTCCGCCGGCAGGTCGCGCACCATCGCGGCGCGCTCGAGCAGCAACTCCGGCGAGCGCGCATCGTCCGTATGGTCGGCGCGGTCACGCGTGGGTGCGGCAGCGCGGCGCTGGGCCAGCGCCAGATTCGCGTGCACCGTCGTCATCAGATGCGCGATCGTCTCGCCGATATAGCCCGATACCTCGCGGTCATGGGCGGTGAACACCGCGACCGGGCCGCTCGGTGACCAGCGGCCGTCACCAGCATCGCTGATCAAGCCGTGGGTCTGCAGCCGTTGAAGCACGGCTTCGGCTTCGCCGGGATCGCAGTGCGCGAGCGCGAGCCGCTCGACCGACAGGCCCGGCCCAGTCAGGCGCAGGGGCTTCGGGCAGGCGCGTGCGTCCAGGTAGCGTCGATCGTGGTGCCACGAGAACAGCAGGCCGGAGATCGCGGCGCTGTGATCGCGCAGCGCGCCGATGCTGCTGCGTTGCGCATTCGCGTCTTCTAGTGCGCTCGCGAGCAGCGCCTGCAGGCGGTCGCGCGGCAGGCCGGAATCGAGCAGGAACAGCAGCAGCGAACGCATCAGCTCGGCAACCGACTGCTGGCGCGCGGCCCGTGGCGCGGGCGGCGAGCGCGACGCGCGCTTCGCGGATGCGCCGGGGGAGCGGCTGGCGGCAGAACCCCTGGGTCTGGATTTGCGGGACGCGGGAAATGTCATGCGGAGTCCTCCGTTGGCGGACGGGTCATGATCAGCGTGATACCGACGCTGCCCAGTGGCTCGACAGCATCCGTGGAAGCGCGCGGCCGCGCCGGCTTGCGGCGCCCGGCGGCCGAACTCGGACGCAGCGCATTGACCGCCGCGCCGAGCGTGCGCCGCGCGCGGTCCGCGGCCAGCGTGGCGTCGAGCGCGCCGTGCACCGGAATCTGGATGCGGTGCGCCCACTCGACCCGCGCGTGCTCGGGCTCTAGCGCGGTCAGCACCGCGGCGAGATACGGCGCGAGCCCCGGCAGCGGATGCGGGGTCTCGTCGGGCGGCATCTTGCCCGCGCCAGCGACCGGGCGGATCGCGCCGCGACTGACCCGCACCGCGCCCGCCCGCTC
>CAZPJE010000017.1:0-1705 GCA_964586725.1 uncultured Steroidobacteraceae bacterium | reverse complement strand
CGGCCCTCGCGCGTGACGAGGAGGCTCCACTCGACCTGATCAGCGAACTGCTGTTGGCGATCGAGACCGGTGTGCAGCACGCAGATCAACCACAGCGGCCGCTGTCGGTCGAGTTGCGGGCACTCCGCCATCGCGACCCGTTGTGTCACGAGTGGCAGCGTGTAGCAATGGATGCCTACTTCCTCGCGGCGCAGCCCCCCGATCGGGTACGGGCTCACGTGGCCGAAACGGATGCGGCGGCGCTGGCGTACCTGTTCGTGGGGAAGGAGCGCACCGACCGGCTCAAGGCCGATCCCTTCGTGTCACCGCGCTTTCGCCGTGAACTTGCCGCGCGGGCATTCATGACGGCCTACGCGCTGCAGCGCCTCGCGCCGGCGGTGTGCGCGGCGCTGCGCGCGTACATGGCCGCGGCGCGCGCCTAGCAGGATGCTGAGAAAGCCGGTGTTTGGCGAGGGACTTGGTGCTGCGGTCGCGATTTTCGGTTGATCGGAGGCGCAAAACAGCGGTGGGCGAGGCCTCACGGCCTCCGTTCGGCGGCGTCCGCGCCGTATTCGCGGCGCGCGAATCTGCCTCCGGCCTGGGGTCAGGCCGGTATGAGACGTCGCAGCCTCACCAGGTTGTACGCGGCGCAGGCGAAGGTGACGATCCAGTCGACCAGCGCGGTGCCACGATGCTTCACCTTCCGCAGGCCGGCGACGGTCTTCAGCCAGCCGAACACTTCCTCGATCTTCTTGCGCGCCCGCTGACTGATCGCGTAGCCGTCGTGCCGCGTGGTGCGTCCATCGATGGCGCTCCCCTTGGCCTTCGCCGCCACATGCGGCGTGAAGCCCGCCGCTCGCGCGCCCTCCACGAAGTCCCGGGTATCGTAGCCCTTGTCCGCGCCCACGGTGGCGCGCGGCGCCGTGTCGGCGATCCCCTGCAACAGGCACACCGCATCCTCAACTTCGGCGCGACCACTCGGACTGCTGACCACCGTGTTCACGACGAGCCCGTGGCGATTGTCGACGAGCGCACTCGCCTGATAGGCCAGGATCGACGCGGTGTTCGACGATTTCCGGGCCATCCGCGCGTCAGGATCCGTCACCGACTGATGCGTCGCGTTCGACCGTTTCTCCCCGTGAAAGCTCACGCCGTCATTGCCGGGATCGACCGGGCGATCCGAGTCGTCGTCCTTCGGCCGGACGCTCTTCTGACTCGCCCAGGCTTCGAGCAGTGTGCCATCGACGGAAAAGTGCTCCCGCGAGAGGAGGCGCGCCCGTTCCGCCGTCGCGACGGTGCGGGCGAGGAACTGGGCGGCGATAGCGCCGTCGAGCAGGCGCTGCCGATTCTTGGTGAACGTGGTGGCGTGCCACGCCGCGGCCTCGAGGTCGAGCCCGACGAACCACCGATACAGTAAGTTGTACTCGAGCTGCTCAACCAGCTGGCGCTCACTGCGGATCGAGTAGAGGAGCTGCAGCAGCAGGGCCCGCAGGAGCTGCTCGGGCGGGATCGACGGCCGACCCGTCTGGCTGTAGAGGGCCTCGAACTGGGGCGAGAGGTCCCGCAGGATCGGATCCACGAGGCGCCGAATCGCCCGCAGTGGGTGATCAGCCGGTACCCGGTCCTCCAGCACCACCGTCGCGAACATCATCCCCTGCACGCGCTCATCGCCTCGCATCGCTCGCCTCTGGCTGAAGTCGCGCCAGTATACAAAAACGCTGGCGTC
>CAZPJE010000016.1:0-5463 GCA_964586725.1 uncultured Steroidobacteraceae bacterium | reverse complement strand
TGCGGGTCAGCGACTCGAAGTACTGCGCCCAGGCGAGCAGCGTCACCGCCTGCGCGATCGCCACCTCGTTGGCGACGATCGCGCGGTTGGAATACGCGTGGTAGTTGAGCACGCGAGCGCGCCAGAGGCCGACGCTCCAGGCGGCCGCGTCGGCCGCGCCCACGAGCCGCTGCTTCGCGATCGCGACCTGCCCGGTCGAGAACATCGCCATCAGCATCGCGCCGCCGGCGAGCAGCAGCCCGAGCGCGATCAGCAGCGACTGGCCCGATTGCGGTGCGCGTGCGGGGCGGCGGTGCGCGGCCATCGCGGCGGTCCGGTTCGATGCGGTCCGGCGGCGTGGTTCAGTGGTTGCCCGCGTTGTAGGTGTCCAGCCCCTTGCGGGTGCCCGCCGCGGTCTGCGCGGCGGTCGCGTTGGTCGTGGCGCCGGCGATCGCGGCGCCCGCGTCCTGGCCGGCGACCTCGAGCGCGAGGCCGGCGGTCTGGTTGCGCAGCGTCTGACCGAAGAGCGTGTAGACGCCGATCGCGGCGACCGCGATCAGCGCCACGACGACGAGGTACTCGGTCATGCCCTGGCCGCGCTGGCGACGGGTGGCGTGGAAGACGTTCATGGCGGGCTCCGTTGTCGAATGGATCGGAGCACCGATGATCGACATCGCGGCCGCGCCGCGCCATTCGACGAACGACCGAGGACGCGGTCGCGAAGCCTAGGCCTGCCGGCCGATCAGCGCGGGGCGGCGGCGCCCTCGGGTGCCGCCTCGGGCGGCGCGAACCGGGGCTGCAGCGCAGCCAGTTCCGCATCCGAGGTCGCGACGATCCACGCTCGCGCACCGTCGACCAGGTGACGGTTCTGGTCCTTGAACGGCCCCATCGACACGGCGCTCCTCCACGTCACCGGCCCCGCACGGGCGGTCTTCGCCGAGGGCGTGCCGACCAGGAGCGCATACGGCCCGAGCGGCATCGACACGAAGGGCATCGGCGGGCGCGCGCGGACCCGCCAGTCGACGAAGGGCACGTCGCACAGCAGCAGCGGCGCCGGCAGGCCGTGGAACACCGTGTAGTCGTACATCGCCAGCTGTTCGCGCAGCGGCTGGTACGCGGCGCGCACGTCGGCCGCGGCCGCATCGCGGATCTCGTCGTCGAACATCGGCTCGAGCGCGTAGCGGGCGCACGCCTGCCGCAGGTCCGCCTGGTATGCGCAGAACAGGCCGAGCTCGATGCAGTCGTGCGCGGCGCGCTGCACGTCCGCGGGCGGACCCGCGTCGTCCGGCCGACCGAGCTGCGCCGCCTTGAGGAAACGCGCAAGCCCGGACTCGTGCACCGCCGGCCCCGTGCGGGACGCATCCGCCGCGTCCCGACCCAGGTGCACGTAGACGTGCGGTTCGCTCGCGAACTGCGCCTTGCGCCCCTCGTCGTAGCCGATCGCGCCGTCGGCACACGACAGGTACCGCGTGCCGATGCGGCCGTGCTCCCACAGCCAGTTCTTCAGGAACGGCCGCAACGGATGATTCGACTCGTGTGCGCCCACGGTGCCCTCCGGTGGTCGAGTATGCCACCCGAGGCACGGGCAGGATCGGTCGACCCAC
The DNA here is from genome assembly GCA_964586725.1 of uncultured Steroidobacteraceae bacterium. Lineage (GTDB taxonomy): Bacteria > Pseudomonadota > Gammaproteobacteria > Steroidobacterales > Steroidobacteraceae > UBA964. The sequence continues at coordinate 3,880 of CAZPJE010000016.1, read as the reverse complement.
GAGGCGGCAGGAACGACACGGGCCGCGCCCGGTCACCCGGAGCGCGGCCCGCGCACGGTGCGCCCGCGAAGGCGCCCCGACTCATCCGATCACGACGATCAGGCGGCCTTCTTCTTGCTCGCGTCGAAGAACTGCTCGTCCTCGGTCGAGCCCTTGAGCGCGGCGGTCGACGACTCGCGCTCGATGGTCGTGGTCACCGCGTCGAAGTAGCCGGTGCCGACCTCGCGCTGGTGCTTGACCGCGGTGAAGCCGCGCTCGGCCGCCGCGAACTCGGCTTCCTGCAGCTCGACGAACGCGCTCATGTTGTTGCGCGCGTAGCCGTAGGCCAGGTTGAACATCGAGTAGTTGAGGCTGTGGAAGCCGGCCAGCGTGATGAACTGGAACTTGTAGCCCATCGCGCCCAGCTCGCGCTGGAACTTGGCGATCGTCGCCTCGTCGAGGTTGCGCTTCCAGTTGAACGACGGCGAGCAGTTGTACGCGAGCATCTTGCCCGGGAACTGCTTCTGGATCGCCTCGGCGAACTTGCGCGCGAACTCGAGGTCCGGCTTGCCGGTCTCGCACCAGATCAGGTCCGCGTACGGCGCGTAGGCGAGGCCGCGCGAGATCGACTGCTCCAGGCCGTTGCGGGTCTTGAAGAAGCCCTCGACGGTGCGCTCGCCGGTGATGAACGGCTTGTCGTTGTCGTCGACGTCCGAGGTCACCAGGTCGGCCGCTTCCGCGTCGGTGCGGGCGAGCAGCACGGTCGGCACGCCCATCACGTCGGCCGCCAGGCGCGCCGAGACGAGCTTGGCGACGGCCTCGCGCGTCGGCACCAGCACCTTGCCGCCCATGTGGCCGCACTTCTTGACGGCGGCGAGCTGGTCCTCGAAGTGCACGCCCGAGGCGCCCGCCTCGATCATCGACTTCATCAGCTCGAAGGCGTTCAGCACGCCGCCGAAGCCGGCTTCCGCGTCGGCCACGATCGGCGCGAAGTAGTCGATGTAGCCCGGGTCGTTCGGGTTCTTGCCTTCCATCCATTGGATCTGGTCGCAGCGGGTCAGCGCGTTGTTGATCTTCTTGACGACCGACGGCACCGAGTTGATCGGGTACAGCGACTGGTCGGGGTACATCTCGCCGGCCAGGTTCGCGTCGCCCGCCACCTGCCAGCCCGACAGGTAGATCGCCTTCAGGCCGGCCTTGACCTGCTGCATCGCCTGGTTGCCGGTCAGCGCGCCGAGCGAGTTGACGAAGGGCTCCTCGTTGATGAGCCTCCAGAGCTTCTCCGAGCCGCGCTTGGCGAGCGTGTGCTCGACCTGCAGAGAGCCGCGCAGCTTGACGACGTCTTCCGCGGTGTAGCCGCGCTTGATGCCGCGCCACCGGGCGCTGTCGGACCATTCCTTCTGGAGTTTCTGGGCTTCGAGTTCGCGGGACGACATGGAGGAGGACTCCCTAGTGAGTTGAACGCAGACCGGCTGGGGGCGTCAGTCTTGTATAAGACTCTACGCCTCGATGCTGCGCGGCAACAGCATTAGGTCACACTGTTGCGAAGTCTTTTTCTCCATGAGGATCAGTCGCTTACGGGTCGAATCCCACGATGTGCAACAGCCTCTTCCACGTTGAAAAATGCGGATGATGCGGCGCGCCGACAGCATCCCACGATGTGCAACGAACTTTTCGTCGGCGCAACAGCCTGCTGCACCCGGGAATCGGACCCGCCTCTGTTCAGCCTGCCCGTGCAGAGCCACACCGCACCGCGCGCTTCAGCGGCGCAGCAGCAGCAGGCAGCCCAGCACGATCAGCGCGGCCGAGCCGATGCTCCAGCCGGTGGGCATCTCCCCGAAGGCCAGCCAGCCGAGGAGCGCGGCCCACACCAGTCCGGTGTACTCGAGCGGCGCCGCACGGCTGGCCTCCACGTGCGAATAGGCCCAGGTGATCGCCACCAGGCCGATCGTCGCGAACCCGCCCATCAGCAGCAGCATCGGGACGTCGGAGATCCGCATCGGTTCCCACAGCCACCACATCGGCACCGCCAGCGCCAGCGTCGGCACCAGGTTCTGCACCAGCAGGATCGTCCAGAGCCCGCCCTGCTGCGCCTGGTGACGCGCCACCACCATGACGCCCGCGTAGGCCAGGGCCGACGCGCCCGCGGCGGCCATCCCCCACAGCCGGACCTCGCTGCCCCCGGCATCGACGGCGCCCAGCTCGGGCCAGAGCCCCACGGCCACGCCCGCCATGCCGAGGGCCATGGCCGCCCAGAGCCAGCGGGAAGGCCGCTCGCCCAGCGCCCAGATCGCCAGCAGCGAGATGAACAGCGGCGCGGTGTAGCCGATGCCCACCGCCTGCACCAGCGGCAGCGTCTTCAGCGCGTGGAACCAGGTCAGCAGCGCCACCATCAGCAGCGCGCTGCGCAGCAGGTGCCACCGCCATTGCGACCGCGTCGGCAGGGGCGTGCGCCACCAGAGCCAGAGCGGCACCGCGTACAGCGTACCGAAGGCGAAGCGCAGGAAGGTCACCTGTGCCGTGCCGTAGCGCTCGCCCAGCCACTTCACCGTGCCGTCCATCGCGATGAAGCTGGCGGCCGCCAGCACGGCGGCGGCAAGAGCGAGCGCGGTGGTCCGGGGACGGGTGGCCGTGGCGTTGACGGTGGCGTTCACGCGAAGGGATGGAGCGGCCGTCGGCGCGCTGCCTGCACGGGATCGCCGAGAGGCTGGCGGCACGTGGCGCGGCCGTCAACCCTGGAATCGACATCACCAGCGCGGTGGCGCCCCCGGCGGACCGAAAGGCGTGCGCAGGGCGCGCTCCACCATCATCAGCCGATCCTGACCGTAGAAGAGCTCGCCGTCGATGATGTAGGTCGGCGAACCCGGCACGCCGAGCGCGATGGCGCGCTCGGTGCAGCCGACGAAGGCCGCCTGGATCTCCCGCGAGTTCGCGGACTCGAGCAGGGTGGCCGGGTCGGCGCCGATCCCCCGGACGAGATCGGCCAGCACGTCGGCACTGTCGAGATCGCGGTCGTGCTGCCACAAGGCTCGCAGCATGTCCGCGTGCAACCTGTCGACATCGGCCCCGGCGGCCTGTGCCGCGAGGATGACTCCCGACGAGAACGTGCGCCCGCCGAAGTGATGGATCGGATCGACCAGGGCGGGGATGCCCAGGTACTCGCTCCAGCGTTCGATCTCACGGCCGAAGTGATAGGCCTTGTGAGCGGCCGAACGGCGATCGAAAGGCAGGCCGCCGGCGGCGGGGACGACCCGGCTCAGATCGATCGGGTGGTGCACCAGCCGCCGCCCCGATTGCCGCGCCAGCGCGACGATCCGCTCGGCGCCGAAGTGGGCGTAGATCGAGCGCGTGCCGTAGAAGTACTCGATGGTCTTCATGGTCGTGGCCTGCGTGATGACGGTAGGCGGCGCGGCCCCCCGGCCCGCTCACTCGGCCTCGAAGCGCCGCGCGCGCCAGCCCAGCGCGGCCTGCAGCCCCTCCGCGCGGGCGATGTCCATGAACCGCACCTTGTCGGGCGAGCCGTGCGACTCGATCGAGTGGTCGATGTCGAGTGCAGCGGCCAGCGCGGTGTCCAGGCCCTGGACGTCGTACGTGCGCTGCAGGGCCTTCTTGGTCTGCTGCACCAGGTCCGGATCCATCCGGGCGATGTTGCGTGCGACCCGCAGCGCGACGTCCAGGTGCTCGCCGGTCCGGACCACTTCGCTGACCAGGCCCATCTGCATCGCCAGTTCGGCCGACACCTTGTCCTGCCCGCTCAGGATGATGCGCTTGGCGTGCTTGGGCGAGGCCATCCAGGGCAGCAGCATCGTCACGATGCCGGCCCCGAAGCGCAGCTCTGGCTCGCCGAACGTCGCGTCCTCGGCGGCTATGGTGATGTCGCACGCCAGCGCCATCTCGAAGG
>CAZPJE010000015.1:0-1746 GCA_964586725.1 uncultured Steroidobacteraceae bacterium | reverse complement strand
GCGGCTGGCGGTCTCGCAGGTCGAGCAGGTGAGTCCGGCCGCACCCATGTCCTGGATGCCGGCGACTGCGTCGGTGGCCAGCAGCTCGAGGCAGGCCTCGAGGAGGAGCTTCTCACGGAAGGGATCGCCGACCTGGACGGCGGGACGGTCGGCCTTGGATTCCTCGGTCAGCTCGCGCGAGGCGAAGGCGGCGCCGGCGAGACCATCACGGCCTGTCTCGGCGCCGACATAGAAGACGGGATTGCCCACACCCTCGGCGGCGCCGCGTGCGATCTGCTCGTGGCGGAGGATGCCGAGGCAGAAGGCGTTCACCAGCGGGTTGCCGCTGTAACTCTCGTCGAAGTAGACCTCGCCGGCGACGGTCGGCAGACCGATGCAGTTGCCGTAGTGGGCTATGCCCGCGACCACGCCCGCGAAGAGGCGGCGGTTGGTCTTCGCCTGCTCGCTGTCACCCTCGATGGAGCCGAAGCGGAGGGAGTCCATGAGAAAGACGGGTCGCGCCCCCATGGTGAAGATGTCACGGATGATGCCACCGACCCCGGTGGCCGCTCCCTGGAAGGGCTCGACGGCGCTCGGGTGATTGTGGCTCTCGATCTTGAAGGCCACGGCCCATCCGTCGCCGATGTCGATGACGCCGGCATTCTCCTCGCCCGCCTTGACCAGGACACTGGGTCCGGTGGTCGGGAACTTGCGGAGCTCGGGACGGGAGTTCTTGTAGGAGCAATGCTCGCTCCACATGACGGAGAAGACACCGAGTTCCTCGAAGCTCGGCTCGCGGCCGAGGATGGAGAGCACCTTCTCGTACTCCTCGGGTGAGAGTCCGTGCTTGGCGATGAGTTCGGGAGTGATCGCGGGATTGGGCATGGGTGAAAGGCTATTAGGCTGTTAGGCGGAGAAACTGCAGAAGGGGAAGAGTGGGAAAGTGACAGGTTAAAAAGTTAGAAGGTTAAAAGGCAGAATGCGAAGAGGGGTGACGTGGAGGCATCACTCTCTTTTTCATTCTTCATTCTTCATTTTGCCTTCGTCTTTTGAACCGCCTCGATCATCGACTGGAAGATGCCGCGGCCGTCGGTTCCGCCGAGGAGAGGATCACAGACACGCTCGGGATGGGGCATAAGGCCGAAGACATTGCGGCCGTGGCTGCAGATGCCGGCAATGCTCTCCAAGGAACCGTTGGGATTCGCCTCCGGGGAGACATTTCCCTTTGCGTCGCAGTAGCGCACGAGGATCTGGTTGTTGGCGTTGAGCTGTTTCAGGGTCTCCGCATCGGCGAAGTAGCTCCCCTCGCCGTGGGCGATCGGGATCTCGAGCACCTGCCCCTTGTGGAGGGCCGAGGTGAAGGGGGAGTCGTTGTTCTCCACGCGGAGATGAAGGTTCTCGCAGCGGAAGAGGAGTCCCTTGTTGCGCATCAGCGTGCCGGGAAGGAGCCCCGCCTCGCAGAGGATCTGGAAGCCGTTGCAGATGCCGAGCACCAGCACTCCGGCCTCGGCCGCCGCACGGACGGCCCCCATGATCGGGGAGAATCGGGCGATCGATCCGCAGCGGAGGTAGTCGCCGTAGGAAAAGCCGCCGGGAAGGACGATGGCGTCGTAACCGGCAAGGGAGGTCTCCTTGTGCCAGACGATCTCCGCCTTCACGCCGTCGAAGGAGGCCAGGGCCGCCTGGCAATCGGTGTCGCAATTCGACCCGGGGAACTGGATGACAGCCACCTTCATGACCGAGGGCATCGTGGCAGCCACCTTAGGA
>CAZPJE010000014.1:0-19788 GCA_964586725.1 uncultured Steroidobacteraceae bacterium | reverse complement strand
ACCTTGCGGCCGTACTCCCCAGGCGGACGACTTAACGCGTTAGCTGCGACACCGAAAGGCAGACCCCTCCGACATCTAGTCGTCATCGTTTAGGGCGTGGACTACCAGGGTATCTAATCCTGTTTGCTCCCCACGCTTTCGTGCCTGAACGTCGGTTCTGGACCAGGAAGCCGCTTTCGCCACTGATGTTCCTTCCGATATCTACGCATTTCACCGCTACACCGGAAATTCCGCTTCCCTCTTCCGAACCCTAGCTATTCAGTCTCGAATGCAATTCCCAGGTTGAGCCCGGGGATTTCACATCCGACTTAGATAACCGCCTACGTTCGCTTTACGCCCAGTAATTCCGATTAACGCTTGCACCCTCTGTATTACCGCGGCTGCTGGCACAGAGTTAGCCGGTGCTTTTTCTTTGGGTTAAGTCAATTCCCAGACGTGTTAGGTCTGAGCGTTTCCTCCCCACTAAAAGTGCTTTACAACCCGCAGGCCTTCTTCACACACGCGGCGTCGCTGGATCAGGGTTGCCCCCATTGTCCAATATTCCCCACTGCTGCCTCCCGTAGGAGTCTGGGCCGTGTCTCAGTCCCAGTGTGGCTGGTCGTCCTCTCAGACCAGCTACGGATCGTCGCCTTGGTGAGCCGTTACCTCACCAACTAGCTAATCCGACTTCGGCTCATCCAATAGCGCGAGGTCTTGCGATCCCCCGCTTTCACCCATAGGTCGTATGCGGTATTAGCCAGTCTTTCGACTGGTTATTCCCCACTACTGGGTAGATTCCGAAGCATTACTCACCCGTTCGCCGCTCGCCGCCAGGATTGCTCCCGCGCTGCCGCCCGACTTGCATGTGTTAAGCACGCCGCCAGCGTTCAATCTGAGCCAGGATCAAACTCTTCACTTAAAGCCATTGAGCTTCAAACAAAGGAGCAATCAAAAGGCCCATTGCTGGACTATTTGGTCACTCGGTTTTTGCACCCAAACGGATACATCGACGCGAGTCCCCACACAAATTACCTGCCGAACTTTTAAAGAGCAGCTCAGACCGCAAGGGCCGAGCGGGCCGGGGAGTATAGCGCTGGGCTTTTCCCCGTCAATAATCTTTTCAACCTTTCTTCCGTCACCGCGAGAACCGCAGGACGGGCTCGAAGCTGAGGGCGCGCATTATAGGTGGCCGAGCGGACGTGTCAACGCATCGTCACAATATTTTTTGTTAGGCGAAAAAGACCCTTGTTTTCAATGATTTGGGCCGTTTGCCGCGCTGCGATCGCGGCACCGGCGCTGGCCCCGCGGACTCAGGCCGTCACGCGCAGCTCCACCCAGCGGAACTTGTGTTTTCCGACCTGCAGAAGATAGCGGCCCGGGGCGGCCAGCAGCTGCTCGCGCGAAGCGGATTTCTCGAGGTTTTCCGGGGCCGTGCCGACCCGCACCGCGCCCTGGTCGATCATCCGGTTGCCATCCGACGTGCTCGGCACGAGGCCGCAGGCCTTCAGAGCATTCGCGAGCCGCAGGCCAGCTGCCGGCGCATCGAGCACGCTTTCCTCGATGATGTCCGGCAGTGCGCCCTGCTGGAAACGCGCGATGAAGTTCTGCTGCGCGGCGGTGCCGGCGGCTTCGCCATGGAAGCGCGCGACGAGCTCGCGCGCGAGTTCGAACTTGACGTCGCGCGGATTGCGCCCGGCGGCGATGTCGGCGCGCAGCCGCGCGATCTCCGCGAGCGGACGAAACGACAACAGCTCGAAGTAGCGCCACATCAGGTCATCGCTGATCGACATCAGCTTGCCGAACTGCACGTCAGGCGCTTCGGCGATCCCGACGTAATTGCCGAGGGATTTCGACATCTTGTTGACGCCGTCCAGCCCCTCGAGCAACGGCATCGTCAGCACGCACTGCGGCTCCTGGCCATAGGCCTCCTGCAGATGCCGGCCGACGAGCAGGTTGAATTTCTGGTCGGTGCCGCCGAGTTCGACGTCGGCGCGCAACGCGACGGAATCGTAGCCCTGCGCGAGCGGATAGAAGAATTCGTGCACGGAAATCGGCTGACCGGACTTGTAGCGCTTCGCGAAATCATCGCGCTCGAGCATGCGCGCCACCGTGTAGTGCGCGGCGACCTCGACGAACTTCGGCAGCGGCATGTCGCTGAGCCACTTCGAGTTGAACTCGATCGTCGTGCGCGCGGGATCGAGGATCTTGAAGATCTGCTCCTGGTACGTGCGCGCATTCGCCTGCACGGCTTCGGGCGTGAGCCGCGGCCGCGTCGCGTTACGCCCGGTCGGATCGCCGATCAACCCGGTGAAGTCGCCGATCAGGAAGATCACGTCATGGCCGAACTGCTGGAAGGTGCGCAGCTTGTTGATCAGCACCGTGTGGCCGAGATGCAGGTCGGGCGCGGTCGGATCGAAGCCGGCCTTGATGCGCAGCGGCTTGCCGCGCGCGAGCTTCTTCGCAAGCTCCGCTTCGATCAGCAGTTCGGCGCAGCCGCGCCGGATCTCGGCCAGCTGGGCATCGATCGGGGTCGTGGTCGTCATGAGTCTCTCGTCACAATTGGGGGTGGCGCCGGATTGACCCGCATGCGGGGGGTCGGGTACGGTCGCTCCCTTGTTCTTCAATCGCTTACGGGACCTTAGTTTACGGCATGTCGAAGCTCCCGGACCCCACCACGCCTGCAGCGCCCGCCCCGAACGGAGCCCCGACCCCGCCGCCGCTGCTGCGCCGGCTCTGGGGCGCGCTGCACGTCTGGAATCTCGCCCCGACACGCTGGCTGCAACTCGGCGCCTGCGCGGTGCTCGTCTTCGCCTGGTTTCGCGGCAACGATGTCCTGACCGCGATGCAGGTCACCCGCCAGACCGAGAGCGACGTCGCTATCACGGCAGGCCTGCGGATCGACGAAAGCGCGCTGCGCGCCGCGCTCGGGTTGTCGACCATCGAAGTCATCGTCGGCAGCAACGATACGCTCGAGCGCATTTTCCGCCGGCTCGAACTGTCGCTCGCGGACCTGGCGTCGCTGCGCTCGATGCCCGAGCTGCGCGCGCACCTTGACCGCCTGCGCCCGGGCGACCTGATCCGCTTCAACCTGAAAGGCGATGAGTTCGTCGGCTTCGAGCGGCCGCTGTCGCCCAGCGACACGCTCAAGGTCGAGCGCGCCGCGGATGGCTTTGCCACCGACGTCGTCGTCAATCCGCTCGAGCGCGAGGTGCGCACCACGCGCGGCGTGATCACGAACTCGCTGTTCCGCGCGGCGGAGGAAGCCGGGCTGCAGGATGCGACCGCGCTGAAGATCGCCGAGATCTTCGGCTGGGACATCGACTTCGTGCTCGACATCCAGCCGGGCGACGGCTTCGCCGTGACCTACGAGGCGCTGAGCCAGGATGGCGCGCCAGTGGGCGATGGCGACATCCTCGCGGTCGAATTCGTCAACGCCGGGCGCCGCTATCGCGCCGTGCGCTACGCGCCCGCGGATGGCGAGCCGGCCTATTTCACGCCGGAGGGCGCGAGCCTGCGCAAGGCCTTCCTGCGCGCTCCGGTCGAGTTCTCGCGGATCAGCTCGCGCTTCAATCCGACCCGTCGGCACCCCGTGCTGAACCGCATCCGGGCGCATCGTGGCGTCGACTATGCGGCGCCGATCGGCACCCCGGTGCGCGCCGCCGGCGATGGCCGCGTGAAGTTCGTCGGCCAGCAGGGTGGCTATGGCAAGGTCATCGAAGTCAGCCACGCTGGCGGCGTGCTGACGGTCTATGGCCATCTGTCCAGGTTTGCCAAAGGCCTGTCGCGCGGCGACCGCGTGCGCCAGGGCGACGTGATCGGCTACGTCGGCATGACGGGCCTCGCGACCGGCCCGCACCTGCACTACGAATACCGCGTGCGCGGCGTGCACATGAATCCGCAGACCGTGCCGCTGCCGACCGCCGAGCCGATACCGGCGACGCAGATGGCGGAATTCCGCGCCCGCACGACGCCGTGGCTCGCGGCGCTCGAGGCCGGCGCCCGCCCCGGCATGCTCGCGCGCTGACCCGCAGCCGCGCTGCCCCGACGCCGGATTATGTCCGCTACGGGAGCGCCGCGGGCGCTGTGACGCGCGGCGCAGCACGGGCTGCTGTCACAGACATTTCGCCCGCCACGTGATTCCATAATGCCCCGCACCGCGTCACAGACCCTGTCCGTGGACACCCCAAACCTCGCAGCGCCGCAGCACTTCATCAACCGCGAATTGTCGCTGCTCGAGTTCAACGAGCGCGTCCTCGCGCAGGCCTGGGACGAATCCGTCCCGCTGCTCGAGAGGCTGCGGTTCCTGTGCATCGCCTGCAGCAACCTCGACGAGTTCTTCGAGATCCGGGTCGCGGGCATCCGCGAGCTGATCGAGCGCGGCGCGAGCCAGCATGGCCCGGACGGCATGTCGAGCGAGGAGCAGCTCGCCGCGATCCACGCGCGCGCGACGCAGCTGGTCGCGAACCAGTACCGCTGCCTGTCCGATGCGCTGCTCCCTGCGCTGCGCGCGGCGGGCATCCGCATCGCGGCGCGCAGCGAGTGGCGCGGCGAGACGCACGCGGCGCTGGCCGCGCGCTTCGAACGCGAAGTCGAGCCGGTGCTGAGCCCGCTGGCGCTCGACCCGGCGCGGCCGTTTCCGAAGATCCAGAACAAGAGCCTGAACTTCATCGTGCGCATCGAAGGCCAGGATGCGTTCGGTCGCGAGGCGAACCTGGCGATCGTGCAGGCACCGCGCTCGCTGCCGCGCGTCGTGCCGATCGACGACGGCGAACCCGGGCAGTGCTTCGTGCTGCTGTCGGCGCTGATCCACGAATTCGTGCCGCGGCTGTTCGAGGGCATGCGCGTGGTCGGCTGCTATCCGTTCCGCGTCACGCGCAACAGCGACCTGTTCGTCGACGAGGAAGAGGCCGACGACCTGCGCCGCGCGCTCGAGGGCGAGCTCGCGCAGCGCCGCTATGGCGACGAGGTGCGCCTCGAGACTTCGCAGGATTGCCCAGAGGAAATCGTCGATTTCCTGCTGCGGCAATTCTCGCTGACGCGGCTCGACCTGTATCGCGTGCCGGCGATGGTGAACCTGCACCGGCTGTCCGCGATCTACGACCTCGCGCAGCGCAGCGACCTCAAGTACCCGCCGTTCGCGCCAGGCGTGCCGAAGCGCATCATCGGCTCCGTCGACCTGTTCGCGGCGCTGCGGCAGAAAGACATCCTGCTGCACCACCCGTACCAGTCCTTCCAACCGGTGATCGACCTGCTGCGCCAGGCGGCCAGCGATCCGGCGGTGCTCGCGATCAAGCAGACGCTGTACCGCACGGGCGCCAACTCGCCGATCGTCGAGGCGCTGGTGCAGGCGGCGCACGCGGGCAAGGACGTCACGGTCGTCATCGAGCTGCGCGCGCGGTTCGACGAAGAAGCGAACATCGAGCTGTCGAGCCGACTGCAGGAAGCCGGCGCGCACGTCATGTATGGCGTCGTGGGCTACAAGACGCACGCGAAGCTCGCGCTGGTCGTGCGCCGCGAAGCGGACGGCCTGCGGCGCTACTGCCATCTCGGCACCGGCAACTATCACCCGCGCACGGCGCGCACCTACACCGACTACAGCCTGATGACGGCCGACCCGCACATCGGCCACGACGTGCACGAGATCTTCCTGCAGCTGACCAGCCTGACGCAGACGCCGCGCCTCGCGCGCCTGCTGCAATCGCCGTTCGCGCTGCACGCCGCGATGATCGACAAGCTGGACCGCGAGGCCGAGCACGCCCGCGCCGGGCGTCCCGCGCGCGTGATCCTCAAGATGAACTCGCTGGTCGAACCGCGCGCGATCGAGGCCCTGTACCGCGCCTCGCGCGCCGGCGTGCCGATCGACCTGATCGTCCGCGGCGTCTGCGCGCTGCGGCCCGGCGTGCCGGGTGTCTCCGAGAACATCCGCGTGCATTCGATCATCGGCCGCTTCCTCGAGCACTCGCGCGTGTTCTATTTCGAGAACGGCGGCGATGGCGAGCTGTACTGCTCGAGCGCCGACTGGATGGAGCGGAACTTCTTCCGGCGCGTCGAGGTCGCGTTTCCGGTGCTGCGCGCCTCGCATCGCGCGCGCATCCTGCGGGATCTGGAAACCTACCTGTGGGACAACGTGCAGTCGTGGTCGCTCGATGCCGCCGGCCACTACCAGCGCAACGAATCGGGCAACGAGCCGCTGGTCATCGCGCAGCAGGAGCTGCTCGAAACCTACGCGCAGCGCGAATCGGACATCGAGTGAACGGGCGACGCCGCGCCGGCCTCAGGCCGCGGCGGCGCGACTACGCTCGCTGAACACCCGCAGCCGCAGGTCGGCTTCGCGCAACAGATCTATCTCGCGCGACAGGTCGGCGACCGTCAGCGGATGTTCGCGCAGCCAGCGCGCCGGGAAGCGCAGCTCGAGCGAGCGGCCGCGCGCGACCAGCCCGACTTCCGGCAGCGGCACGTCGCTGCGGCCGCGATGCAGCAGCACGGCGAGCCGCAGCAGCACGATCAGGAACTGCGCCTTGCGATCCCAGGGCGGCAGCAGCTGGTCCAGGCCCTCGACCGTCAGCTTGCGGCGATGACCGCCGACCAGCCACGCGAGCAGGCGTTGTTCTTCGCGCGGGAAACCCGGCATGTCCGCGTTCTCGAGCAGGTACGCGCCATGCTGGTGGTACTTCGAATGCGCGACGTCGAGACCGATCTCGTGCAGCCGCGCCGCCCAGGAGATCGCCGATTCGGCCAGCGGCTCCTCGAGCTGCCAGGCAGGCGCCACCTGCGCCAGAAAGCCGAGCGCGGCGCCTTCGACCCGCGCCGCCTGCGCGACATCGACGTGATAGCGGCTCTGCATCGCGCGCACGGTGCGCTCGCGCGCGTCCTCGTCGGTGTAGCGGCCGACGATGTCGTGCAGCAGGCCGTCGCGCATCGCCCCGTCGGCGACGTCCATCCGCTCGAGGCCGAGCACCTCGAACAGTTCGGCGAGGATCGCGACGCCGCCGGCGAACACCTGGCTGCGTTCGGCGTTGATCGCCCGGATCGGAATCGCGTTGACGTGACCGCCCTGCACCAGCGCCTCGATGATCCGTTCGAGGCCCTCGGGCGTGATGCCCTGCGCGGCGGGATGCAGCTCGCGGCAGGCCTCGCCGATCGCGCGCACGGTGCCCGAGCTGCCGACGGCCTGGTCCCAGCCGCAGCGTCGGAAGCCGTGCTGCACCGGCTCGAGTTCGAGGCGCGCCGCGACGCGCGCACGCGCGATCCGCTTCGCGGAGATCCGGCCATCCGCGAAGAAGCGCTGGCTCATGCTGACGCAGCCGAGCTGCGTGCTTTCTAGCTCGAGCGGCGTGAGCCCCTCGCCGATGATGATTTCGGTGCTGCCGCCACCAATGTCGACGACCAGCCGCCGCCCGGCGAGGCTCGGCGACGTGTGCGCGACGCCGGAGTAGATCAGGCGCGCCTCCTCCATCCCCGAGACGATCTCGATCGGGTGACCGAGCGCGGCACGTGCGCGCTCGAGGAACTGCTGCTTGCGGTGCGCGCGGCGCAGCGCGTTGGTGCCGACCGCGCGGACGCTGCTCGGCCGCATGTCGCGCAGCCGCTGCCCGAAGCGCTCGAGGCAGGCGAGCGCGCGGGTGATGGCATCACGGTCGAGCCGCCCTTCCGCATCGACCCCGGCGCCGAGCCGCACGTTCTCGCGCAAGCGATCGACGACGACGATCTGCCCGTGCAGATGCCGCGCGACGACCATGTGAAAGCTGTTGGAACCGAGATCGACGGCCGCGATCAGCTCCGGGACGGACCCGGCAGCTTTACCGCGCATCGCTCATGGGGATCAGGCGGCGAACGACGACCCGCAACCGCAGGTCGTGGTGGCGTTCGGGTTGCGGATGACGAACTGGGCGCCATCCAGGCCTTCGCGATAGTCGATCTCGGCGCCTGAGAGGTACTGGAAGCTCATCGGATCGACGAGCAGCTGGACGCCGGCGTTCTCGACGCAGGTGTCGCCATCCTGGACGACTTCGTCGAACTCGAAGCCATACTGCATGCCGGAACAGCCGCCGCCCTGCACGAACACGCGCAGCTTCAGGTTCGGATTGCCTTCACCTTCGATCAGCGAGCCGACCTTGCGGGCGGCCGCATCGGTGAACACCAGCAGCGGCGGTGGCAGATCAGCAGGGGTCAGGTGGGCAGCGTTGGACATGCGTTGATTTTAGGTACCGGAGCGGCGGGCGTCAAAGATGGCATTGACGGCAGTCGGCGGCATTTCAGCGGCCATCGGCCGGCCGGCCGGCTCGCTGTCACGGCTGGTGACCGATGCCGGGGCCGCGCCGTTCGCGCTGGCACCCATCGGAATCAGCTTGCCCGACACCTGGGCGCCCAGCGCCATCTCGATGGTGCCGTAATGGACGTTGCCGGTGATCCGGGCGGTAGCGCCGATGACGACGCGGTCGCGCGCATGGATATCGCCCTTGACCGTGCCGTTCAGCACGACGTTGGGCACGTCGACAGAACCCTCGATGCAGCCCTGTTCGCCGACCCACAGCGTGGCGCCCTCGCCCGCCAGGGTTCGCACATGGCCGATCACATGACCCTCGAGGTGCAGGCCGCCGGAAAACTCGACATCGCCCTGCAGGCGCGCCGCCCGGGCGATCAGGGTGTCGATGCGACCGGAAATGCTGCTCTTCTTGCGTCCAAACATGGGCCTCTCCTGGGGACTGCGGACTCAGGCGGACTCGATCTGCCAGACATAGGTCTGGATGATCGGTGCCACCTCGCGACGGCTGGAGCGTATTTCTACAATAATCCGCTCGGGCCGAAAGTCGTCAGGGATCACGATTTCGGGATCCAGGTTCTCGAAATACCGAAAACTGAACGGCAGCTCAGCCGTGCGCGCGGCAGTCACCTCGGCGAGCGCCAGCGTTGCGGGCGCACCACCGCGCTCGCCCTCGACCGACAGCAGCGCCTTGCCAGCGACCGTCTTGTCCGGCCGCCCCGACTGCACCAGCGTCAGTCGCACGATGAACTTGCGTTCCGCGCTGCCGGGCCCGACCCGCAGCTGCTGGATCTTGACCTCGGCGGCATTGGCGCCCTGGACGACGATACCCTGATAGAACGCCAACTGTTGTGACTGTTTGGCGACCTCGGCCTGCAACTGGCCAATGGTGCGCGACAGTTCGGCGCGTTCCTCGGTCTGCGCGCTGCGCAGGGTCGCAAGTTCGGCCGACTCGCGCCGCAACTCGACGATCACGGCGTCGCGCGCCCGGATCTCTCGCTGCAGCGCCGCGCGGGCACGCAAGGACGCCAGCTGATCGAATCCAGCCCGGGCGCGCCCGTACTCGAACAGCGCGTAGCCGCCGAGGACGACCGCCACGGCCAGCGAAATCCCGACCAGCCAGACGCGCGCGGGCGCGTGGGTCCGGATGACGACCTTGAGGGGCGAATCAGCCACGCGATTTCCGCGGCGCGGCTGCACGCCGCCGCCGTCGCTGCGGCCGCGTCGTGGCGGGCGGCGCGGCTTCGCTCCACCAGTCGGGATAGGCCGGCAAAGTCGCACCGAACGCGATGCGGCCGAGTTCATGCAGCGCGCTGCGGTAGACATCGCGCTTGAAGTGGATGACCTCGCGGACCGGCTCCCAGAAGCTGGCCCAGCGCCACTGGTCGAACTCGGGCAGTTCGGTGGAGTCGAAGCGGATCTCCAGATCCGTCCGTCGCGGCCGCAGCAGGAACCAGCGCTGCTTCTGGCCGATGCAGACCGGCGACTGGTCGCGCCGCACGTAGCGCGGCGGCAGGCGGTAGCGCAGCCAGCCATCGGTGGCGCCACCCAGCTCGACGTCGGCGGCATCGAGCCCGATTTCCTCGCGCAGCTCGCGGTACAGGGCCTGCTCCGGCGTCTCGCCCTGCTGGACGCCGCCCTGCGGGAACTGCCAGCCACGACCGCCGCTGCGCCGCCCCAGGAAGACGCGGCCATCGGCATGCATCAGGACGATGCCGACGTTGGCGCGATAGCCTTCGTTGTCGATCAGATCGGGCACGGCCCAGAGTATCGCCAGCGTGCCCGGGGTCGACAAGCAATCTGCGCCGCTTGTGGACCTGCGTCGCGACTCCTACGCTGCGCGCATGCTAACTGTCTCTGTTTGGCGTCGCATGGCCGTCTTGACGGCGCTCGCGCTCGGTACCTTCGCCTACGCGCTGCTGTCCGGCTCGGCCGACATCGCGCCGGCGCAGTGGTGGCAGCTGGCCGCCGGCGATGGCGACGCGGTCGCGCGCACGGTGGTGTTGGATCTGCGCCTGCCGCGCGTGCTGACCGCTTTCGCCGTCGGCGCGCTGCTGGCGCTTGCCGGCCTGCTGTTGCAGGCCTTGTTCCGCAATCCGCTGGCCGATCCCTACGTGCTCGGCGTCTCGGGCGGCGCGGCCGTCGCGGCGCTGCTCGCGCTTGCGGCCGGTGCAGCCACCTGGCTGACGCAGGGCGCGGCGGCGCTGGGCGCTGCCGCCGCAGTGTCGCTGGTCTGGTGGCTGGGCGCCGCGGGCGGCACCACGCGCCTGCTGCTGGCGGGCGTCGTGATCGCCGCCACCTGCAGCGCGATCGTGACGCTGGTGCTGTCGCTCGCGAGCGCCGAGGAACTGCGCGGCATGATCTTCTGGCTGGCCGGCGACCTCAGCTGGGCAAACTGGCCACGCGCCACGCTGGCGCTGGCGATCACCGCCACGCTGGTCATCACGGTGCTGGCGCGCCCGCTCGACGTGCTCGCCTCCGGCGAACTGCGCGCCCAGGGCGTGGGCCTCGACCTGCGGCTGGCGCGCGCTGGCGTCGTGGCCGGGTCGGCGCTGCTCGCCGGCGCGGCCGTGGTCAGCGCCGGCACAATCGGCTTCGTCGGCCTGCTCGGTCCGCACATCGCGCGCCTGTGGTTCCGCACGGCGAATCATCGCGTCGTGGCACCGGCGACGGCGCTGCTGGGCGGCCTGATCGTCGCGCTCGCCGATACGCTCGCTCGCACGCTGCTGGAGCCGCGGCAGTTGCCGGTCGGGGCGCTGCTGGCGCTGGTCGGCGCGCCGGTGTTCCTGTCGCTGCTGAAGCGCGTCCGCTGACCTCGGCGCGGGCCCGCTGGCGGGCGACGCTCAGGCGCGTTTTTCGGTCAGGCTGCGGCGGTCTTCGAGATACTCGCGGCCGCGCGTCATCAAGGCCGTGAACGCGGCGCGATCGCGCGCGAGCACCGCCGTGCGCAGCCGCTCCACGGCCTTCGCCAGCGCCTCGAGCGATTCGGCGCTGTAGTCGTTCAGGCTCTGGATCTCGAAGTAGAGATCCGGGCTTTCCTGCGCGACGCGGGTCGCCACGTCGAGCTGGGCGTCGAACGTCGTGCTCGACATCTGCGCGAGCCGCGGCGCCGCTTCACCGCTCTCGGCCAGCGCCGTGAAGAACGCGATGTTCAGCGCATGCGACAGGCCGAGCACGTAGGCGATCAGCCGATCGTGTTCATCGAGGCTCATGACGACCTGCTCGACCATCGTCGGCGCGAAAAGCTCGCGCGCGAGCGCCAGCGGCTCGGGCATGCCCAGATCGATGAAGATCACGTGCCGGCCCGACAACAGCTCGGTGTCGGGGCCGAACATCGGGTGCACGGAGGTGACGCGGCAGCCGTGCGACTTGAGCGTCATGAGCCCGCTGCGCAGCGGCGACTTCAGCGAGCCGACGTCGAAGATCACGCCGGGCGGACGCCGCATCGCCAGTTCGCGCAGCACGCGGTCGGTCGCGCCGAGCGGCGTCGCCAGCACGATGAAATCATGGCTGAGGTCCGCCGTGCGCAGGTCGCCGACATCGCTCGCGCCGGGCGGCACGCCGGTCGGATCGCTGACCTGCACCTCGAACCCCTGCGACAGCAGGAACTCGACGAACCAGCGCCCCATCTTGCCGGCGCCGCCGATCACGAGCGCGCGGCGGCCGCTGCCTGCGCCATGCGCGACGACGCTGGCCTGTTCCTGCGTCGTCAGCGACGAGCGGATCAGCATCCGCATCAATGCTTCGGCCACCTGCGGCGAGACGCCGGCGCGGCTCGCGGTGTCGCGGGCGCTGACGATGACCTCGCGCTCGCGCTGGTAGTCGCGCGTGGCCTTGCCGGTGGCGCGCTTGACCCGCGCGATCTCGCGGCTTTTCTGCTGCCGCTCCGCGATCAGTTCGATCAGCTGGGCATCGATTTCGTCGAGCCGCTGACGCAATTCCTTGAGGTCTGCCATAGGCGCGTCACCCTAGCGAGCCGTGGCGGGGGGCGCAAGCGGGCGCTAGAGGCGGGCGGGTGCATGGATATCTGCGGAAGACGACACTAGGATTCGCGGATGAACCTGCCCAGACAACTGTTGCCCGACCCGCTGCCGCCCGAACCGCTCGCACTCGCCGCCGAATGGCTGGCGCTGGCGACCCAGCGGCGTGACCAGCCCAACCCTAACGCGATGACGCTGGCCACGGTCGATGCCGCTGGCCAGCCGGCGGCGCGCATCGTGCTCTGCAAGGACATCCGGCCCGAGCCCGGCGTGCTGTCCTTCCACACGAACTACGACTCGCGCAAAGGCGCGGACCTGACCGGTAACCCACGCGCCGCCGTCGTGTTCCACTGGGACCATCTGCACCGCCAGGTGCGCATCGAAGGCCAGGTCGTGCGCGCGCCCGCCGCCGACAGCGACGCCTATTTTGCGACGCGACCCTGGCAGCGCCGCATCGGCGCCTGGGCCAGCGCGCAGAGCCGCCCTGTCGCGAGTCGCGCCGACCTCGAGGCTGCCATCCGCGAGGTGGCCGCGCGTTTCGGCGCGCCGGTGCCTGGCCCGGAGGATGACCCGGAACAGGATCGGCTCGCGGCCACGCTGCAGATCCCGCGGCCGCCGAACTGGGGCGGCTATCACCTGTGGGCGTCGGCCGTCGAACTGTGGGTCGAGGGCGAGTCGCGCATCCACGACCGCGTGCGCTGGACCCGCGCGCTGGGCGCGGGCGACCCGTTCTCGCCCGGCCCATGGAGCGCGCAGCGGCTGCAGCCGTGAGCATTGCGACGCCGCTGCTCGCGGCCCGCGGGCTGCCGCTGTCCGTCGCGGGTCGGGCGCTGATCCACGCGCTCGATCTCGACGTCCATCCGGGCATGTTCGTCGCGGTGCTGGGACGCAACGGCACAGGCAAGACGCTGCTGCTGCAGACGCTTGCGGGGTTGCGTGCCGCCGCGAACGGCAGCGTCAGCCTCGATGGCCACGAGCTCGCGCGCCTCGCTCGCCGCGACGTTGCGCGGCGGCTCGCGCTGCTGGCGCAGGACAGCGAGCCTGCGCAGCACACGCGGGTCCGCGACTGCGTCGCGCTGGGCCGCTACGCCCACCTGCCGCTGTGGGGCGCGCCGCAGGACGCCGACCACGCCGCCGTCGATGCCGCGCTGGTCGCCACCGAGCTCACCGCGCTGTCGGACCGCGATACCGCCATGCTGTCGGGCGGCGAACTGCGCCGCACGGCCATCGCGATCGTGCTGGCGCAGCAGACGCCGGTGATGCTGCTCGATGAGCCGACCAATCACCTCGACCCGCATCACGCGCTGCAGCTGCTGGCCGCGTTCCGGGCGCGGGTCGACGCGGGCGGCGCCGTGATCGCGACGCTGCATGAGCCGAATCTCGCAGCGCGCTTCGCGACGCATGCGCTGCTGCTGCACGGAGATGGGCGTGCCGCCTTCGGCACGCGCGATCAGATGCTGCACGCGGCAGCGCTGACCGACTTGTATGCAACGCCGATCCGCGAGCTGCAGGACGGCGAGCGGCGCGTGTTCGTGGCCGCCTGATCAGCCGCGAAATGCGATCGTTGCGCGCACTGTGTCGTGCAGCGGACCGTTGCTCGCAAGTACCGTGGTGGTCGCCAGGTTCACCGGGCCGCCGGCCAGATCCGTGAACCGCCCGCCCGCCTCCTCGACGATCACCACCAGCGCGGCGATGTCCAGGATGTTGACGTCGGATTCGATGACGACATCGAGCGCGCCGCGCGCGAGCAGGTGGTAGTGGACGAAGTCGCCATAGCCGCGGATGCGGCTGACGCGCGGGATCAGCGCGCCAAGATTGGCCCACTGCGGCGAGCGCGCCAGCGTCTTGAGATTGCCGGTCGAGACGATCGCATCCTCGAGTGCCGCCACGCGCGTGGTCGTGATGCGCTTGCCGTCCAGCCAGGCGCCGCTGCCGCGTTCGGCCCAGGCGAGCTCGCCGTACGCCGGCGCGCTCGAGACGCCGAGCACCAGTTCGCCGCCGCGCCACAACGCGATCTGGGTCGAGAAGAACGGGCAGTCGCGGATGAACGATTTGGTGCCGTCGATCGGATCGACCAGCCAGACGGACTCGGCGTCGGCGTTCTGCTGGCCGGTTTCCTCGCCGTAGAAGCCATAGCCCGGGAAGCGGCTCGACAGCACCTCGCGAATCGCCTGTTCGGCGCGCACGTCCGCTTCGGTGACGGGCGACCGGTCGGCCTTGATCTCGACGGCGAGATTGCGCTGATACAGCGAGCGGATGACCGTGGCGGCGGCAGCGGCGGCGTCGAGCGCGGCCTGCAGTTCTGGGCTGGGCATGGCCGGGCAGCCTGCAATCCGGCCGGGTCCGTGTCAATCGCAGGTCGCGCTGGTACAGTGCGCGCCCATGGGCAACCGACTCAGCAAGATCTACACCCGCACCGGCGATGACGGCACCACTGGCCTCGGCGACGGCAGCCGAGTTGCCAAGGACGACGCGCGGGTCGAGGCCTACGGCACCGTCGATGAGGCCAACAGTGCCATCGGCGTGGTGCTCGCCGTGCCGACCGTGCCGCAGCAGGTGCGCGACTGCCTGACCGAAGTGCAGCACGACCTGTTCGATCTCGGCGGCGAGCTGTGCATTCCCGGCATGAGGATGGTCACGGCGGCGCGGATCGACGCGCTCGAAGCCGCGCTCGACCAGTTCAACGAGGCGCTGCCGCCGCTGAAGGATTTCATCCTGCCGGGCGGCGGTCCCGCAGCTGCGGCCTGCCACGTCGCCCGCACCGTCGCGCGGCGCGCCGAGCGGCGCGTCTGGTCGCTCGCGGCCGTGGCCGAGGTGGCGCCGGAAGCGCCGCGCTACCTGAACCGGCTGTCGGATCTGCTGTTCGTCATCGCGCGCGTGCTGGCGCGGCACGAGAACGGCACGGAAGTGCTGTGGCGCCACGATCGCGGCCGCGGCGGCAACCCGCAACCGACCGGCGGCTGACGCCGCCCGCACGCGCGCTTCAGCGCGTGGCTGACTGCATGCGCTCTTCGTCGCTGCGCGCGGACTGCCCCGCGAGGTGGCGCAGCAGGCCTTCGGCCTTGTCCGCGAGCATCGGCTTGCCGAGCAGGTAGCCCTGCGCGGTGTCGCAGCCCTCGTCGCGCAGGAAGTTCAGCTGCGTCGCGTTCTCGATTCCCTCTGCAACCACTTCCAGGCCGAGGCGGTGCGCCATCGCGATCACCGCGCTGCAGATCGCGGCATCGCCCGAGTCGGTGCCCAGGTCGCTGATGAACGAGCGGTCGATCTTCAGCGCATCCATCGAGAAGCGCTTCAGGTAGGAGAGCGCGGAGTAGCCCGTGCCGAAGTCGTCGACCGCGAGACGCACGCCCAGCGACTTGAGGGCCGCGAGCGCAGTCTGCGTCTGGCTGGTGTCGCGCATCAGGAGCCCTTCGGTGATCTCGAGCTCTAGCATCGAGGCCGGCACGCTGAAGCGGTTCAGGCGCGCAGCCACCCATTGCGCGACGTCGGCACGCGAGAAATGCCCGCTCGAGAGGTTCACCGCGACGCGCGGCACCACGTAACGGCGCAGCTGCCACTCCCGCAGCTGCTGCAGGGCAGCGTCCAGCACCCACTCGGACAGCGACACGATCAGCGAGGACTCCTCGGCGATCGGGATGAACTCGTCGGGCGAGATCCAGCCGCGCTGCGGATGCTGCCAGCGCACGAGCACCTCGAAGCCGGCGAGCCGGCGCTGCCGCAGGTCGACCTGCGGCTGGAACGCGAGTGCGAGCCCGCCGCTCTCGACGGCGCGGCGCAAGTCCGCCGCGAGCTCGAGTCGCGCGCGCGAGGAACGCTCGAGCGCCGCGTTGTAGGTCTGCACGCGGTGGCCGCCCGCGAGCTTGGCCGCACCCGCGGCGGCGTGGGCGTTGCGCGTCAGCACCTCTTCATCCGCACCGTGCTCCGGTGCCGACGCGACGCCGATCGCGGCCGTCACGAACAGTTCCTGGCCTTCGACCAGCAGCGGCTCGGCGAACCCGGCCGAGAGCCGCTCGGCCTGGGCCTGCGCGCTGGCCAGGTCCGGGAGCTCCGGCAGCAGCACGGAGAACTCGTCGCCACCGAAGCGCGCGACGAAGGCCGACGAGCGATCAGGCTCGAACACCCGCCTCAGCAGCGTTCCGACGGCGCGCAGCACGCCATCGCCGACTTTCTGGCCAAAGCTGTCGTTGATGCGCTGGAAGTGGTCGAGATCGACGTGCACGATCGCCATGGGCGCGCCGGTCGCGCGATGGTGCGCGGCCGCGCCGGCGACCCGCTCGCGGAAGAACTCGACGTTCGGCAGCGACGTCAGCGCGTCGAAGTAAGCCAGCTCGCGGATGCGCTCTAGCGAGCGGCGTCGCTCGGTGACATCCCGCAGCATCAAGAGGACGCCCTGCTCCCGATACGGAACGGCGCGCGCTTCGACGACCGCGCCGGACATCGACGTCGCCAGCTCGAACTCGAACTCCGGATGCGACTCGTTGCGACGCGCGGCGTGCAGCATCATCGTGAATTGCGGCACGGCCTCGGGCGGCAGCAGCGCCATCATGCTGCGACCGACCAGCGTGTCGCTGCCGAACATCGCCTGGCGCTGGCCGGCGCCGAACACCTGCAGCACCTGGTTCGAAACATCCAGCTCGAGCAGCACGTCCGGCACCGCGGCCAGCACGGCGGTCTGGCGTTCTTCGCTGCGCTCGAGTTCGCCGCGCACGCGGCTCGCGCGCAGCAGGTACGCGACCTTGTGGCCGAGCAGCGCCCAGGGTACGGGCTTCGAGATGAAGTCCGTCGCGCCAGCATCGAACGCGCGATTGACCGACGCCAGGTCACCGTGGCCCGTCAGCATCATGATGGGCACGCGCCGGCCATCGGGTCGGGCGCGGATCGCTTCGCAGGCGTCGTAGCCGTTCATGCGCGGCATTTCGACATCCATGACGATTACATCGGGCGTGATCTGCGCGAACTGCTCCAGCGCCTCGACGCCATCGGCAGCCTCGAACACCATCAGGCCTCCCTGCTCGAGGGCGCTGCGCGCAAGCAGGCGGCCGCTGCCATCGTCGTCGACGATGAGCGCCCGGCCGCTGCTGCCCAGCAGTCGCGTCGTCGTGCTCACGCAGCCGCTCCGGGCTGGAGGTCGGCCAGCGCGGCCAGCGTCGCCGCACGCAGCGCCTGCAGGCGCGGCACGGCCGCGCGCGCATCCGCGAGCTCCCCACCCTTGAGGCTATGCTCGGCAGCGGCGGCGGCCTGCGCCAGCGCCGAGGCGCCGACATTGGCCGCCGTCGACTTGAGCGTGTGCGTGCTACGCCGCGCAGCATCCGCGTCGCCGGCTTCGAGTGCTGCGCCGAGTTCGTCGAGCAGGCGGGCCGAATCATCGACGAACAGCGTGACGATGCGCTTGACGAGACCCTTCTTGCCGCCCGGATCGAGCTCGGCGATCGAGGCGAGCGCTGCCGGTTCGAGCCCTGCATCCAGCAACGCGCCAGGTCCGGGCGCCGGCGTCGCAACCGTCGGGGTGGTTGATTGGGCCGCAACGACTGCAGCACCGGACGTTTCTGGCTTGAGCATGCGAATCATCACCTCGCGCAGTTGCGCGTTCGAGAAAGGCTTGGTCAGGTATTCGTCCATGCCTGCGTCTAGGCAGGCGGCCCGATCGCCCTGCAGCGCATTGGCGGTCAGGGCAACGATCGGCGTGCGGCCTGCGCCGCGCTCGGCTTCACGCAGGCGCCACAGGCGCGTTGCGGACAAGCCGTCGAGGACTGGCATCTGGCAGTCCATCAGCACGAGGTCGAAGCGGGCCATCGACAGGTGGAACAGCGCTTCCTCGCCGTTGGTCGCGATCGCGAGTTCGCAGCCGAACGAACCGAGTATCTCGATCGCCAGCTGGCGATTGACGGCGTTGTCCTCCACCAGCAGCACGCTGGTGCCGCGCAGGCCCACGGGTGCAGAGGCCGCTGCCGGCGTCGCATCGGGAGCAGGCGACGCGACAGGATCGGCGCCGCTGAACAGCTGCCCGAGCTTCTGTTCGAGCACGGCACGTCGCACCGGCTTCGACAGCGAGACGATCGGCCGGAGCGCCGCGAGTTGCGCCGGATCGATATCCACCGCCAGCGAACTGAGCAGGATGGCGGGCGTCTGGGCAATGCCAGGACGACGGCGCAGCTCGGCGAGCAGCTGCAGGCCATTGCGATCCGGCAGCTGGAAGTCGAGCAGCAGCGCGTCGGGAGCGAATGAACCGGCGTCCACGCGCTGCAGCGCCGTGGCCGCATCCGGCGCAGATCGAGTCACGAGTCCCATCGTGCCCAGCTGCTGCTCGAGGATCTCGCGGTTGATCGGGTAGTCGTCGACGATCAGCGCGCTGCGACCCGCAAGTGCCAGCGCCGCGCTGCTGGCGGGGACCTGCGAGCTCGAACCGAGCAGCAACTCGACCGCGATGGTGAACGTGGAACCGGCCCCGGGCACGCTGCGCAACCGGACTTCGCCGCCCATCAGGTCGGCGAGCTGGCGCGTGATCGCGAGGCCCAATCCGGTGCCGCCGAAGCGGCGCGAGATCGAGCCATCTTCCTGGGTGAACGCCTCGAACACGGCAAGCTGCTTGTCGGGCTGGATGCCGATGCCCGTATCCTCGATGTCGATCTCGACGCGCAGCCGGGCGGGCTCAACGGCCGCACCGCTGCCAGCCGCGCGGACGCGCACCAGCACGTGCCCCGTCTCGGTGAACTTGATGGCGTTGGCGACCAGGTTGGACAGCATCTGCCGCAGTCGCAGGCGGTCGCCGATCACGCACTGCGGCAAAGTCGGCTGCCAGTCCAGCAGCAGCTCGAGGCGCTTGTCGTGGGCACGCTTCGCGAACAGGTCCACGACCTCTTCGACGAGGTCGGACAGGTTGAACTCAGCGGCCTCGAGCCGCAGTTTGCCGGCCTCGACGCGCGAGAAATCCAGCACGTCGTTGATGATCGCGAGCAGCGCATCGGCCGAAGACTGGATGGTCTCCGCGAAGCGGCGCTGGCGCGGCTCCAAGCGGGTATCGAGCAGCAGCTCGGTCATGCCGAGCACGCCGTTCATCGGCGTGCGGATCTCATGGCTCATGCGCGCCAGGAACTCGCTCTTGGCGACGCTGGCCTGCTCGGCGACCCGTCGGGCTGCCTCGGCTTCGGCCATCGAACTGCGCATCGCCGCCAGCGCATCCTGCAACTCGCGGGTGCGCGCGCCGACCTGATCCTCGAGGACCGAGCGATGGTCGCGCAGTTTGTCGTCGGCCTGCTGCACGCGCTCCAGCATCTGGTTGAAGCCGTGGATGACCCGGCCGAACTCGTCGTTGCCGGTCTGTTCGACCCGCAGCGAGTAGTCCTGGTCGGCGGCGACGCGCCGCATCGCCGCCAGCAGCGTGTTGACGGGCTGGGTGATCGCCGATGCGAGGCGGGCCGCGAGCATGCCCGCCAGCAGCAGCGCCACCAGCGCCGCGACGGCCTCCGTGGCCAGATGCATGGCCAGCACCTGCACGAGTCCGCTGCGGCGCGCATGCAGCAGCACGAAGCCACTCGCGTCGCCATCGACCAGCACCGGTTGCAGCAC
>CAZPJE010000013.1:0-6080 GCA_964586725.1 uncultured Steroidobacteraceae bacterium | reverse complement strand
GTCGATGATCTTCTGCGCCGCATCGGCCATCTGCTGCGTCAGCGATTCCATCATGTAGCTGCCGGCCCAGGGGTCGATCACGTTGGGGATGTGGGTCTCTTCCTGGATGATCAGCTGCGTGTTGCGCGCGATCCGCGCGCTGAACTCGGTCGGCAGAGCGATCGCCTCGTCGAGCGCATTGGTGTGCAGGCTTTGGGTGCCGCCGAACACGGCGGCCATCGCCTCGATGGTCGTGCGGATCACGTTGTTGTACGGATCCTGCGCCGTGAGGCTCCAGCCCGAGGTCTGGCAGTGCGTGCGCAGCATCAGGCTCTTCGGATTCTTGGCGCCGAAGCCCTGCATGATGCGCGACCACAGCAGCCGGGCGGCGCGCATCTTCGCGATCTCGAGGTAGAAGTTCATGCCGATCGCCCAGAAGAAGCTTAGGCGACCGGCGAACTCGTCGACATCGAGCCCCTTCGCGAGCGCCGTCTTCACGTACTCCTTGCCATCCGCGAGCGTGAAGGCGAGTTCGAGCGCCTGGTTCGCGCCGGCTTCCTGCATGTGATAGCCGGAGATCGAGATGGCGTTGAACTTGGGCATGTTCTTCGCCGTGTACTCGATGATGTCACCCACGATCCGCATCGACGGCGTCGGCGGAGAGATGTAGGTGTTGCGGACCATGAACTCCTTCAGGATGTCGTTCTGGATGGTCCCGGACAGCTTGTCCTGCGCGACGCCCTGCTCCTCCGCCGCGACGATGTAACCTGCGAGGATCGGCAGCACCGCGCCGTTCATCGTCATCGATACCGAAACCTTGTCGAGCGGGATGCCGCTGAACAGGATCTTCATGTCCTCGACGGTGTCGATCGCGACGCCGGTCTTGCCGACGTCGCCGGCGACGCGTGGGTGGTCGCTGTCGTAGCCACGGTGGGTCGGCAGGTCGAAGGCGACGCTGACGCCCTGGCCGCCCGCGGCGAGCGCCTTGCGGTAGAACTCGTTCGAAGCCTCGGCGGTCGAGAAGCCGGCGTACTGGCGGATCGTCCAGGGCCGCACGGCGTACATGGTCGCCTGCGGACCGCGCACGTACGGCGCGAAGCCCGGCAGCGAGTCGGTATGCGGCAGGCCCGCGATATCGGCGGCGGTGTACAGCGGCTTGACGACGATGCCATCCGGCGTGTGCCAGTTCAGGGCGTCAGGATCTCCGCCCGGCGCGGACTTCGCCGCCGCCTTGCGCCACGCTGCCAGATCTTCAGAGCTCGCCATCTTTCCCTTCTAAATACTTGTTATAATTGACATTTTTAGGGCCATGACACTGCGGCTAATCCGCCACAGTGCGCGGTCCGGCCAGCAGTACAAGCGATCGCCCGCCAATGGTCAAGCAAGGCGCGGTCCCTGTCCGCAGCCCCGGCTGCGCCGCATCGCGGCAGCACGCGACGGTCGAGCCTTGCGCCGCGAGGGTTTGTTTACACTCGCCGCCCACCGATGGACGTCAGCACCCTACTGCCCCAGATCGCCGCGATGCTTGCCACCGGCCTGTTCGCCGGCTTCCTCGGCGGCCTGCTCGGCGTCGGCGGCGGCATCGTGATCGTGCCGGTGCTCGAGTTCGCGTTGCAGTTCGCGGGCGTACCCGCCGAGCAACGCATGCACGTCGCCGTCGCGACCTCGCTGGCCACCATCATCCCGACCTCGATCGCCTCGGCCCGCGCCCACCAGCGACGTGGCGCGCTCGACCTGTCGATCGCGCGCTCCTGGGGACCGGCGATGCTGATCGGCGCGCTGGTCGGCAGCCTGCTCGCGACCCGCGCGCCGGTCTGGGTGCTGACGACGGTGTTCGGCGGCGTGGCGCTGATCGTCGCGATCAAGATGACGCTGCCGCTCGATCATGTCCGGTGGCGTGAGTCGGTGCCGCGCGGCCCGGTCGGCGCGCTGCTGTCCGGCGTGATCGGCATCGTGTCGGCGATGATGGGCATCGGCAGCGGCACGATCTCGGTGCCGACGATGACGCTGCTCGGCACGCCCATCCATCGCGCCGTCGGCACGGCCGCATTCTTCGGCTTGCTGGTCAGCATTCCGGGCACCGCGGGTTATCTGCTGGCGCAGCCGCAACCGCCGCTGCCCGGCTGGTCGATCGGCCTCGTCAGCGTGATCGGCGTCGCGCTGATCGCGCCGGGCGCGTGGCTGACGGCGCCGCTCGGCGCCCGCGTCGCGCACGCGCTGTCGCCCCGGACCCTGTCGCTGGCATTTGGCCTGTTCCTGCTCGCCGTGGCGGGCCGCATGCTCTACCGGAGTTTCATATCATGAGCGCCCAGATCCTGTCCGGCCTGCGCCTGATCGAAGGCTCGGCGTTCGTCGCAGCCCCTCTCGGTGGCATGACGCTCGCGCAGCTCGGCGCGGAAGTGATCCGCTTCGATCCCATCGGCGGCGGCCTCGATGCGAAGCGCTGGCCCGTCACCACGGACGGCCAAAGCCTGTTCTGGGCCGGCATGAACAAGGGCAAGAAGTCGATCGCGATCGACATCACGCAGGCTGCCGGCCAGGAACTCGCGACGGCGCTGATCACCGCGCCGGGCGAACAGGCCGGGCTGTTCCTGACGAACTTTCCGCCGCGCGGCTGGTTGTCGTATGAGCGGCTGCGAGCGCACCGGTCGGACCTGATCCACGTCAACGTGCTCGGCGACCGGCATGGTGGTTCGGAAGTCGATTACACGGTGAACCCGCGTGTCGGTGTGCCGTTCATCACCGGTCCGGCGGATGATCCGCGCCCGGTCAATCATGTGATGCCGGCCTGGGACCACATCTGCGGCCAGATGGCCGCGGTCGGCTTGCTGGCCGCCGAGCGCCACCGCCGGCTCACTGGTGAGGGTCAGTACGTCAAGCTCGCGCTGCTCGATGTCGCGCTCACGACGCTGGGCCACATGGGCTTCATCGCCGAGGCGCAGGTCAACGGCGACACGCGTGCGCGCCATGGCAACGACCTGTTCGGCGCGTTCGGTCGCGATTTCGAAACCCGCGATGGGCGTCGCGTCATGGTGGTCGCGCTGACCCGGCGGCAATGGCAGAACCTCTGCAAGGCCACCGGGCTCGGGCCGCAGTTCGAGGCCGTCGGGTTGCGCCTCGGGCTCGATCTGGCCGAGGAAGGCAACCGCTTCCGCGCGCGCGCGGAACTCGCCGCGGTGCTCGCGCCGTGGATCGCGGCGCGCGACGCCGCCGAGCTGCTGGCAGCCTTCGCGGCCGCCGACGTCTGCGCCGGCCCCTATCAGAGCGTGCGCGAGCTGCTCGACGGCGATGCCGACGCGACCCGCGACAATCCGTTGTTCAGCCTGCAATCGCAGCCGGGCATCGGGCGCTACCTGATGCCAGGCTCGCCGCTGTATTTCGGCTCGCACACGCATGCCGATGCCGTGCCCGCGCCACGGCTCGGCGCGCACACCGACGAGATCCTCGCGACCGTGCTGGGTCTGGACGCGGCCGCGATCGGCAGGCTGCATGACGCGAAACTGGTCGCGGGAGCCCAGCCATGACGCAGCCGCTGTCGATCGCCGGTCCGTGGTTCGAGGATTTCCACGTCGGGCTCGAATTCGACGCGCCCGCACTGACGCTGACGGAAGGCCACGCCGCACTGTACGGCGCGCTGTTCGGCGACCGGCTGCGCCTGCCGCTCGATCACGCGACAGCGGCGCGGGTCACAGGCGTGGCAGCGCCGCTCGCCCACCCGCTGCTCGCCATCAACGTCGCGATCGGCCAGTCGACCTGGGCGTCGCAGCGGGTCAAGGCCAACCTGTTCTATCGCGGCCTGGAACTGCTGCAGCCACCCCGCATCGGCGATACGCTCAGCACCCGCACGCGGGTGGTCGGCCTGCGCCAGAACAAGGCGCACCCCGGCCGCGCGGCGACCGGCGTCGTCGCTCTCGAGATCACGACGACGAACCAGCATGGCGACACCGTGCTGCACGGCTGGCGCTGCCCGATGATCCCCTGCCGCGATCCCGACGCGCGCACCGGCCATGCCGATGACGTGGACGCGATCGGCAACGCCGTCACGGCCGCGCAGCTCGCGCAGCGCCTGCCCGCCTGGGATCTCGCGGCCACCGGCGGCTGGCTCGGGCGGCGCGCGCGCGACCTTGCGCCCGGCCTGCAATTCGAGATCGAGGCGCGCGACACCGTCACCTGCGCGCCCGAACTCGTGCGCAGCTCGCTGAACATGGCGATGGCGCACACCGACGCGAAGTTGTCCTATCTCGGCGAGCGGCTGGTCTACGGCGGCCACGTGATTTTCATGGCGTTCGCACAGGCGACGCGCGCGCTGCCGAACCTGCTGACGGTGCTGGCCTGGGAGAGCTGTGACCACACGGCCCCGGTCATCGAGGGCGATCGCCTGCGCAGCCGCGTCACGGTGCGCGAGGTGCTGCCGCAGGAGGGCGGCGCGCTGCTGCGGCTGGCCATCGAGACCTGGGCCGCGCGCGGATCCGGGGACGCCGAGACCGAAACGCGGGTGCTCGACTGGCAGCTGTGGGCCTGGAGCGTCTAGGCAGCGCGACCGGCAGTGCCCGCGCGCGCGATCAGTTCGCGCGCGATGACTTTCAGCGCGAGCGTTTCCTCGGCGCCCTCGAAGATCGACAGCACGCGCGCATCGACGAAGTAGCGGCTCGCGTCCGTCTCCTCGGCATAACCCATGCCGCCGTGGATCTGCATCATGTCGCGCGTGACCCACTCCGACGCGCGGCACGAGAACAGCTTGACCATGCTGGCCGCGGTTTCGCCGCGCCCGCTGTCGAGTTCGCCGGCCACGAAGTACGAGAACTGCCGCGATGCCGTCAGCCAGGCGGCGACCCGCGCCAGGCGCACCTGCGTCAGCGGATAGGCGCCGATCGGCTGGCCGAACACGCGCCGCGCCGCGGCATAGCGCACCCCGGCATCGAAGGCGGCCTCCATGACGCCGTTGGCGCGGGCCGAGGTCTGCACGCGTCCGCCCGACAGCCCCGCCATGGTCAGGTAGAAGCCACGGCCCAATCCACCCTGCTCACCGACCAGCGCGTCGGCGGGCACGACGAAATCCTCGTAGAACATCTCGAAGGAATGCATGCCGCGGTAACCGAGCGTCGGGATCGCGCGGCCGACGATGCGCCCGCCCAGCGGCGAGCTGTACTCGAACGCGTGCCCGGCGAAGCGCGGCTTCTCGACCACGAACTGCGACAGGCCGCGATGGCCGAGGGATAGGTCCGGATCGGTGCGGGCGATCACGAGGATGTACTCGGCGCGTCCAGCGCAGGTGCACCAGGTCTTCGCGCCCGACAGGCTCCAGCCGTTGGCGACCCGGGTTGCGCGCAGCCGGAGGTTGGCGACGTCCGAGCCGAAGTCGGGTTCGGTAATCGAAATCGCAACCAGCTTCTCGCCGCTCGCGAGCGCCGGCAGCCAGCGGCGCTGCTGCGCCTCGGTGCCACCCTGCAGCACCGCTCGCGCCATGATCTCCGGCCGCGTCACGAGACTGCCCGCAGCGCCGAGCGATGCCGCCGACATCGCCTCGGTGACTACCAGCATCGCCGTCGTATCCGGCCGTTCATCGGGCTGCATGCCGCCGTAGCGCTGCGGGATCGAGACGCCAAACAGGCCGAGTTCCGCCGCGCCGCTGATGATCTGCTCGGGAATATCGGTGTCGTCGCGGTGGATGCGCTGCGCCTGCGGCAGCACGACGTCGCGCGCGAACTGCAGGAACGATTCGCGCATCAGTTCGCGTTCCGCATCGAGGCCGCTCGGCGGCAGACGACCGTCGCGCTCCAGCAGCTGCGCGCCGAGCGCCGCCAGCGTCGCGCTGTCGACGAGCGGCGCAAGCGCGGCCTGCTGGCCGGGATGCGCGGCAGCGATGCGCGCCGGCTCGAGACCGTAGTCGGCGGGGCGCGCCAGCAGGCGCGTGACCGCCTGGGCGGCGACTTCGACCGCGAACGCATCGGCCAGCGGTCGGGACAAGGGATCGGCCTGCGCCGCGCTGCCGCGCGCCCAGGACTGCACGGCACGCGCCGCGGCGAGTTCGGCGGCGCAGAACGCCAGCTCGTAACTGGGCAGCTGCCAGCGATCGAGTTCGCCGGCGTCGAGCCGCCCGA
>CAZPJE010000012.1:0-6705 GCA_964586725.1 uncultured Steroidobacteraceae bacterium | reverse complement strand
GACGTGCGGGTCGTCGAGCATTGTGCCGCGCGCCTGCTGACGCGCATCGAGTTCGACGGCGGCGCAATCTGGGCGCCGTTGCTCGCGCTGGCTGTCGGGTCACGGGTCCGGATTCGCATTCCCGCGCGCGAGGTCACGCTGGCGCTGCAGCCGGTGGCGGACGTCAGCACGCACAATTGCCTGCCTGTCACGGTCGCGGCCATCGACGCTGCCGTGGACCCCGCGCTCGCGCTGCTCAGGTTGTCGATCGGCAGTCACTTCCTGCTCGCGCAGGTCACGCGCGACGCGGTGTCGCGCCTGGGCATCGAGGCGGGCAGCGCGGTGTTCGCGCTAGTCAAGTCCGTGTCCGTGCTGCAACGGAACTGAAGCGCTCACCAGGCGGCTCGAGCATCAGGGAGGCAAGCACGGTGACCACTGCCCACGCAACGGCGGCGCCGGTGAGGTCGTGGGAGAGGAAGTGCGCGCCGCGCGCCTCCTGGGCAAACGCGAAGACCGTGCCCAGCAGCAAGCCCGGCATGAGCCAGCGCCAGTCATGGCGATTGCGGTAGCTGGCCGCGGCATGGAAGAGCGCCAACAGCGAGTAGCCGGACGCGGCATGCGCGCCGGGAAAGCACATCGCCCTGGGCAGCGTCGACGGGCGCCACTGGAAGAACGCGATGTGGGGATTGCTGCCGCCGAAATCGAGCAGATCGCGCGGACAGTCGGTGTTCGTCGCGTACTTGAGTGCTTCGACGAGCGCAGCGCTGGCAATGACGCTGAGCGCGACATACGCAGCGAGGCGCCGCAGGTGGGTCCAGCCCGGGACGAAGAAGCTGCCGAGCCAGACGACCGCCGCCGCGGCGCCGATCGCCCGAATCAGGTTCCGACCGCCGTGGTGCAGCAGGTCGCGCGCCCACCATGAACCCGTGCCTGCGCCGAGGAACTCCTGGCTGAGGGGGTCGAAGAACAGCTGCGCGGCGATCGCGTGATCCCAGCCGAACGCCATCGATGCAGACGCGGCGATGCCGAGCAGGCACAGCGGCCACGCCAGGTGGCGCGTCCAGAAGCCGCTGCGCGATTCGATCCGGCTGCCGCGCATCGACGCGACTCTCACCGGCCGCGCCCTCTGCCGTCGGCTGGCTTGTCCGGGCGGCCTCGCGTGCCGGCGAACATGACAGCGGCCTGGCCGCGGCAGGGTGCGAACAGGTCGCGCTGCGGAAGGCGCGCCGTCGTTTCGATGTCGAGCACGCCCAGCACGGAGTGGAACAGGTTGTCGTGCGAGTGCGGCAGCGAGGAGCGTGTCCGCAGGCATTGCGCATCGACGCCGACGCGGTCTGCGAACGATTGCGACTGCCAGTAGATCATGGGCACATGGGTCTGGGTGTCCGGCGCGATCGCGTAGGGCATGCCGTGCAGGTAGAGCCCCGACTCGCCGAGCGACTCGCCGTGGTCTGACACGTACAGCAGTGCCGAGTCGGTCCGCGCCGCGTCCGCTTGGAGCAGGCGGATCGTGCTGGCGAGGACGTGATCCGTGTAGAGGATGTCGTTGTCGAAGGCGTTGACGACTTCCGCGCGGCTGCAGCGCCGCAATTCAGCGCTGTGGCAGTCGGGCGTGAAGCGCCGGAATTCCTCGGGATAGCGCTCGAAATAGGCGGGCCCATGATTGCCGATCATGTGCAGCACGATGAGAGCGTCGCGCTGGATGGCTGACAGCTCCTTTTGGAGTGCGCGCACCAGCGCCATGTCACGGCATGCGCCGTTCGGGCACTCCGCTGGCGCATCGCGTGCGTCCAGGGTCAGTTGGCGAATGCCATCGCCTTCGCAGGCACCCTTGCAGCCGGATTGATTCTCGAGCCAGATCACGTCGTAGCCGGCGCGGGCAGCCACGTGCAGGAAACCCTCCGCGCTGCGAATCCTGTCTTCGTCGTAATCCTCGCGACCCCAGCGCGAGAACATGCAGGGTAGTGACACCTCGGTCGAGGTGCCGCAGGCCTGCACCTGCGAGAAGTTCACGATATCGAGTTTCGCGAGCTGCGGCGTGGTCGCTCGAGCGTAACCGTCGAGCTGGAAACTGGCGGCGCGCGCGGTTTCGCCGATGACCAACACCAGGACCTTCGGCCGGTCGGTCGCCGCCGTGCCGCGTCGCGCGTCTGCGCCCACGACTTCCCTCTCACGCCTGGCGACGCGAGCATCGGCAGCACCGACGTTCAGCAGGCCGACGATCAGGTTGCCGGGCGTGACCAGATAGCGCAGATCGCGCTGGTTGCGCATCATCGACATGAAATCGCGCGACACGGGCAGCAGCGCGATGATGGCGACGGCGAGGGCGCCGACCAACGTCGCCGTGCGACGCAGCGCGGCCTGGCGCCAGGACCTGTCGCGCAGTCGTACCCACCAGATCAGCAACAGTGCAGGCAGCGCCCAGAGCAGCACGCGGGCCAGCATCGACACGCTGATCAGCTCGCCGGCCTCTCGCGTGTCGGTGCGCAGCACGTTGCGCAGCATCGTGGCGTCGAGCAACACGTGGTAGGTCCCGATGAAATGGGCCGCACTGCCGGTTGCGATCACGACGAACGACAGCCACGGCCTGACTGTCCAGCGTGTGGCAGGCAGCACCAGCAGCAGGTAATGCAGTGCGACGAGCGCAAGCGCTGTCGCGCCGAGGAACAGCCAGGTGCCAAACGCAGTGGCGGCGCGTCCGGCCGCTGCCGCGGACCACCAGGAGGCATTGCCGGCTGCCACGCAGTATAACGCCACGACAGCGACCAGCCGCTCCTGGCTCCATTGCGGTGGTTGTCGGAACAGCTTGCGGATCATTTCCATGGCGTGTCAGAAGCTGCGCCGGGTTTCGACGATGAACTGGACGTTGTCGATGGACGGGTCCCGGTCGAGCGGAACCGCGAGATCGATGTGGATGACATTGCCGAGGGCTGATCGCCCGTTGCCGAGCCGCAGTCCTACGCCGATGTCGTGCAGGACGCCGCGTGGGGCGCTGCCCAGCGGGTCGGTGCCGGTGACGCGGCCCATGTCGTAGAAGACGGCGCCGCCGACGTTAAAGAGCCTGAACGGGTACCAGTTGCTGAACAGGCGCTGCTCCGCCGTGAACAGCCAGCGTGACGTGCCGCTCTGGTAGCGCAGCGGGTAGCCGCGCAGGCCGTTGTCGCCGCCCAGCAGGACCTGCCGGTCCGCGTCGAGGTTGCGGCCGTCCAGCGTGCTGAATCCGAGGTACAGAACCCGGCGCGGAGACTGGCGGAAGTAGTACTGGACGGAGGTGCCGAGCAACGCATCGCGCACGGTGCCACTTTCCAGCCGGCCGCTCGCCCGGGCCTGCCACTGCAGTGTTTGTCGTTCCGAGAGTTGCCAGCCGCGCGCCGCGGTGAGGCCCGTGATGAGCCCGCTGCGATCCGCGCCCAGCGCACGATCGAGATAGCCCACGCGCAGCCCGGCCTGCAGCCCGAGGCCCACGTCTTCGGTGCGCCCGATCTGGTCACGGTCGCGTTCGGTGCGGAACTCGTCCTCCGCCCACTCGACGGCCACCCACGGATAGGCGAGCTTGCGATCCGTGGGGAGGAGGCGCGTGGGATTCTCGCCAGACACCGGCCGGAAGCGCGTTTCGTCGACGGTGTAGCCGATCCGGTAGCGGGTCGCGCGACCGGATCGCAGTCCGCGCGACCAGCCCACCCAGGCGCTGCCGCCGCGCGAATCGGCGGCGAACTGGTCGTTGATCTCCCCGAGGTCATAGCGCGACTCGATGCGCTCGTGTCGCGAGTACGCCGCCCCGGCGGTCCAGCGGGTGTCCAGCGAATAGAACGGGCGTTCGAGTTGCAGCGCGTGCAGCAGGCCGTCGCTGTTGTCTTCCCATTCCGCGTCGATACCCCAGCGGGTGCGACCGAGTTGCTGATCGCGAAACACGAAGCGGGTCGAGTCACGGTCGATGTTGCTCTTGCTCGCGAGCGACACTTGTGTGCCGGTCCCGAACAGGTTCAGTTCCTCCAGTTCGAAGCCCGTCGAGTTGTTGCCGCCCTTGCGCCCGAACGACAGCCCCGGGTTCAGCGTCCAGACATCCTGCACTTCGATTTCCACGTCGACTTGGCCGTCATGCCATGCCACCGGCCTGACCCACGCATCCCGAAGGTATCGCTGCGTGCGCAGCAGTCGCGCCGTTTCATCCAGGAGCCGACCCTCGTAGGCCTGCCCGGGGACGAACAGGAGCTGGTGCCGGATGGTGTTGTCGCGGGTCTCGATGTGCAGCCGGTTCGCCAGCCTGAACAGCGATGTGTTTTCTTCCGGAAGCCTGGTGTCGAACAGATCGCTGACGACGATCGTGATCTCGCCCACGACCGCGCCGGCGCGCTCCAGTTCGGCGTCGGCTGGAACCCCGGGAGGACGCTCGTGCAGCGCTGCTGAGGTTCGCGAGTTCAGGCTGGGCAGGATGCCGGCGGTCGCGTGGCCCGCGCCGACGAGACAGGCCACGGCGATCAGCAGCGGCAGCCGGCGTTGCAGCGTGGCTGCTGCGTTGACCGTCTGCCGTTGCGCCGCCGCGCGCGTCATCCCAGCTTCCGTTGCGCCTTGGCGAGCAGTGCTTCGATCTCGCCACGTCGCCCCTGGTCAGCGATTTCACGGTTGGGGCGCGGTGGCGCCGCCAGCGCCTTGCGCAGCACCTTGATCGCCTCGGCGTAGTTCCCCTCCTCGAACAGGAATTCACCGTAGAAGAAGTTCGGGTCGATGCCGTCCGGGTTCAGCTTCAACGCGGCGAGGAGCATCATGCGCGCCTTGCCATGGTCGCCGAAGCCGAGCGGGAATCCCGGCACTTTGTAATAGAGCGTGCCGAGGCTGGTGTAGGCGGACCCGTCCAGCGCCGCCGGATCGAGCTTCAGCGCGGCGTCGAGCTTGCTGCGCGCCTGCTTGACGATCGACAGTGCGCCCAGACCACCTTTGGCGCCCGCGTAGGACGACAGCACGATGCCCTCCCAGATCAACGGCTCGGCGCGTCCGGGGAAGGCCGTCTCGAACGCCTCGGCGCGCTTCAGCAGCGCTTCGAACTCAGCCGTCTTGCGGCTTTCACCCTGCGTCAGGTAGTTCGTTCGTGCCCACTCGTACTGGATCTCCAGCAGCTGCGACTGCAGCGCAGCCGGGGCGGGACCTGGTGACGCCGCGTGGGCAGTGGCGCCGAGGAAGAGCGCCAACGTCATGGCAATGAGGCCTTTCATGCTTGAGTCTCCTGCATCGAAGGAATGGGGTGGCGCGCCGCGGCGGGGCCGGGCGCGTGTCGGCGGATGGCGGGCAGTTGGCGAATCAGTGCGCCGTCGACCAGTCGGGGCAGCACGGCATTGATTCGTGCAAACAGTTTTTCGGGCCAGCCCAGCACGGCGAACGGCCGGCGCTCGACCAGCATCGCGCAGACCGCGCGCGCGACCACCTGTGGCTCATCGAGCGCGACGCCGAGTTCGGCGTTGAGTCGATCTGCCGCACCGGCGTTCATCGCCGTGCGCGTCGCGCGGGGCGCAAGGTAATGCGCGCGGACCGTCGAGCCGCTGAGCTCGCGATGCAGCGCTTCGGTGAAGCCACGCAGCGCGAACTTGGTCGCCGAGTACACGGCATAGCCCGGGTAGCCGATGCTGCCGAACACCGAGCCGACGTTGATGATGTCAGCGCGCGGCGCCCGGCGAAGCACGGGCAGCAAGGCGTGGCACAGGTGCAGCGGCGCCCGCACGTTGGCATCGCACAACCGATCGATCTGGTCCGGATCCTGCGCCTCGAACAGCGCGAGGTCGTTGACCCCGGCGTTGTTGATCAGCGCGTCGATGCCGCCGCGCCAGCGCGCGGCGAACTCCACCAGGGCGGCGCGCTCGGTCGCGACCGTCAGGTCGGCGACGAACAGTTCGAGCCGCTCCGCGTGCTGCGGCAAGCCCGCGGCGACGCGCTCGAGGCTGCTGCGATTGCGACCGACCAGCAGTACGGCCGCGCCGCCCGCGACCAGCTCGCGCGCGATCGCAGTGCCGATGCCACCGGCCGCGCCGGTCAGCAGCACGCGTCTGCCGCCGTTCATCCGGCCACCCGGTCGAGGCTGCGGAAGACGTTGCCGTAAAGCCAGAACATCGCGCGGGCGCAATCGCGCACGGCGCGGCGATCCTCCGGTGCATCGAGGCGCTCGAGGATGCCGGCAAGGTGCTCGACGTGCTCCTGGTCGAGTTTGCCGTGGCTGCGCAGGTAGCTGAACGCACGGTCGGGCAGGGCGAGGCTGGACTGGATGCGGCTTGCGGCCTGCAGCGCGAGCGCGATGCTCGTGCCCTCGAGAACGAACACCATGCCGAAGAAGCCCACGGGGTTGCGACGCATCGCGACGTCGTAGGCGTAGGCGACCATCGCATCGGTCTCGACGTGCGGCGGCGCGAGCGCGGCGGCTGCGCGATCCCCGCCAGCGGCGGCGATGTCATTGAGGATCCACTCCTCGTGACCATGCTCTTCTTCGATGTAGTGCACGATCTCGCTGCGCAGCCAGGATTTCTCGTCGGGCAGGCGGCTGCCCACGGCCATCAGCAGGGGCACGGTGTGCCGCACATGATGAAAAGCCTGGCCCAGGAACGCGCGGTACAGGTCTAACGTCACTTCGCCGGTCAGCGCCCGTTGGATGGCGGGCGCGGCCAGCAGGTATTGCCGCTGGGCCTCGCTGTCGGTCGTCAGTTGCTGCAGATGGGTCATGCTCTCTCCAGTTCAGGAAGCCAG
>CAZPJE010000011.1:0-37784 GCA_964586725.1 uncultured Steroidobacteraceae bacterium | reverse complement strand
TCCATCAGCAGCGAGGAATTCTTCCGCCGACTGGGCCAGCGGCTGATCAAGATCTTGGCCGAACCGACCGCCGAAGGGTTCGTGTACCGGGTGGACATGCGGTTGCGGCCGTTCGGCGATTCGGGCGCGTTGGCCTGCGGCTTCTCGGCATTCGAGGACTACCTCGCGCAGCACGGCCGCGACTGGGAGCGCTATGCCTACGTCAAGGCACGCGCGCTGCGCGGCGGCGACGCCTTCGAGCAGCTGTATCGCGACGTGCTGCGGCCGTTCGTGTACCGGCGCTACCTCGACTTCGGCGTGTTCGAATCGCTGCGCGAAATGAAGCAGCTGATCGAGAAGCAGGTGGCGCGCCGCGAGATGGCGGATCACGTCAAGCTCGGCCCGGGCGGCATCCGCGAAATCGAGTTCATCGTGCAGGCCTTCCAGCTGATTCGCGGCGGCCAGGATCGTCGCCTGCAGACGCCGCGGATTTTCGAAGCGCTGCCGCTGCTGGCCGGCGGCCGGCTGCTGACGCAAACCGCCGTGCTGGAACTGAAAGCGGCCTACCGCTACCTGCGCACGCTCGAGAACCGCATCCAGATGCTGCGCGACGAGCAGACGCACCAGCTGCCGAGCGAGCCGCGCCAGCGCGAACAGCTGGTGCGCGCGATGCGCGTCGCCGATTGGGATGCGCTGCTCGGCGATCTCGACCGGCACCGCGAGACGGTGCAGCGGCACTTCCGGGCGCTGGTGTTCGGGCCGCAAGGCGGGCGCGATGCCGAGGAAGTGGCGAAGCCGCGCGCCGGTGGTGCGGCCGTGGTGGCTGCTCCCGCCGAGGCCGGCCTCGGCGCGCTGCCGCTGTGGGACGAGACGCTCGATCCGCGCGCGCTCGCCGCGCTGCTCGGGGCGACGGACATCGCCGAAGCGGGCGCCGTCGCGCAGTTGCTGGTCGACTTTCGCGGCAGCGGCCTCGTGCGCCGGCTCGATGCCGCAGCGCTGGCGCGCCTGCAGCGCCTGCTGCCCGCACTGCTTGCCGAACTGCGACCCGATGACGAACACCTCGGCCTGCTGCGCCGCATCCTGCGCGTGCTCGAGGCGATCGGCGCGCGCTCGGCGTATTTCGCATTGCTGAACGAGAATCCGCCGGCGCGCCGCCGCTTCGTCGATCTGTGTCGCGCCGGCGAGTTCCTCGCGCAGCAGATCGCGGCGCATCCGCTGCTGCTGGACGAGCTGCTCGACGAGCGGCAGCTCGCGGCGCCGCCGAGCCGCGCGGAGCTCGCGGCCGAGATCGTCGATCGGCTCGAGCGGGTGGGGCTCGATGATCCGGAGCGCGCCGTCGAGGCGCTGAGCCAGTTCAAGCGCGCGGCCGTGTTCCGCGTCGCGATCGCCGACCTGTACGGGCATCTGCCGCTGATGCGCGTCTCGGATCGCCTCACGGACATCGCCGAGCTGATCGTCGAGCAGGCGCTGCGGCTCGGCTGGCTGCAGATGTCGGCGCAGTACGGCGTGCCGACCTGTGTCGAGGCGGGCGTGACGCGCGACGTGCGGATCTGCGCCATCGGCTACGGCAAGCTCGGCGGCATCGAGCTGGGCTATGCGTCGGACCTGGACCTCGTGTTCCTGCACGACTCGCGCGGCGAATCGCAGCAGACCACGGGCGAGCGGCCGATCGACAACCAGGTGTTCTTCGTGCGGCTCGCGCAGCGCATCCTGCACATCCTGACCGTTCACTCGGCAGCGGGTCGGCTGTACGAAGTGGACGTGCGGCTGCGGCCGAGCGGCAAGGGCGGCATGCTGATCACCGGGATCGACGCCTTCGCCGATTACCAGCGCACCGAGGCATGGACCTGGGAACACCAGGCGCTGCTGCATGCGCGTTCGGTCGGCGGATCCGCGGAGCTGCGCGCGGCGTTCGAGCAGCTGCGGCTCGAGCTCGTGATGCACGCGGTCAAGCGCGCGACGCTGCGCGACGAAGTGCGCGCGATGCGCGAGCGCATGCGGCGGGAGCTGTCGAAGGCTCGCGCCGGCCAATGGGACATGAAGCAGGACCCGGGCGGCATCGCCGACATCGAGTTCCTGGCGCAGTACTGGGCGCTGCGCTGGGCGGCCGAGTATCCGCCCGTCGCGATGTTCTCGGACACCATCCGCCAGCTCGAATCCGTGGCGTCGGCGGATCTCGTGCCGCAGCAGACCGTCGACGTGCTGACCGGCGCTTACCGCGCCTACCGCGAGCGCGGCCACCACCGTTCGCTGCGGGACGAGACGCCGGTGATCGCCGACGGGGAGTTCCAGCCGGAACGTGCCGCCGTGACGGCGATCTGGAACGCAACGTTCGCGCCGGACGTATAATCGGCACATCAACACCGGGGTATCCATGACCGCGCGTCCCAAAGAATCCCGTCCGCTGCCGTTGCTGCAGCCCAATGCGCAGAACCAGTACGACGTGACGGCCGAAGACCTGCCGCTGGCCTGCCCGATGCCGCAGATGCAGCTGTGGAATTCGCATCCGCGCGTCTATCTGCCGGTGGAAGCGACCGGCTGGGCCAAGTGCCCCTACTGCGGCGCCGAGTACACGCTGCGCCGCTGAGCGCGGCGCGGCGGCCGCGCACGGGCGCAAGGCCGCTGCTGACCGCCCTGCTGCTGGGCGTGGCCGCTGCCGCCGCCCCGACGTCGATCGCTGCAGCACCTGCCGCTCCCGACCCGCAGTCGATGGTTCGCCGCACGACGCTGATCGTGCATGACATCGATGCCTCGATCCGCTTCTATCGCGACGTGCTGGGCTTCGAGTTGTGGCTCGAGAATCGCGGCCAGGTCTCGCCGACCAGCCTGCCGACCGATGCGCCGCCGGGCGCGCCGAGCCGCTTCGCGATCATGAAGGGCCGCCATCCGTGGGTCGGCATGATCGGGCTGCTGCAGTACGGCCCGCCGCGCGCGCCCCCCGTGTTGCCCAGGATACTCGTGCCCGGCGACACGGTGCTGATGCTCGAGACCGAGGAACTCGCCGCGATCTGGGAGCGCATGCAGCGCGCCGGCACGCCGATCCACAAACCGCCCGCGACCAGCGAAGTGCAGGGCGCCGGCGGCGCGCGCTGGCGCGCGACTTTCCTGTTCGCGTTCGACCCTGATGGCCACATGCTCGAGATCAATCAGCGCGCCGCCTTGCCGGCGCCGACCACGCCGCCCGCCGCCGCAGCGCGGGTGGTGCGCGAGTACCGGCCGATGCGCTGGGGTCAGCTGCATTGGCGCCGCGCGTCGCCGGTGGCGGCCACCGGCTCGAGGACGCCGGTCGTGCTGCTGCACCAGACGCCGCTGTCGGGCCGGATGTTCAGCGAACTGCTGCCGCTGCTCGGCACCGATCGCGTCGTGCTCGCGCCCGATACGCCGGGCTACGGCGAATCGGACGGGCCGCCGTCGCCCACGACGATCGGCGACTACGCCGAGGCGTTGCATGACGTGCTGGCTGAACTGAAGGAACCGGTGGATCTGGTCGGCTATCACACCGGCGCGCTGATCGCCGCCGAGTACGCCGCGCGCTACCCGACCGGGGTGCGCCGGCTGGTGCTGATGTCGATGCCACTGTTCTCGGCCGAGCGTCGCGCGACCTTGAATACCAGCACGGTGCTGGCCGCCGATGGCTCGCATCTGCTCGGCGAATGGCGCAGCACGATGCGGGTGCGGCCGCCGGGCCAGTCGCTGGAGCAGGCCGCGCGCATCGTCGCCGAAAAGCAGCGCGCGGGCACGCGCGCCGGCTGGGCGATGGCGGCGGTCGCGGGCTATGACGCTGCGCCGCGGCTCGCGGCACTTGCGATGCCGACGACGCTGATACGCGCCCAGGACGGGCTCTGGGAAGACGCTGCGGCCGCCGCGCGGCTGATCCCTGATGCGCAGCTGGTCGACGCGCCGCAGTGGGGCTATGGCCTGTTCGACGCCGACCCGCAGGGTGTCGCCGCCGCAGTAAAAAGGGCGCTGGAGTAGCCTCCAGCGCCCTGCGGTGGCAACGCGCCGCGTTCTAGAACTTGTATTCCGCGGTCAGGCCGACCTGCCGCCCGTCGGCGTAGTTGACCTGATAGCCGCGCTGCAGCGTCGGCGAATCGGTGTCGAAGAAGCGCGTCAGCGCATTCGGCGACCGATCGTTGCCGAGGTTGCGGCCCCACAGCGTCACGCGCCACTGGTCGGCCCGCAGGCCGAGCCGCGCGTCGACGAGGGTCGAGTCGCCAGTCGAGGCATGGTTGTAGACCTCGGCAAAGCGCTCGCTCTGGTAGGAGACGTCGCTGCGCGCGAACAGGCTCCATGATTCCGTCAGCGGCATGTTGAACTCCACGCCGAACGCTGCGGTGTGTTCAGGCGCATTCGCGGTCTTGAAACCGGCGACGCTCTGGTAGCGCACGGTGCCAATGGTCGGGCAGGGGCCCGACGACGTCAACGGGCTGTCGACGAGACCTAGCAGCGTGGCGTAGGTGCTGTCGCAGAATTCCTTGAAGCGGGCCCGCGTGTGGCCGTAGGACATGTTCAGGTCCCAGTTCTCGTTGACGCGCAGCTGCCAGGTGAGTTCGAGGCCGCGGATCTCGGTCTTGCCGGCGTTGCCGGTCAGCGTCAGGTTGCCCGGCTGGCCATTGACCTGCCGAAAGAGCTGGCTGGTCGTAACCTGCTGCCGATCCCAGTCGGTGAAGAAGATCGCCGCATCGATCGACATGCGCCCGTCGAGCAGCCGCATCTTGGTGCCGAGTTCGAGGTTCAGCGATTCCTCTTCATCGATGCCGAGCGGCGTGATGGCGGAAAGCCGCGCGAACTCATCCGCCGGCACCGTCGTGCCGCACAGCGGGTTGTTGAACGCGCCCGGCTTGTTGCCCTTGGCGATCGAGAAGTAGACGTTGACCTCATCGGTGAAGTCGAAGCGCACCGAGCCACGCGGCGTGAAGCTCTCGTACTCCGCATCCAGCAGCCGCGCGCAGTTGCCGCCAGCCTGCACCGTGTTGTTGGTCTGCAGCGAGTCGCGCGCGAAGCGCCCTTCCAGCGACAGGTGCAGGCGTTCGGTCGGGTCCCAGTTCACGCTGGCGAACACGGCCTGGTTCTCGACGCTGAACGGCGATACGCGCTGCGAGACTTCGCGCAGCACGCCGACCGTGCCCGTCATCGACGCCACGGTGTTGTAACGCGGTCCGCCGCTGAAGCCGGAGTCGTCCTGCTCGTAGTTGTACAGGCCGAACATCCACTGCCACGGGCCATCGCCGTTCGACGCGAAGCGCAGCTCCTGCGACTGGTACTCGAAGATGTTGATCAGGCGGGTGATGTTGCCGGGGTTCGGGATGGTCGACGCCGGGCCCGGCACCTGCGAGGGGCCCTGGTTGCCGAAGGTGTTCCGGTTGATCACGTAGTCGTCGATGATCCAGTCCTCGTCCTGGCGGTTCCAGCTGATCAGCGCCGTCGCGGTGACCGGCCCGAGATCCCAGTTCGCCTCCGCGCTGTACAGGAAGATATCCTGCGTGATGCCCGGATCGCCCTGCCGCTCGATGTCGGCGAGGTCGACCTGGACGCGGCCATCCTGCGGGATCTCGGGGACGACACCGCAGTAGCTGCCGCCGCGCGCGGCCGCACCGCCGGCCGTCTGGAAGCAGTTCAGCTGCGTGAAGATGATGTTGTTGAACAGGTAGTCGTCGTTCTGGGCGGCGAAGGCGCGGAACGTGACGTCGAAGTTCTCGGTCGGCGCCCAGCGCAACGCACCGGAGATGCGCTTGGTCTTCTCGCCGCCGACCGTCGGCGTTCGTCCGTCGCTGCTGACCGCCGTGTACTGGCCGTCATAGTCGTAGTAGCGGCCGCCGAGCTTGAAGGTCAGCGTGTCGCCGAAGACCGGGCCGCTGATGTTGCCGGCCAGCTCCTGGTAGCCATGGTCGCCCGCGGTCACGGTCGCGCGACCGGTCCACTCGCTGGTCGGCTTCTTGGTGCGATAGGCGATCACGCCGGCGAGCGAGCCGCGGCCGTAGTTCGCGGCCTGCGGACCCTTCAGGACTTCGAGCGTTTCGACGTCGTCGAGGTCGCTGCCCGACAGGCTGCCGGCGATGTAGACGCCATCGACAACGAACGACACGGTGCGCGCGCCCAGGATCTGCGACATGCCGCGAATCACCGGTCGGTCGAAAGTGCGACCGAAGGTGCGGTTGAAGGACAGGTTCGGCGTGATGCGCGCGACGTCGAAGACGCTTTCGATGCCGCGCTGTTCCAGCGCTTCCGATGAGAATGCGGTGATCGACAGCGGCACGT
The DNA here is from genome assembly GCA_964586725.1 of uncultured Steroidobacteraceae bacterium. Classification (GTDB taxonomy): domain Bacteria; phylum Pseudomonadota; class Gammaproteobacteria; order Steroidobacterales; family Steroidobacteraceae; genus UBA964. The sequence goes on along the minus strand of CAZPJE010000011.1, from coordinate 31,547 downwards.
CCTGCAGTGATTCCTCGCGCTTGCGCGCGGTCACCACGACCTCTGCCAGTGCAAGGGAATCCGACGTTTCGGATTGCTCTTGCGCGCGAGCGCTGGCCGGACCCAGTCCGAGGCCCGCTGTGGCGATGGCGACACTGGCCGCCCACGCCCATCGACGATGAGTCGCAAACATAGTTCTGCCCCCTGTTCGCGGGCTTGCCGCGATTTCATTGCATCGTTATAGGCGTTCTCGGAACGCCGATGCCGTGACTCTACACCCGGGAAACAGCACTGCAAGCGCTGTGGCAGTGTTGCAACCGGCAGCGTTCAGCGATATTGGGCGTAGGATTTTTCTTCGACTAACCGCGATCCCAGCGCAAGATTGATGCGTTTCTTGATCGCCGCACGTTCGTCGTTGGTGACGTAGACGGCACGCGCGAGCTCGATGAACTCGGCATCGAACAGTTGATCGCGTTCCTTGTCGCGGATGCGGTCTTCGATGTCCCACAGTGCCTCGTTGACCTTATGCAGCGCGGCTTCGTCGGCAGCGACGTCACTGACCGGCGCGCCACAGCCGCGCCACGTGGCCTCGAGCGCATCGAGTTCGACGCGAACGTTGTGCAGCTTCTGCGCATCGGTGATGCGCGCTGCCTTGATGCGCAGGATCGTGATCTTGTCGACGAGTTCGCCGGGGCTGACCGGCACGAGGATGTCTTTCATCCGCGCATCGTAGTGGCGCGACTACGCGCCTGTCACGCGCCGGTTCGCCAGCAGCGCATCGAGGCGTTCGACCACCGCGGCCGTCGTGATGAGGTCCATGACGCCCGGCTCCTCGATCTTCTCCGTCCACGGCAAGGCCGCGGGCTCGCGCTGCCGGAAGCGGCGCGCGGCCTCGGCATAGGCATCGACGCACCACTGGCGCGAGCGCCACGGCCCGCTGCGCGCCGGGTTGGTGGCCGCATACAGTCCGAGCACCGGCGTGTCGACCATGGTCGCCATGTGGGCCGGCCCCGAGTCGGGCGTCAGCAGCGCGGTCGCGCGCGCGAGCAGTGCGAGCAGCTGCGGCAGCGTGTCCTTGCCGACCTGATCGACGACGGGCACCGGTGTCGCCGCGATGATCGCGTCGGCCATCGCGCGCTCGAGCGGCGCAGGGCCGCCCGTCAGGATCACGCGCAGCCCATGCGCCTGCACCGCATGCGTCGCGATGGCCGCGTAGCGCTCTGCGCGCCAGTTGCGCAGGCGATGGCTCGAGCAGGGGCTGATCACGAGGGTGTCGCCCACCGGGATCAGGCGCGCTGCGTAGTCGAGCGCTTCTGCAGGCAGCGGGATGTCCCAGCGCGGCGGGCCTGGCTCGAGGCCGAACCAGCGCGCGAAGCCCATGAAGCTGTCCTGCACGTGCTCGCGCTCGCGGGCCGGGATGCGCGCGTTGGTGACCAGCCATTGACCCTCGCGCGCCCGAGCGCGGTCGAAGCCGAGCCGCAGCCGGGCCGGAATGCAGGCGGCGACGAGGCTCGCGCGGACGGAGACCTGCAGGTCGAGCAGCGCATCGAAGCGTCGTCCCGCGAGTTGTCGCCGCAACGCGCGCAGGCCAGCGAGCCCGGCGCGCTTGTCGACGGTGATAAACTCGACGTCGGGCAACAGACTCAGCAGACGCGATTCGATGCGACCAATCACCCACGTGAATCGCGTGTCGGGCCAGGCCCGCTGCAGCACGCGCAGCAGCGGCACGACGTGGCAGGCATCGCCGATCGCGGACAGGCGCAGCAGGCAGACGGTCTGGGGCGGGCTGTACGGGGGCTGCATGGCAGTCGGTGTGGCCGGTCCGGTGGCGGGCGCTTGATCGACGCCACCGAAGCCGAATTCGATGCTGCGCGCCGCCTCGAGCTGGGGGCGGCCGTGATCCTATATGACCCCTCATGGGCCGGCAATTTGCTGCCTGCCTGGTTCGATCTCGCCTACTGGGAACAGCGTGCCGCGCTGCGCGGTCGCGCGGGCGGACGCGGCACCACCTGGTTCGTCGCGGCGGGTGATCGGCAACTCGCACTGCGCCACTACCGGCGCGGCGGCCTGATCGCGAAGCTCTCGGCCGATCGCTACGTCTGGTTGGGCGAGGCGCGCTCGCGACCGGTCCGCGAGTTCGCCGTGCATCGCAGGCTGCAGCAGCTTGGCCTGCCGGTGCCACCGATCGTAGGGGTCCGCATCGTCCGCGCGGGCGCGGGCTATCGCGGCGACATCCTCACTGAACGGCTGCTCGACGTGCGCACGGTGGCCGCGCGTCTCGCGGACGCTGCGCTCGGCGTCAGCGAGTGGATCGAACTCGGCCGCTGCGTGCGGCGCTTCCACGACGCGGGGCTCGATCACGCCGATCTCAATGCGCACAACATCCTCTGGCGTGGCGCGGCGGAAGTCTTCCTGATCGACTTCGACCGCAGCCGCTTGCGGCCGCGCGGAATGTGGTGCGATGCCAACCTCGTGCGGCTGCGTCGCTCCCTGCTGAAGGTCACGCGGGCGTTGCCGGCGGATCGTTTCACCGAGACCGACTGGCACTCACTGCTGGCCGGCTACTGGTCCGCGGGTTCCGCCCTGATCGAGCCGGCCAGCTGATCGGCCCAAGATGCGTTTCCTCTACATCCTGATCGCGTATCTGCTTGCGCCCCTGGTCATCGGCGTCATGCTGTGGCGCGGGCTGCACGACCGCAGTTACTGGCGCAACTTCGGCGAGCGCTTCGGTTTCGGGCAGCCGCCCTTCAGCGGCGGCAGCCTGTGGGTGCACGCCGTGTCGGTCGGCGAAGTGCAGGCCGCTACGGCGCTGGTGCGCGCGCTGCGCGAGCGCTACCCGGCGGTGCCGCTGGTGCTGACCACCGTGACGCCGACGGGCGCCGAGCGCGCCCGGGCGCAGTTCGGCACGGACGTCTGGGTGCGCTATGTGCCCTACGACCTGCCAGGCAGCGTCAGCCGCTTTTTCGATCGCGTGCAGCCGCGCATGGCGATCATCCTCGAAACCGAACTGTGGCCGAACCTGTATCACGAGTGCGGCCGCCGCGGCGTGCCGCTGGTGCTGGCCAGCGCGCGCATCTCGCCGCGCTCGGCGACGCGCTACCGGCGCTTGTCTGGCCTGTTCCGCGAGACGCTGTCGCACGGCATCGTGATCGCCGCGCAGAGCGAGGCCGACGCCGAGCGCTTCCGGTCTATCGGTGCAAACCCGTTGCGCACCCATGTGACCGGCAACATCAAGTTCGATTTCAGCCTGCCTGGCGACATCGGCGCCGTCGGCGCGGCGCTGCGCAGCCGGCATGCGCCGCAGCGACCGGTGTGGATTGCCGGCAGCACGCATGCGGGCGAGGAGGAAATCCTGCTCGACGTGCAGGCCAGGATGGATGGCGCGCCCAAGCCGCTGCTGGTGCTCGTGCCGCGGCATCCGCAGCGCTTCGACGAAGTTGCTGCCCTGCTCGAGCGCCGCCGCCTGCGCCATGTGCGCCGCTCGAGTGGCCAGACCTGCGACGCGAGCACCGAGGTGCTGCTGGTCGATACGCTCGGCGAACTGCTGCAGTTCTATGCGGCGGCCGATGTCGCGTTCGTCGCCGGCAGCCTGGTGCCGATCGGCGGCCACAACCTGCTCGAGCCCGCCGCGCTCGGCATCGCCACGCTGTCCGGGCCACACAACTTCAACGCGCAGGAAATCGCCGACATGCTGATCGAAACCGGCGCGGTGCAGGTCGTGCGGGATGCGGGCGAACTCGGCGCGGCGCTGCGGCTGTTGCTGGCCGACCCGGTCGAGCGGGCTCGGCGCGGCGCGCTCGGGCGCGAGGCTGTCGATCAGAACCGCGGCGCGCTGGCGCGCCTGCTGGCGCTGATCGACCCGGTGCTGAGCGAGCGGCGTTGACGAAGCGCCGCTGACGCACGCGTCAGCAGCCGGTTGCTCAGGGCGTCGGGGCCGCCGGCGCCGCAGGTGCCGGCGCTGTTTCCGCGAGCCAGGCGTTCACTTCCTCGAGCGCCTTGCGATCCAGATTGCCGGCGGCCTGCTTGAGGCGCAGCACGTTCAGGATGTAGTCGTAGCGGCTGCGCGCGTAATTCGTCTGCGCCTGCACCAGCGCGCGGCGTGCGTCCAGCACATCTACGGCCGTGCGCGTGCCGACTTCATAGCCGGCTTCGGTGGCCTTCAGCGCGGTCTGGCTCGACTCGAGCGCCTGGCGCAAAGCCTGCACGCGCGAAATCTCGCTGCTGACGCCGAGGAAGGCATCGCGGGCCTGGCGCTCCGTCTGCCGCGTCACGCGGGTCAGACGTTCGCGCGCTGCCATCCACTGGAATTCGGACTGGCGCACGCGCGACTGCGTGCCACCGCCGGCGAAGATCGGCACGTTGACTTGCAGGCTGACGGACGTTTCGTCGGTGTCGCTGGTGCGCTCGCCGACATTGCCGCTCTCGAAGTTGATGGTCGCGCTCTGGTTGGTGTTGCCGCGCGAGGCCGTCAGGTCCACCGAGGGCAGGTGCCCGCCGAATGCGGAGCGGACGTTGTCGCGCGCGATGTCAGCCGCGAGGCGGCTCGAGATCAAGGCGAGGTTCTGCTCGAGCGATGCCTGCACCCACTCCTGCTCGGTGGCGGGCTCCGGCGTACGCAGCGGCATGCTGTCGGCGGGTTTGGCGAGGCGCGGGAAGCGATCCGCGGTGATCTCGCGCAGCAGTTCCTCGCTGGAGGCGAGCTGGCGCTTCGCGGCGATCAGTGACGCGGCTGCGCTGTCGCGTGCGGCCTTCGCTTCCTGGACATCGGTGATCGCGATCAGGCCCACCTCGAAGCGCTTCTCCGCCTGTTCGAGCTGGCGCGCGATCGACTCGAACGCGGACTGCTGCGCGTCGACATTGTCCTGCGCCGCGAGCACGTCGAAGTAGCGCTCCGAGACGCGCGCGATCAGGTCCTGTTCGGCCGCGGCGTAGTCGGCCTCGGCCTGCGCGACCTGCCTGCTGGCGCGCTTCAGCGCGACCCAGTTCTCCCAGGCGAACACGCTCTGGCGCAGATCGACGCTCCAGCTGTCGGTCTCGGGCTTCGAGTCGCTGGCTTGCAGGAAGTTGAACACGACGCGATTGCCCGAGCCCGCCGGTTGCTCGATCTCCTGCGGGAACTGGCCGGTCGAGGAACTGTCCGCCTTGGTCTTCGCCGCGGACGCGCTGACTTGCGGCAGCAGCGCTGCCAGCGCCTGCGGCCGCGCTTCCATGGTGGCGCGACGGTTGGCGTCGGCTTCGCGGATCTGCGGGTCGTTGCTGAGCGCCCGCTCATAGACGGCGAGCAGGTCTTCGGCTCCGGCGGCGGGCATCACGAGCAGCAGGCCGACAGCGAGCGAAATCCGACGATTCATGAATGTCCGTCCTTCAGGTGTTCGGGCGATCCCTCAGCCCGAGTTAGTGTTGTATATCACTATATCACGAGCTGGAGCGACATGCCAGCCAGAGCCACAAGCGACCTAGTATGGACGCATCGACGGTTCGATCTGTTCCCGCCACTCGTGGATACCACCTGTCAGATTGGCCACCTGCTGGTAGCCGCGCTGCGCCAGGAAATGCGCGACGCGCAGGCTGCGCCCGCCGTGGTGGCACATCACGACCACCGGCGTGCCTGGATCCAGTTCGCCGAGGCGGTCGGGCACCTCGTTCATCGGGATCGCCTTGGCCCAGTGGACCTGGCACAGCTCAAGTTCCCAGGGCTCGCGCACATCGAGCAGCGTGAAGACTTCACCGCGCGCGTGGCGCGCAGCGACCTCGGCAGGGCTCAGTTCGGCAACAGGCATCGGAGCAACCTCAGAACTGGAAGCCGGGTACCGTCGCGGCGCCCACCAGTGGATCGATGACGGTCTCGAACAGCACCTGGTGCGACCACTCTGACTGGCTAACGCGCCGGATAAGCGTGGCGTGCATGATTGGTGCGGTCCCGATCACGGCCAACAGCCGACCGCCGACCGCGAGACGCTGCTCGAAGCGCGGGTCGTGGACGGGCAGCGAACCGGTCAGCACGATCGCATCCCAGCTGCCCGCGCCCAACGCGCCGGCGGAGAAAGCATCCGCGGTCGCGAGCTCCACCGAGCCCAGCCCCAGCGCGGCGATGCGGCCACGCGCGGCGGTCACGAAATCGTCGTGTCGATCGATGCTGCGCACCCGCGCCGCCTGCATGGCGAGGGCGGCTGTCAGGTAGCCGGAACCGGTGCCGACCTCGAGAACGCTGTCGCGGTCCGTCAGGTCCAGCGCCTGCAGGAAGCGCCCGACCAGCTTGGGCGCCAGCATGTGCTCGCCGTGTCCGAGCGGGATGCTGTAATCGGCGAACGCGGCATCCCGATAGGCGTCGGGCACGAATCGCTCGCGTGGCACGCGCCGCAGCGTGTCGAGCGCACGCTCATCGAGCACGTCCCAGGCGCGGATCTGCTGCGTGACCATCTGTTCTCGCGCGGCTTCGAACTGCATGCTTTGACTCCACCGCGGCCCACGCCGCGGTTTGTGACTTATTCTCCCTCAGCGACCGGCTTCGGCATATGGTGAATAGCCGAAAGCAGGGCGACCCCGCTCGGCTATGCTCCGAGGCAGGTCGCGCACGCGCGCCATGATAACTAACGCCTCCGCCGACTGGGGATAGCCGAAGCGGAAGCGAGGACTCCGTCGCCACACATGTCATTGCTCGGCCTGCTGTGTCTGCTGCTCGCCATTGCGGCCACGCTGCTCGGCGTCCTTTACTGGATGCAGCGCCGCGAGCTGGCCGGCGTGCAGAGTGTCAGCGAGCAGCTGGAGCGATTGCTGGCGCAGTCGGGCACGCCATCCGGCCGGGTCTACCTGCAGAGCGAGGAGCCGCGCCTGCAGGAACTGACGCAGGTCCTCAATCGCCTGCTGGTGCGCGTCTCCGACCGTGGCGAGCGCACCGAGGTCGCGCCGTCGCAGGGCGCGGCGCTGTTCGCGACGCTGGCGGATCGCAGTCACGAGGCGGTCATCGTGCATCGCGACGGCATCCTGTTCGCGAACCGGCACTTCGCCACGCTGGTCGGCGTCGAGCGCGAACAGCTGATCGGTCGGCCGCTGGCCGAACTGGTGGATCCGGAATTCTCGGACCTGGTCGCCACCTCGCTGCGCCGGCGCCTCGCCGATGAGTACGCGCCGGAGCGCTTCGAAGTCGAGATGGTCGGCTTCCAGGCGCAGATCAGTCGCCTCGAGCTGACGGTGCGCCGGGTCGACTGGGGAGGCGCGCCGGCGCTGCTGATCACGGGCGTCGAGATCGTGCAGACCTCGACGGTGCGCGCGCTGACCGAGCCGACCTACGCCCAGCACCTGGCGGCCACCGGCGTGTTCGCGAGCCTGCAGTCGCCGGCCGACGGCAGCATCGCGCTCGACTGCCTGCCGGATGCGGTCGTCACGACGGATGTGCAGGGCGACATCGTGCACATGAATCCGGCCGCCGAACGCTTGCTGCAGGTCTCGCGCGCCGATGCGCGTGGCCGGCCGCTGTCTGCGGTCGTGGCGGTCACGGATGACGCTGACCGGCGCACGTTGCTCGATCCCGTCCAACAGGCGCTGACAGGCACCGCCACGGTGTATCTGGGGCGGCGCGCCGTCGCGTTGCGTCGGACCGACCAGGACGATCGCGTGGTCGAGGTGTCGGCCGCGCCGCTGCGGCGCGACGCGGCGGCGGATTCCGCCGGCACCGTAGTGCTGCTGCATGACGTCACCGAACTGCGCTCGACGGCCCGGCAGTTGTCTTACCAGGCGACCCACGATGCGCTGACCGGGCTGGTCAACCGGCGCGAATTCGAGCGCCGCCTCGAGGATGCGCTCGATACCGCGCGCCGCGGCGACAGCACCCACATCCTGTGCTATCTCGATCTCGATCGCTTCAAGCAGGTCAACGACAGCAGCGGCCACCAGGCCGGCGACCGGCTGCTGCGCGACATCGCGCGCCTGCTGCGCGAGGCGGTCCGCGACTCGGATACCGTCGCGCGCCTCGGCGGCGACGAGTTCGCGCTGCTGCTGATCGGCTGTCCGCTCGACAAGGCGCGGCAGATCGCCGACGACGTCTGCCGGCGCGTTGCCGAGCACCGCTTCGTCTGGAAGGACCGCATCTTCGACGTCGGCGTCAGCGTCGGCATCATCGAACTCGCGCGCGAGAGCGGCAGCTTCGAGGATGTGCTCGCAGCCGCCGACAGCGCCTGCTATGTCGCGAAGAAGCAGGGTACCGGCAACGTCTCGATCTACTCGGCGCGCGACGAAGCCGCGGCGCGCAGCAGCGGCGAGATCCAGTGGTTGCAGCAGTTGCAGGCCGCGATCCGCGGCAATCGCTTCGAACTCGCGACCCAGTCGATCGTGCCGGTGTCGCCGGCGACGCGGGGCGGACCGGCAATGGAAGTCTTCGTGCGGATGCGCGACGACGCCGGCGGCGAGCTGCCGCCGCGCGATTTCGTGCGCGCCGCGGAGCGCTATCGGCTGATGGGCACCATCGACCGCTGGGTCGTGCAGCACACGCTGGATGTGATCGCCTCGGGTTCGCTGCCGGTGCCGTCGGGGCGTTGCGTCGCCGTCAACATCTCCGCGCAGACGCTCGCCGACACGCAGTTCCTCGAGTTCGTCGTCGACAGCTTCGATCGCACCGGCGTGGCGCCGGCGCAGATCTGCTTCGAGCTCAGCGAGACCACTGTCGTCGCGAACATCGAGCACGCGCGCCGCTTCGCCGGCGTGCTGCACGGCATGGGCTGCCGCTTCGCCCTCGACGATTTCGGTTCAGGCGTCGGCTCGTTCTCGAATCTCAAGAACCTGCCGCTCGACTATCTCAAAATCGACGGCGCGTTCACGCGCAACCTCGGCGCGGATTCGGTCAACCAGGCGATGGTTGCGGCGATGGTCCAGCTCGCGCGCACGCTGAACTTCCAGGTCATCGCCGAGCAGGTCGAGGACACCGCCGCGCTCGATGCAGCGCGCCGCCTCGGCGTCGACTTCATCCAGGGCTACGTGATCTCGCGGCCGCAGCCGCTGCCGCTCGCGGCCTAGGCAACTCGGCGGCGTCAGCCGGCGGCGCCCGCGGTGCTGCCCGACGGATGATCGAGTCCATGCGCGTGCGGACCGCGTTCACTGCGCCACAACAGCCATGAGAACAGCAGGCCGAACGCGGCGAGCGCGGTATACAGCCACATGCCCGGCGCGTAGCCGGCGACGTTGTCGGCCGTCGCCCCGGACCAGTCGTTCAGTGCGCCGATCGCGAGCGGCACCAGCGCCATGCCGACCTGCTGGCAGAAGGTCATCAGCGCGTAGGCCGAGCCCAGCCGGGCCGGGTCGACGATGTAGGCGACCGAGGGCCACATCACCGCGGGAATCAGCGAGAACACGATGCCGAACGCGACGATGGCCAGCAGCAGGGTCAGCGGCACCGCGCTGCCGCCGGGCAGCGCGATGGCAGGGCCGGCGGGCAGGTAGGTGACGGCGAGGAACAGCGGCAGCATCACCAGCGAGCCCACGGCCATGAAGATCGAGCGCCGTCCCACGCGATCGACCCACAGTCCGAACAGCGGCGTGGCGATGATCGCGGCGATCGGCAGCACGCTGCTGAGCAGTCCCGCGGTGCCGCGATCGAGCCCGTGCGCCTGCTGGAAATAGTTGATCGCGAAACTGCGGAACGGAAACACGGTCGCGTAGAACACGACGCACAGCGCGACGATGTACCAATACGAGCGCGAAAAGCGGAACAGGTTCCGGAAGCTGAGCGCGCCCTCCGCCTCGGCCTTGGTCCGGTCGCCATCGCCCAGCTCGATCCGGCCTTGCGCGCGCTGCTCCTGCATCCAGTACAGCATTGCCGCCGCGACCGACACGCCGCCGATGCCGGTCGCGAGCCAAAGCGGATCCTGCCAGTTCGTGTAGAGCGGGCCTGCCAACGTGGGCGACCAGTCGGCCGATGCCGAACCCAGTCGCGAGATCGACAGGTTCAGGCCGAACGCGAAGCTCAGTTCACTGCCCTTGAACCACTTCGCGAGCACGGTGGTCGCCGCGACGATCAGCGGCTCGGCCCCGAGACCGAGCAGGAAGCGCCCGGCAAGGATGCCCTCGTACCCCGGCCCGAAAGCCGTCAGCGCGGCTGCCAGCAGGCAGATGCCCGCGAACACCACGAGCGCCGTGCGTGTGCCGAAGCGGTCGATGATCCAGCCGCCGGCCAGCAGCACCAGCAACGCGGCGATGCTGTATGCGCTGGAGAGCGCGCCGATCTGCTGGTAGCTCAGGTCGAGCTGGGAGCGCATCAGGTCCACGACCGGGCCGAGCGAGTCGTACAGGTAGTAGTTGCCGAACATCGCGAGGCTGACCAGCACCAGTGCAGTCCAGCGTTGCGTGGTCGAAGGGCGGGGCAGGGTCGTGGTGGGTGGGGTCATGGCGGCCGCAGGGATGGGAAGCTGCGACCGTAGCCGACCGGCGGCGTGCAGGAAAGGGTGCGCGGCTCAGCCGGGCTGCAGGTCGACGATCCGGCGGCGACGCAGCGCGACGCCGAGCGCTGCGCCAAGATCGAATCCCGGGTCGACAGCCAGCGCCCGATCGATAGCCTCGCCCAGCGTCGCGCCGGCCGCGAGTGCTTCGAGCCATGCGGCTTCTGCGTCCGGCACGACGGTGACTTCCACCTGCTGGCCCGGCCGCTCGATGACGACCGCTTCGCCACCCCGCTGCAGCGACAGGCCGTAGTCCGCCTGCAGCGATGCGATCCGGCCGCTGGCATCCGGCAGGTTGTCGCGCCAGATCGCGTGGATGGGCGCTGACGAGCGCACGACGCGCAGCGCCGGGTGCAGGCCCGCGCGCTGCGCCAGCTGCGCATCCGGGTCGAGACCGGCGAACGCGGCGACGTCCACGCTGCTGCCGGCATCCGCGGCGACCGCCGCATCTTCCCAGGCCCATTCCAGTGCCGCGACATCGGCCAGCCAGGCGCGCGGCGACCCCGCCAGGTGGCTGCGCAGGTAGGACGCCAGCGGAGCGCCGATGCCATGCAGGTTGCCGCTGCGCGACGGGTGCTCGCGCTGGAAGTCGCGCGCCAGCGCCCGGAACGCCTGCTCGCCGAGCAGGCGCTGCAGCGCCGGGAACTCGAGCGCGAGGACCTGGGCGAAGTTGCCACGCAGATTGCGCCGGTAGACCGCAAACCCCGGGTCGGCGTCGGCGGCGTCGTGCCAGAGCCGCGCTGCGAAGGCCCGCAGTGACTCAGGCAGCGTAGGCATGACAGGCATCGAGGCGTTGCTGGGCGCGTGCCGCTTCGTCGAGCAGCACGTCGAACTCCGGGATATCGGTATCCCATTCGATCAGCGTCGGCACTGGCCCGAGTCGCGCCAGCGCGTGCTCGTACAGCGACCAGACGGCGTCGCAGACCGGGCTGCCGTGGGTGTCGACGCGCAGTTCGCGCGCGCCGTGGTGCTCGACGGCGTGACCGGCAAGATGGATCTCGACGACCGCGTCGTGCGGCATCGCATCGATGAAGCGCGCCGCGTCGAAGCCATGGTTGCAGGCGTTGACATGGACATTGTTGACGTCGAGCAGCAGGGCGCAGCCGGATTCGGTCGCGAGCGCCGCGACGAATTCCCACTCGGCCAGCGTCGATTCGCTGAACTGCACGTAGGAGGAAAGGTTCTCGATCGCGATGCGGCGCCCGAGCGCGTCCTGGACCGCGCTCACGCGGGCGGTGCAATGCCGCAGCGCTGCTTCGGTATAGGGCAGCGGCAGCAGGTCGTTGTGGTGCCGTCCGTCCAGCGCGCCCCAGCACAGGTGCTCGGAGACCAGGCCCGGCTCGAAGCGGTCGACGAGCCGTCGCAGTGACTGCAGGTGGGCGCTGTCCAGCGGGTCGGTGGAGCCCAGGCCCAGGCCGACGCCGTGCACGGACAGCGGGTAGCGGCTGCGGACCTGGTCGAGCAGCGCGAGCTGCGGCCCGCCATCGGCAAAGAAATTCTCGGCGTGCACTTCGAACCAGGCGACCGCCGGCGTTGTGTCGATGACGCGCGCATGATGCTGCGCGCGCAGCCCGATCCCGGCGCGTGCCGGAATCGGGCCGACGCCTGCATCACTTCGCGGTGAGACTGCCACCGACGATCTTCTCGCAGGTGCCCTTCGGAACGTAGATCCATTCCTTGCCGTCGCCGTCCTTGGCGGCCTGACCAGCGCAGCTGTGGCCGTTCGCGCCGCAATCGTTCTTGCCGGCCTTCGCGATGCCGTAGCACTTCTCCTTGGCGCCCTTCGCATCCATGCCATCCATGGCAGCGGCGACGTTCACGGCCAGCACGCTGCCCAGGGCGGCGACCAAAAGCGCTTTTCTGTCGATCATGTGCGATCTCCTGTCGAGGTCATGGGGATGTCCGAGGCGGCCCTCGACGCCGCTTCGACGACATAGACCGGGTCGTCGGGTGGATTATTTCACCGCCGGCCGCGGACCGCGCAACGCGACAGTGACGAAGCGCCCGACGCCGGTCGCCGTCATCGCCGCCGAGGGCGGCGCCGTGACGTCGCGCCCGCTCGCGATGCCGCAGTGCCACTGGCGGCGCCCGGCGGTCAGCTGCAGCTCATCGCCCTCGGCAACCGTGACGTCATAGCCGCGATCAATGAGCCGCAGTCGCTGCATGTCGACCCGGAACCAGCGGTTCGCGTGATGCGTCACCGCGCGCAGTTCGAGTGCGTAGGCCGATTGCACCGGACCCGTCACCGCGGCCATGCCGGCGGCGTCGAGCCGCTGCAGCGCGCCGGCGGCATCCTGCCACTCGACGAAGTCGAGCGCGGCAGGGGGTTGCAGCAGCGAGCGCAGCCACGGTGGCGCGGGAGCACCGTCGGCTGTCACGACCAGCAGCGAGCGGGCCTCCGGCGCAAGCCGGCCGTGGTACTCCGGCATCGCATAGGCCGCGCACAGCGGTTCCAGATGGGCCGCGCCTGCCCAGCCCCAGACCGACACCGCCAGCCAGCCGACGGCGGGCACCGCCGCCAGCGCGGCACAGACCGCGATCCAGCGGCGCCGCGCATGCTCGCCGAGGTGCACGACATCGAACAACGCCAGCAGCAGCAGCGAGGCTGGCATGGCGGCGATGACGAGCACGATGGCGCCCAGCGCGAGGTCGTTCATCGCGGCATTGTATGCCCACCCCGGCAGCCATTAAGGTGGGCAGATGCTCCGCACTCTCAATGAACTGCTGGCGCGGCTCGCGCCCCAGCCTGCCGCCGTCGTGGACGACGCACACGCGCTGCAGCTGGCGACGGCGGTGTTGCTCGTGGAAGTCAGCCGGGCCGACACCGAATTCGGCGATGCGGAACGGCACGCGATCCGCGACGCGCTCGCCGACAAGTTCGACCTCGAGCCCGACGAACGTGAAAGCCTGCTCGAGCTGGCCACGCGCGAATCGATCGCCGCGCACGACCTGTATCAGTTTACGGCCGTCATCAATGCGCGCTTCGACGATGCGCACAAGCTGCGGATGATCCGCGCCCTGTGGCGCATCGCCTATGCCGACGGCCGGCTCAGCGCGCACGAGGAACACCTGATGCGGCGCGTGGCCGATCTGCTGCACGTGCCGCACGCGACCAACATGGTCGCGAAGCTGCGCGAGGAGGCCGCTGCGGCGGGCAGTCCCGGCGCTTAGCGCCACCGGCGCACCAAAAAAAACGGGCCCCCCTGCAGAGGGGCCCGTTCGCGAAGGCAGGGGCAGCCGTGTGCTGCCCGCCCGGCGCCGCTTACAGCAGCGGCACCAGCAGCAGCGCGACGATGTTGATGATCTTGATCAGCGGGTTGATCGCCGGGCCCGCGGTGTCCTTGTAAGGATCGCCGACCGTGTCACCGGTGACCGCGGCCTTGTGCGCTTCCGAGCCCTTGCCGCCGAAGTGACCTTCCTCGATGTACTTCTTGGCGTTGTCCCAGGCGCCGCCGCCGGTGCACATCGAGATCGCGACGAACAGGCCGGTCACGATCGTTCCGATCAGCAGGCCGCCGAGCGCCTTGATGCCCTCGCCGGGACCCATCAGCGCGTTGATGCCGAACGCGACGACGACAGGGACCAGGATCGGCAGCAGTGACGGCACGACCATTTCCTTGATCGCGGACTTGGTCAGCATGTCGACGGCGCGGGAGTAATCCGGCTTCCCCGTGCCTTCCATGATGCCCGGGATCTCGCGGAACTGGCGGCGCACTTCGGTGACCACCGAACCTGCCGCGCGACCGACCGCTTCCATCGCCATCGCGGCGAACAGGTAGGGCACGAGACCGCCGATGAACAGGCCGATGATCACGGCCGGGTCGGACAGCGAGAACTCGACCAGCTTGCCCTGCTCCTCGAGCTTGTGGGTGTAGTCGGCGAACAGCACGAGCGCGGCGAGACCGGCCGAGCCGATCGCGTAGCCCTTCGTGACGGCCTTGGTCGTGTTGCCGACCGCATCGAGCGGATCGGTGATGTTGCGGACCTTCTTGTCGAGGCCGGCCATTTCGGCAATGCCACCGGCGTTGTCGGTGATCGGGCCGTAGGCGTCGAGCGCGACGATCATGCCCGTCAGCGACAGCATCGCCGTGGCGGCGATCGCGATGCCGTACAGGCCATGGCCCGCCGCACCGTTCTCCCCCAGCGTGTACGCAGCCCAGATCGCGGCGCAGACCGCGAGCACCGGCAGCGCGGTCGACTTCATCGACACGCCGAGGCCCGCGATCATGTTGGTCGCGTGGCCAGTCTGCGAAGCCTCGGCGACCTTGCGCACCGGGCTGTATTCCGTGGCGGTGTAGTACTCGGTGATGACGATCATCGCGGCGGTGAGCGCAAGCCCGACCAGCGCGCAACCGAACATCGACATGAAGTACTCGGGCATCAGCATGTCGGTGACGAACCAGAACGCGATCGCCGAGACGATGCCCGACACGATCACGCCCTTGTACAGCGCGTTCATGATCTTGCCGCCGTCGGAGGTCTTGACGAAGAAGGTGCCGATGATGGAGCCGACGATCGACACAGCACCGAGCGCGAGCGGATAGATGATGGCCGCGGTGCCGACGTCGGTCAGCATCAGGCCGCCGAGCAGCATCGTGGCGACCAGCGTGACCGCGTAGGTCTCGAACAGGTCGGCTGCCATGCCGGCGCAGTCGCCGACGTTGTCGCCGACGTTGTCGGCGATGACCGCCGGATTGCGCGGATCATCTTCAGGAATGCCGGCTTCGACCTTGCCGACGAGATCCGCACCGACGTCCGCACCCTTGGTGAAGATGCCGCCACCGAGGCGCGCGAAGATCGAGATCAGCGAGCCGCCAAAGGCCAGGCCGACGAGCGAGCGCAGCGCGAGGTCCTCGCCGACGACAGGTATCATCAGCTTGTAGTACAGCGCGACACCGATCAGGCCGAGGCCGACGACCAGCATGCCGGTGATCGCGCCACCCTTGAACGCCACCTGCAGTGCGGCGTTGAGGCCGTTGTTGGCGGCTTCGGCCGTGCGCACGTTGGCGCGCACCGAAATGTTCATGCCGATGTAGCCGGCGATGCCGGAGAGGATCGCGCCGACGGCGAAGCCACCGGCGGTTGCCCAGTCGAGCGCGAAGCCGAGCAGCACGAACAGCACGACGCCGACGACGCTGATGGTCGTGTACTGGCGGTTCAGGTAGGCGTTGGCGCCAGCCTGGATCGCAGCGGCGATTTCCTGCATGCGCGCGTTGCCGGCGGGCAACGCCAGGATCTGCATCATCGAGATCACGCCATACGCGACGGCGAGTACACCGCTGGCAACAGCCAGCCATAGCCACATTGCGGCATCCATTGCGGGGATTCCTCCCAAACCGTGTTAATTCAAATAGTTGTAGTTCTTTGAATGACCGGGGAGGTCACGCCCCGGCCCCCCAAAAGGCGCCGCAATATAGCACAGCAAGTGGCGCCGTCAGCGGCGCCGCGGTCGGCCAGCGGCTCAGTTGCTGCGGTCGCTGCCCGCGGCCGGCGGCTCGCCCGTATCCCTATGCGCCTTGCGGCCGCCGCGGGCCACCGGGGCCGCCGTGGCCGCGGTCGTCGCAGGCAGTTGCCGCGACAGCGCCAGGCTGCGCGTCGCGAGTTCCCCCGCGCCAGCGTGCAGCGACTCGCTGGCCTGCACGCAGGCGACGTTGCGCTCCATGTTCTCGGCGGTCCAGCCGAGCGAGTGCGCGACGAATGGAAACGGCGGGAACATGTAGCCGAGTTCGGCGAGGAACCCCAGCATCTGGCCGACCACGGCCTGCACATTGTCCTGCCCGCCGGTGACGATGAACGCCGCGACCTTGTTCTGGAGCAGCGACTCGCCCTGCAGGTGCTGGTGGTTCTGAACGCAGTTCAGGCGCTCCGCCATCTTGAAGTACAGCGAGGCGGCGGCGCCCCAGCGGATCGGCGTCGCGATCAGCGCGACATCGGCCCAGTGCACCAGCGCCTCGTAATCGGGGGTCAACTGATCCGCCGGGTCGGCCTGCGTGATCGAGCACGGCCAGGTGCAGGCCTTCGCGCTCTTCGAGTAGTAGCCCTCGCAGTGCCGGAACGCGAGGTCGCGCAGCCGGATCAGCCGGGTCTCGGCGCCATCGGCGGCGGCCTGCTACAGTGCGGTCTCGAGCAGCGCTTCGGACGTGGAGTGGCTGGCGCGCACTTCGACGCGGCCATCGCGCTCGCGAACCTCGTAGTGCGACACGTGGTCGGCTTCGTAGCCGGGTTCGTCGTCGCCGCTGCAGCGATGGAACTTCCAGGCGTGCCAGGGACAGACAACGTAGTCGCCGTCGAGACGGCCGGCGCCCGAGGGTCCGCCGACGTGGTTGCAGCGATCCGAGATCGCGCCGAAAACACCGTTGCGGAGCTCAGCGCGACGCGCTGCGCGCCGACGCGGATCTGGCGCAACGGCGGGTCGCGCAGCGTCTCTGTGGCGCCGACATCGACCCAGTCGCCTGTGGCTGCCGGGTCGGTCATCGATTCAGACCTTGAACGGCGGCAGCTTGCGCTTGACGCCCACGCCCTTGATGCGGACGTAATCGGGCAGGCCGTCCTTGTACGGCGGATAGTCCTCGCCCGCGATCAGCGGCGCCAGGTAGTTGCGCGCCTTCGCGGTGATGCCGAAGCCATCCGCGGTGATGAGATCGCGCGGCACCTTCTTCTCGACGTTCGCGACCTTCGCGAGCTGCACCGGTTCGATCTTCCAGCGATACGGCTTCGACGACTTGCGGATGATCGCCGGCATCACGGCGTTCTGGCCCTTGACCGCGAGCTCGACGGCAGCCTTGCCGACCGCGTAGGCCTGCTCGACATCGACCTTGCTCGCGATGTGTCGCGCGGCGCGCTGCAGGTAATCGGCGACGGCCCAGTGATACTTGTAGCCGAGGTTTTCCTTGATCATGTTCGCGACCACCGGACCCACGCCGCCCAACTGCGTGTGGCCGAATGCGTCCTTCGTGCCGGCGTCGGCGAGGAACTTGCCGTCGGGATAATGCGTGCCTTCGGAGACCACGATCACGCAGTAGCCGTCGCGATCGACGCTGTGCTTGACCTTGGCGAGGAAGGCGGCCTGGTCGAACGGAATCTCCGGGAACAGGATGATGTGCGGCGGTTCGCCCGCCTTGCCGCTGCCGGCGAGGCCGCCCGCCGCGGCGATCCAGCCCGCATGCCGGCCCATCACTTCGAGCACGAACACCTTGGTGGACGTGCGCGCCATCGAGGCGACATCGAGCGCGGCTTCGCGCGTCGAGACGGCGATGTACTTCGCGACCGAGCCGAAGCCCGGGCAGCAGTCGGTCAGCGGCAGGTCGTTGTCGACCGTCTTCGGCACGCCGATGCAGGTGATCGGGTAGCCCAGCGACTCGCCGAGCTGCGACACCTTGTGCGCGGTGTCCATCGAGTCGTTGCCGCCGTTGTAGAAGAAGTAGCCGATGTCGTGCGCCTTGAAGACTTCGATCAGTCGTTCGTATTCGGCGCGATGCGTGTCGAGGCCCTTGAGCTTGAAGCGCGCCGAGCCGAACGCACCGGCCGGCGTGTGGCGCAGGCCGCGGATCGTCGCCGCGCTCTCGCGGCTGACGTCGATCAGGTCCTCGGCGAGCGCGCCGACGATGCCGTGCCGCGCCGCGTACACCTTGCCGATCTGCTTCGGGTACTTGCGCGCCGTCTCGATCACGCCGCAGGCCGAGGCATTGATGACCGCCGAGACTCCGCCGGACTGGGCGTACAGCAGGTTCTTGGGCGCGGACTTCGGCATCGGGGGCTACCTCGACAATTCGGGGGCGGTATGACTTAAGGCAAGTCAGGCGCAGCAGGATAGCGCAGCGCGGCGGGCAGCCGCGAGCCAGTGCGCGGGCGCCCGGCGGGCACTTCGGGGCGGTTTCGGGCTGGTTTGACCTGCCGGGGGCCGGGCGGGTAGTGTGCCGCCCTTTGGCTCAGCGGCCGGCCCCTCCGGCACGGATATACACACGCATGCGTATCGTGTTTCTCGGCGCGCCCGGTTCGGGCAAGGGCACCCAATCCCAGCGCCTGATCGAGCGCCACGGCATTCCGCAGATTTCCACTGGGGATCTGCTGCGCGCGCATCGTGACCGCGGCACTCCGCTGGGCATTGCGGCCAAGGCCATCATGGATGCTGGCAAGCTTGTCGACGACGCGACCATCCTCGGCATGGTCCGCGAGCGTCTCGCGGAGCCTGACGCGGCGCGCGGCTTCATCCTCGATGGCTTCCCGCGCACGCTGGCGCAGGCCGACGGGCTCGCCGCGCTGCTGCGGGAACTGGGCCAGCCGCTCGATGCGGTGGTGCTTTTCAACGTCGACCCGGCGCTGCTCGTCAAGCGCATTTCCGGGCGCCGCACCTGCCAGGATTGCGGTCGCGTGTTCAACGTCCACACGGCGCCGCCACCGAGCCCGCCGCCCTGCGGCGGCCAGTGCGAACAGCCACGGCTCGTGCAGCGGACGGACGACGCCGAAGCGACCGTGGCCAAGCGCCTCGCGGTGTACGAAGAGCAGACGCGGCCGCTGGTGGATTACTACTGCGCGCGCGGCCTGCTGCGCGAGATCGACGCCGATGCCGAGCTGGCGACCGTGACCGCGCGCGTCGAGGAGGCGCTCGCTCCCTGAGCCGCGGCGGCTGCTAGAGAGCAGCCTGCAGGCGCGCGCCGATGACGTCGCGGCGCCAGCCGCGCGCCAGCGACTCCGCCACTTCGCCGCGCGCCAGTTGCTCGAGGTCGCGCCGCGTCGCCAGCACTTCGGGTGAAATGCCGAGTTCGGTGGCCACGGCCTGGTTCACGCCCGCCAGTTTCTTGACCAGCAGGGCCAGCGCCGGATCCGGTCGCTCGCGGCGCGGCAGCGGCGGCGGTGGCTGCGGGATGTTGGCCGCCGCGATCATCGCGAGCAGTTCGTCGCCCGAGTTGCGCACCACGCCTTCCTGCATGTCCGGAATGCTGGCGAGTTCCGCCTTGTCGCGCGGTACGCGCAGGATGACTTCGCGCAGCGCGACATCGTCGAGGATCCAGCCGCGCGGCCGGTTGCGGTCGATGGCGCGACGCTCGCGCCAGGCGGCGAGCGCGGCCGCGAGGGCCAGTCGCCCGGCATCCAGTCCCTGCAGGCCCTTGAGCCGCTGCCAGGCTTTGTCCGGATCCACGCCCTGCCCGGCGGATTGCGCGAGCGGCGCGAGCTCCTCGGTGAGCCAGTCGAGCCGGCCGAGGCGGTCGAGGCGTTCGAGCAGCGCCTCTCGCAGCGGCAACAGGTAGCGCACGTCGTCGAGTGCGTAGTCGATCTGCTCGGCCGACAGCGGCCGCTTCGCCCAGTCGGCCCGTGTGTGCGCCTTGGCGAGCGTGACATCGAGCAGGCGCAGCACGAGCTCGCCGTAGCCGATCTGGGCGGCGAAGCCGGCGAGTGCGGCTGCGGTCTGGGTGTCGAACACGGCCGCGAAGCGTCCCGATACCGGCGCCAGCACTTCGAGATCCTGGCGCGCTGCGTGCAGTACCTTGAGCGTCGTCGCCGAGGCCAGCGGGGCCGCCAGCGGCTCGAGCGAGTCGAGCGCGAGTGGATCGACGCAGCAGGCGCTGCGCGGGGTCGCGACCTGCACCAGGCACAGCTCGGCGCGATAAGTGCGCTCGCGCATGAACTCGGTGTCGAGCGCGATGGCTGGCGCGGCGCTGAGTTCGGCGGCAAGCTCGGCAAGTGCCGCGGCGGTGGTGACGATGGGGGTGGACGACGACATCTTCGATCTGTGCAAGAATCCTCGGCCACATTATGCGAGCGCAGCGCGCCAACTGAAAGCATGCTTGCCATTCTCAAGACCCTGATCGATATCGCCCTGCTGCGCCGTGAGCCGTCGGACCTGCCCGCCTCGCCCCGTTTGCTGTTGGCGATCGTGGCCTTGTTCCTCGCGCTCAATGTCGGGCTGTCGGTGCTGTTCCGGCCGCAGGCCGAGAACCTGCTGCTGCAGCTGATCACCTCGGTGGCGTTCTCGCTGGTCTGGTACTGGGTGCTGCTGCGGCTGTTCCAGAAGCCCGAGCGCTTCCTGCAGACGGCCACCGCCATCGTCGGCTTCGGCTGCCTGGTCACGCCGGTGCTGGTGCCGTTGTCGGGCCTGATCGCCCCGTATGCGGCCAAGCCCGAAGAGGCCGCGCCGTTCCTGATCGTGCTGCTGCCGATCGCGATCTACGTCGTCTTCGTGACGGCCCGCATCCTGCGCGCCGCGATCGAGAGGCCGATGTTCCAGGCAGTCGCGCTCGTGCTGCTGCACACCTTCGTCGAACCGATGGTGCTGCTGTCGCTGTTTGGCGGGCCACCCGCTGCAGGCAGCTGAGGACCGCGCGGTGCACGTCCACATCCTGGGCATCTGCGGCACGTTCATGGGCGGCATTGCGGCAATTGCCAAGGCTGCCGGGCATCGCGTCACGGGCTCGGATCGCAATGTCTACCCGCCGATGAGTACGCAGCTCGCCGCACTTGGCATCCAGGTCGTCGAAGGCTTCGATGCGCAGCAGCTGTCGCCGGCGCCGGATGTCGTCGTCGTCGGCAACGTCATGACGCGCGGCCAGCCCGTGATCGAAGCGTTGCTCGAGAGCCGCATTCCATACGCCTCCGGACCCGAGTGGCTGTCGCGCGAAGTGCTGCGCGACCGCTGGGTGCTGGCCGTCGCGGGCACGCACGGCAAGACCACGACCTCGAGCCTGCTCGCATGGATCCTCGAGTACGCGGGCCTGTCGCCCGGCTTCCTGATCGGCGGCGTGCCCGGCAACTTCGACACCAGCGCGCGGCTCGGCGCGGCGCCGTTCTTCGTCATCGAGGCCGATGAGTACGACACCGCGTTCTTCGACAAGCGCGCGAAGTTCGTGCACTACCGCCCGCGCACCGTGGTGCTCAACAACCTCGAGTTCGACCACGCCGACATCTATCCCGACATCGCCGCGATCCAGCGCCAGTTCCACCACCTGCTGCGCATCGTGCCGGGCACGGGGCTCGTGGTCTGCAATGCCGCCGACGAACGCCTCGCCGCCACGCTCGCGATGGGTTGCTGGACGCCGCGCGAGGGCTTCTCGATGCACGGCAGCGCAGTGTCCGCCGCGTTGCCCGCGCGCTGGCAGGCGCGGCGCGACGCAGCGAGCGCCGGCTTCACGGTGCTGGAGGACGGGCGCGTCGCCGGCGACGTGCGCTGGGACGTGCTCGGCGACCACAACGTCGACAACGCGCTCGCCGCGATTGCCGCGGCCCGCCATGCCGGCGTGCCGGTCGGCGTGGCCTGCGCCGCGCTCGGCGAGTTCCGCGGCGTCAAGCGCCGCATGGAACTGCGCGGCGCCGCGGCGGGCGTCAGCGTTTATGACGACTTCGCGCACCATCCGACGGCGATCGCGACGACCATCGCCGGCCTGCGCCGCAAGGTCGGCAGCGCGCGGATCCTCGCTGTGCTCGAACCACGTTCGAACACGATGAAGCTCGGCGTCCATCGGGACACGCTGGCCCCGTCGCTGGCCGGCGCCGACGCGACCTGGCTGTACGTACCAGCCGATCTCGGCTGGGACGCGGGTGCCGTGGTCGCATCGCTCGGCAGCCGCGCCCGGCTCGCCAGCGATATCGATGCGCTGGTGCGCGACCTGGTCGCCGCCGCGCGGCCCGGTGATCAGATTCTCGTGATGTCCAATGGCGGCTTCGGCGGGCTGCATGGCAAGCTGCTCGCGGCGCTGCAGACGAGCGCCGCGGCGCAGGGAGCGACACAGCGATGAGCGAGCCAGGAACGGGTCCGCAGCCGGGCCAATACGCGCGCACCGTCACGGTCGCGATGACTGGCGCCTCGGGCGCGCAGTACGGCCTGCGCCTGATCGAATGCCTGGTGCAGGCGCAATGCCGCGTGTTCCTGATGTTCACCAAGGCGGCGCAGATCGTCGTCGGCTCCGAGACCGACTGCGCGCTGCCCGGCCGCACGGCCGAGCAGACGCGCTACCTGTCGTCGCTGTTCAAGGCGGGCGAGGGGCAGCTGCGCGTGTTCGGCGACGAGGAGTGGACATCACCCGTGGCGAGCGGCTCCGGCGCGCCGCGCACGATGATCGTCTGCCCCTGCAGCATGGCGACGATTTCGGCCATTGCGGTCGGCGCGAGCGACAACCTGCTCGAACGCGCCGCGGACGTCGTGATCAAGGAAGGCGGCAAGCTCGTGATCGTGCCGCGCGAAACGCCGTTCTCCGCGATCCACCTCGAGAACATGCTGAAGCTCGCGCGGCTCGGCGTGTCGATCCTGCCGGCCAATCCCGGCTTCTACCATCGGCCGACGCAGGTCGAGGAGCTGGTCGACTTCATCGTCTCCCGCGTGCTCGATCAGATCGGCGTCGAAAACGATCTGATGGCGCGCTGGGGCCTTGCGAAGGGTTGAAACGGCGATGACCGCGACGACCAGCGAGATCTCGCTGTTCCCGCTCAATACGGTGCTGTTCCCGGGCGGTCCGCTGCCGCTGCGGATCTTCGAGCCGCGCTACGTCGACATGGTCCGGCACTGCATGCGCTCCGGCAGCGCGTTCGGCGTTGTGCTGATCCGCGCCGGCGGCGAAGTGGGTGCCGTCGCGCGCACGGCCGACATCGGCACGACCGCGCGCATCGTCGATTTCTCGCAGCTGCCGGACGGCCTGCTGGGGCTCAGCTGCCTGGGCGAGCGGCGGTTTCGCATCCTGCGCCGCTGGCGCCAGGAAGACGGGCTCAACCTGGCCGAGGTCGAATGGCTGCCGGTCGCCGAGCCCGAGCCATTGCCGCCCGAGCTGGGCTTTCTGTCGGATCTGCTCAAGCGCGTGCTGCCCGAGCTCGGCGAGATGTACGCGAACGTGCCGCGCCATTTCGACGCTGCCGACTGGGTCGGGGCGCGGCTGGTGGAGATCCTGCCGCTGTCGCTCGGCGACAAGCAGGCGCTGCTCGAGCTCGATGACGCCGTCGCGCGCCTCGAGCGCATCGCGCCGCTGATCCGACGCGGTGACGATGCCTGACGGCCGCGCCGCCGCGGCCAGCGCCGCGGCGCACGGTCGGCGGGGTCAATCCGTTGCGGGCGTCAATCCGCCGGTGGCGGCGTCAGCGGCGGCAAGTCGGCGACGCGCCGACAGCTCGCCTCGATGCCTTCGGCCCGCAGCTCGATCTGCTCGGCAGTTGCGATGGCCTCGACCTCGACGCGCGGCTGTTCGACACCGGGCGGCTTCAGCAGCAATCTCAGCCGTTCCTCGAGCCCGGGCCCCTGCTTCGCCGGCATCGGCGCGCGCAGCAGCATCAGTTCCGCGGCCGCGCCGGCCGCGTCGCGCACGGGGGCGCGCGCGCCGCGGTTGTGGGCGTGCCATGGGCGGGCGCCGTCGCGATCGCGCAGTTCGCAGCGATAGCCAGCAGTGCGGAACAGCCGGATGTGCAGGCGGTCCTCGCGGCCGACGAACAAGCGGCCGCCGATCGTGTTGATGTCGTAGTCCCACAGGTCGTCGGGCGAGAGCACCCACTCCGCGTCGGCGTAGAACTCGACGTCGGTGTTGGCCATGTTGTAGCTGCAACTGCCCGGTCCGCGCCGGCGCCGTTCGTCCGTCTTGCCGTCGAGCACGGCGAAAAGTTGCGTACCGTCGCGCCGCCACAGGAAGTCGCACTTGATCGAGCTGCGATCGCGCATCCGCACCTGGCTCCACAGCTCGGGACGCTCGTGCAGGTTGACGAACTTCTCCGGGTCGAGCGGCCCCTGGCCGTTCATGTTCACGGCGCTGCGCTGCTCGTCGATTTCAACGACGTACAGGATCTGGCTGCGCTCGAGCAGCGGGCCGTCGCGGCCGCCGATGTTGATCTGGCCATAGAACACCACCGGCCCGATCTGCGGCGCATCGATGCGCGCGAACGTGCGGTGCCAGTGGTCGTGTTCGCCGCCGGCGGGCGCTCCGACGCGCCGCTGGTAGTGGATCTGCGGGTAGGAATCCCAGGCACCCGGCAGCCAGGCGATCAGGTCCTGCATCACGGCTTCGAGTTCAGGCTTGGTGAACTCGTAGCCGGGCGCCGCGTGTGTCGGCGCCGCGAGGCCCATGCCGAGCCATGCCGCCGCTGTCGCCAGCGCGGCGCGGGCGCGCCGTGTCGTGTGCCAGTGTCGCATCGTCCGTCCCCCCTTTGATGTAAGCGCCGCTACGGTACCGCTGCACTGCGCGCCGCGCCTTGCGGCGTCCCGCGGCGGCGATAGAACCACCACAGCGCGCCACCGATCACGAGCGTCCAGCCGAGCACCAGCCAGCCTACCATGCCGTCGAAGGTCGACAGCAGGAAGGCCAGCGGACTCGACTCGTCGCGCACCGAGGTTTCGCGCACGAAAGTGATGACCCAGACCCAGCCGGCGTGCAGTCCGATGCAGGCGGCGATGTTGCCGGTCAGCGTGCGCACCATGCCGAGCAGCACGCCGACCGCGAACAGGCACAGGAACGCGTCGGCGATGCTCGCCGGGTCACCGAACTTTGCGAGGCTCCCGGCGAGCAGTTCGAGGCCGCTGCCGGGCCCTACTTCATCTGCCGGGATCCGGTACTTGCCGATGAAATGAGTCCATGAATAGACCAGGGCCGTCAGCAACACGGCAAGCCGCGCGCCCGACTGTCGCTCGATGCCGGTGTGCATGGCACCGCGCAGGAAGGTCTCCTCGATCAAGGCAACCGCGATGCCGCTCATCAGGCCCTGCACGGCGAGGTCTGCGAACGTGGCCAGATCTAGCGTGACGCCCTCGCGGAGCACCCGAAGGTCGAGCGCGATCATGATCGCGACGATGGGCAGCATCGTCGCGACGCCGAGGGCGAGCCCGATGCCGGCTTCCTGGAAGAAACGGCGGGGTGGCAGACCGTAACCGAGGCTGGTGCGGTCCGAGAGTGCAAGCCGCCGCGCGATGATGATGAAGCCGATCAGCAGGATCAGCATGCCGGTGCGGCTGGCGACGCGATGGAAGGGCGCGTCGATGGCGGGGGTGACGAGCTCGTACAGCGGCCAGGCGAAGGCCGCGATGCCGGCGAGGCCGAGAAGGATCAGTCCGACGAACCAGGCGAAGGCGCGCACGGGCCGCTCAGCGTGCGCGCAGCCGCGTGGGTTCCAGACCGGCGCGGCGCAGCAGGTCGATCACGCTGCCGTCGCCGACCAGGTGCAGCGCGCCCACCACGACGAGCACGTCCTCGCGCCGCGCCAGCAAGCCGCGCAGCGGCTCGATCCAGGCGGCGTTGCGACGATCCACCAGCAGTTCGTAGAGTTCCGGAAAGCGCGCGTACTCATCGCGCAGCAGCTGCGCAAGCTCCGCCTCGCGGCCGGCGCGCCAGGCGGCGTCGATCGAATCCAGCTGGGCGGCGATCGCCGCGGCGTCGTCGAGCGTCAATTCGAGGAAGCGGATCTGCGTGGCTTCATCGAGACCGTCGAACAGCGAGAGCTGTTGCTCCATGGTCTCGAGGCCGGCGATCGGCTTCGCGTCGGCGCTGGCGCGTCGCGCGAGCTGCTGCTCGACGCCCGCTTCGACCGACAGGCCCGCCTGCTGCAGCTGTGCCACCGACAGCAGCAGCGCGACTGCCCAGGGCTCGAAGCGCTCGATCACGGGCAATGGCAGGCCGATCTGCTGCGCGAGGTCCGCTGTCTTCTGCCAGCGCGCCTCGCCGATGACATCGCGCAGGCTGCGGTCCGCGCCATAGACGGCATGTGTCGTCGTGAAGCGCGCGCCGGCGGTCGGGTCGAGATCGTCGAGATCGATCTCCATCAGCAGCGATTCCGCGTCGCGGTAGGCGCGCTCCAGCGGGGCGGGCAGTGGTGCGCCGTCCGGGCGCAGCAGGTGCACCGAACCGGCGATGTAGACGGTGTTGTGTTCGCCGCGCAGCGTCCAGACCAGGCCATCCCCGTCGCCATCGGCGCGGGCGGGCGCGACCATGCACAGCGCGACGAGCGTCGCGAGCAGGGTAGTCAGCAGGGCCGCCCGCAAGGCGGCGAGCGGCGCGGGTGTCAGGCGACGTCGGCCGAGGCATTCGCCTCGTGATTCGAGAATCGATCCAGCCACACGACCTCCGTCGCCACCGAGCCATCGGGCGCGAGGTCAAGGATACGATAGGCCGGCGGTCGATTGTCGACCGCGAAGTCGTCCGACTCCGGTAGGAACTGCGCGCAGGTCGCGGGCGTCGACAGCAGGCGCACGCCGCGTCGCTCGCCGTCCCACGCCTGGTGCACATGACCCCAGACGATCGCGCGCACTTGCGGATAGCGGTCGACGATGGCGAAGAATTCAGCCGCGTTCTCTAGACCCACTGAGTCGAGCCAGCGGCTGCGCATGTCGATCGGCTGGTGATGCAGGCAGATCATGCTGTGCCGGTCGTCCGCTGTCGCCAGCGACTCTTCCAGCGCGGCCAGTGCCGCGGGCGCGAGCCGGCCCGATGCGGCGCCCGGCTTGACGCTGTCCAGCAGCACGATGCGCCAGTCACCGATGTCGACATGCGGATCGAGCCGGAACGGCGCGCGGCCGAGTTCACGCCGCAGCACGGCGACGTCGTCGTGATTGCCCGGCAGGCACAGCACCGGGCGCCCGAGCGGTGCCAGCGTCTCGCGCAGGTGCACGTAGCCCGCCGGATCATCCTGCACGACGTCGCCGGTCACGAGCAGCGCATCCGCCATCTCGATCGCCGGCGCGGCATGCGCGACGCAGGCGCGCAGCGCCGGCAGCGACGCGACGCCACGCAGATCCTCGGCGGCATCGCCGAACAGATGCGTGTCGGTGAACTGCACGAGGCGGACGTGTCGGGCCATGGGGGGGGGGCGGCGCGCGGTGCGCGGGGATGTTGGGTACGGCATCTCACGAAATCGTAGCAAACAGGGCATCTGACCGAAGTGAACTGCATCAATTCCGTCGAGCGTCGCCGCCAGCGCGATATATTGCGGGCCGTCACAATTGCGCGGCGATATGTCCGCGAACGCCGACGCGGAGGCTGATATGTCCGTCCAGACCCTGTCGCTGACACCCGACGTCCATCGCTACCTGCTCGAGCACAGCCTGCGGGAGCCGGCCCCGCTCGCGCGCCTGCGCGCCGTGACGCAGACCATGAGCGGCGCCCGCATGCAGATCTCGCCCGAGCAGGGCCAACTGCTGCAGCTGCTCGTGCGGCTCATCGACGCGCGGCGCTGCCTCGAGATCGGCACCTACACCGGATATTCGGCTCTGGCCGTCGCGCTCGCGCTGCCGGGCGACGGCAGTCTGGTGGCCTGCGACGTCAGCGCCGAGTGGACCCAGGTGGCGCGCCAGTTCTGGCGCGAGGCCGGCGTCGATACGCGCATCGACCTGCGGCTGCAGCCCGCACTGCGCACGCTCGATGAGCTGCTTGCCGAGGGCAGCGCCAGTGCGTTCGATTTCGCCTTCATCGATGCGGACAAGGTCAACTACGTCAACTACTACGAACGCGTGCTCGACCTGCTGCGCCCGGGCGGCTTGATCTGCGTCGACAACACGCTGTGGCGCGGCGACGTCGCGCGTCCCGACATCAACGACGCCGACACGAACGCGATCCGCGCCTTCAACGATCGCGTGCATGGCGACGACCGCGTCGATCTTTCGCTGGTGCCGATCGGGGATGGATTGACGTTGTTGCGGAAGCGGGGCTGAACGACCGTGAAGGTCGTGGTAGAGCTCGATGCTTCCGCGTCAGTCCTGCGCTGCTTCGGGACGCCGTAAATCCATCCCTGGAGGCTCGGGCGCGCCATCCATGGCGCGCACGCCCGAAGCAGCGCAGGACTGACGCGGGAGCGTTGTGCTCTGCGCCTGCCTTCGCGTGCGTCGTCCCCTGGGTTCGCGAGTCCGCGTACACGTGCGCGCAGTCGGCGCAGCCGTCGTCCAGCCAAACGCCGCGCGTCTCTTCAAGACCTAGCGCGGGCGGCTGTTTCGTTGCGGACGACGAGGCGGTGGGTGCTGGCGCGAGGCTGCAGGCCCTGTCGGGGGCGTGCGCGCCATGGATGGCGCGCCCGAGACTCCAGGGATGGATTCACGTCGTCCCCCGACAGGGCCTGCAGCCTCGCGTCAGGGGACAGGGCTTCTTCAGCCCTAATGAAAAAGGCGCCCGGCTCGTCACCGGGCGCCTCCATTCACGCGCGAACCCGCTCGATCAGTAGCGGTAAGCGTCCGGCTTGTACGGGCCCTGCTTGGTCACGCCGATGTAGCGTGCCTGCTGGTCCGTCAGTTCCGTCAGCTGCGCGCCGAGCTTCTTGAGCTGCAGCCGCGCGACCTTCTCGTCGAGGTGCTTCGGCAGCACGTAGACGCCGATCGGGTACTTCTCGTGGTTCGCCCACAGCTCGATCTGCGCGATCGTCTGGTTCGCGAAGCTCGACGACATCACGTAGCTCGGGTGGCCGGTGCCGCAGCCGAGGTTCACGAGGCGGCCTTCGGCCAGCAGCGTGATGCGCTTGCCGTCCGGGAAGATCACCTGGTCGACCTGCGGCTTGATGTTGTCCCACTTGTACTGCTTCAGCGAGGCGCAGTCGATCTCGTTGTCGAAGTGGCCGATGTTGCAGACGATGGCCTGGTCCTTCATCGCCTTCATGTGATCGTGCGTGATCACATGGAAGTTGCCGGTGGCCGTCACGAAGATGTCGGCCTTGTCGGCGGCATACTCCATCGTCACGACGCGGTAGCCTTCCATCGCCGCCTGCAGCGCGCAGATCGGGTCGACTTCCGTGACCCACACCTGGGCCGAGAGGGCGCGCAGCGCCTGCGCCGAACCCTTGCCGACGTCGCCGTAGCCGCAGACGACGGCGACCTTGCCGGCGATCATGACGTCGGTCGCGCGCTTGATCGCGTCGACCAGCGACTCACGGCAGCCGTAAAGGTTGTCGAACTTCGACTTCGTGACCGAGTCGTTGACGTTGATGGCCGGGAACGCGAGCTTCCCTTCCTTGGCCATCTCGTACAGGCGCTTGACGCCGGTGGTCGTCTCTTCGGTGACGCCGCGGATGTGCTTGATGCGGGTCGAGTACCACTTCGGGTCGCGCTTCAGCGTCGCCTTGATCGACGCGAACAGCTCGATCTCCTCTTCGCTGCCCGGGTGCGCGAGCACCGACGGATCGCTCTCGGCCTTGGTGCCGAGGTGCAGCAGCAGCGTCGCATCGCCGCCGTCGTCGAGGATCATGTTCGTGTAGCCGTTGTCGGGCCACTCGAAGATGCGGTGCGTGTAATCCCAGTACTCGGCCAGCGTCTCGCCCTTGTAGGCGAACACGGGCGTCCCGCGCACCGCGATCGCGGCGGCGGCGTGGTCCTGGGTCGAGAAGATGTTGCACGACGCCCAGCGTACTTCGGCGCCGAGGGCCTGCAGCGTCTCGATCAGCACCGCGGTCTGGATGGTCATGTGCAGCGAGCCCGTGATGCGGGCGCCGCGCAGCGGCTGCGTCGGGGCGAACTCTTCGCGGATGGCCATGAGACCCGGCATTTCGGTCTCGGCGATGCGGATTTCCTTGCGGCCCCAATCGGCGAGCGCGAGGTCAGCGACCTTGAAATCCTCGGTCTTCATTGTCTGTACGACGGCGTTCATCTGTGTCTCCGTTAATCTCGTGGAAGGTTAACGGGCGCCGTTGTCGAATCTCCCGCCGGTCCCGAGCCTCGCATCGCGAATCGATGCTGCAGCGCCCCTCGGTCCCTTTGGGTTTGCCGGCCTTGCGGGCCCGCGGTGTCCTCTGAATCTGTCGTGACCTGTTCGGGATGCCGCCTGCGACGGATTCACCCCGAACGGATTCCGGCGTGTGGTTAACGGTCGTCAGCGGCCGACCTTGAGCCCGGCATCAGCCGCAAGTGCAGCGGCCTTGTCGGTCTTCTCCCACGTGAAGTCGGCATCCTTGCGGCCGAAATGGCCGTAGGCGGCGGTCTTCTGGTAGATCGGGCGCTGCAGGTCGAGCATCTGGCGCAGCCCGTACGGCGTCAGGTCGAAATGCTTGCGGATCAGCTGCGTGAGCTTCTCGCGCGACACTTTTCCGGTGCCAAAGGTGTCCGCCATGATCGACGTGGGCTCGGCCACGCCGATCGCATAGGACACCTGCACTTCGCAGCGGTCGGCGAGACCGGCCGCGACGACGTTCTTGGCGACATAGCGCGCGGCGTACGCGGCCGAGCGATCGACCTTGGAAGGATCCTTGCCGGAGAACGCGCCGCCACCGTGGCGCGCGAAGCCGCCGTAGGTGTCAACAATGATCTTGCGGCCCGTGAGGCCGCAGTCGCCCACCGGACCACCGATGACGAACCGGCCGGTCGGGTTGATGTGGTACTTGGTGCGCTTGTCGAGCCACTTCTTCGGCAGCACCGGCAGCAGGATCTCTTCCATGACGGCTTCGCGCAGCTTCTTGGTGCTGATGTCGTCGCTGTGCTGGGTCGACAGCACGACGGCCTCGATGCCGACCGGCTTGTCGTCTTCGTAGCGCAGCGTGACCTGGCTCTTGGCGTCCGGGCGCAGCCACGGCAGCTTGCCGCTCTTGCGGACCTTGGCCTGCCGCTCCACCAGCCGGTGCGACAGCGTGATCGCGGCCGGCATCAGCACATCGGTCTCGTTGGTCGCGAAGCCGAACATCAGGCCCTGGTCGCCGGCGCCCTGCTTGCGTTCATCCTTGCGGTCGACACCCATCGCGATATCGGCCGACTGCTTGCCGATGACGTTCAGCACACCGCAGCTCGCGCCGTCGAAACCCATCTCGGAGCTGTTGTAGCCGATGTCGAGCACGGTGCGGCGCACCAGCGCTTCGATGTCGACCCACGCATTCGTGGTCACTTCGCCGGCGACGATGACGACACCCGTCTTGACGAGCGTCTCGCAGGCGACGCGACCGCGCTTGTCCTGCGCCAGGATGGCGTCGAGGACGGCGTCGGAGATCTGGTCTGCGACTTTGTCCGGGTGGCCTTCGGAGACGGATTCGGACGTGAACAGATAGCTGTTTGCCATGGGCGGAGGGTTCCGGGGTAGCAAGCGGGACAGCCGTGAAGTATAGCCGGTCTGCGGCCGCGCCGCGTGACCGACGCCCCAAGGGGCCTCGCGGATTTGATGTTGGGGGGCGGGGTGTCGGACAATGCGCGCCCCTTTTTCCGGGGTTCAGCGGGGTTTCTCTCAGCATGGCTACACGTCGGGAACTCGCCAACGCCATCCGCGCCTTGTCGATGGATGCGGTCCAACT
>CAZPJE010000010.1:0-3331 GCA_964586725.1 uncultured Steroidobacteraceae bacterium | reverse complement strand
TCTCGCCGGAACTCGGCATCGTGCTGCCCGGCGCGACGGTGGTATGTCCCGACAGCCACACCTGCACGCAGGGCGCGATGGGCGCCTTTGCCTGGGGTATCGGTTCGACGGAAGCCGAGCACGCGCTTGCGACCGGCACGCTGCGTGTCAGCAAGCCGAAAACCATGCGGATCCGTTTCGAGGGCGCGCTCGCGCCGGGCGTGACGGCCAAGGACCTCAGCCTCGCCGTGCTCAGCCGCTGGGGCGCGGTCGGCGGCAATGGCTATGTCGTCGAGTACGCCGGCAGCGCGATCCGGGCGCTCGAGGTCGAAGCGCGACTCACGCTGTGCAACATGGCCACCGAGTTCTCCGCCGTCACGGGCGTCATCGCGCCCGATGACAAGACTTTCGAGTACCTCGCCGGGCGACGCTACGCGCCGCAGGGCGCGCACTGGGATGCCGCGGTGGCCACCTGGCGCAGTCTGCGCAGCGACGACGACGCGCAGTTCGACGTCGACCGCGTCATCGACGTCAGCACGCTGGCGCCGATGATCAGCTGGGGCACGAGTCCGCAGCACGCAATCGAGGTCACGGGGGCGGTGCCGACGCTCGAGCACAGCGGCGCGGCGCGCGAGGGCTACGATCGCGCCCTTGCATACATGGGGCTGACGCCGGGCACGCCACTGACCGATCTGCCGATCGACGCCGCCTTCATCGGCTCCTGTACCAACAGCCGCTTGTCGGACCTGCGGCGCGCGGCCGCGATCCTGCGCGGCCGCAAGGTCGCGCCCGGCATCAAGGCCATCTGCGTGCCTGGCTCGATGTCGGTCAAGCGCGCGGCCGAGGCCGAGGGCCTGCACCAGGTGTTCCTGGACGCGGGCTTCGAGTGGCGCGAGTCGGGCTGCTCGATGTGCTTCTATTCGGGCGGCGAGAGCTTCGGCAAGCAGCAGCGGGTCGTATCCTCGACGAATCGCAACTTCGAGAGCCGGCAAGGTCCCGAAACGCGCACGCACATCGCGAGCCCCGAGACGGTGGCGGCGAGTGCGATCGCCGGGCACATCGCGGACGCGCGGCGCTACGCGGTTGCAGCAGGCCGACCGGCGGGGCACTGAGCGATGGAGAAGTTCACCTGCCTGCGTGCGGTCGCCGCGCCGCTGATTCGCACCAACATCGACACCGATGCGATCATCCCGTCGCGCGAGATGAAGGCGGTTTCCAAGACAGGCCTCGCCGACGGCCTGTTCGCCGGCTGGCGCTACGCCGCGATCGGCGGTCGCGAGCTGAATCCCGAATTCGTGCTGAACAAGCTCGAGTATGCGGGCACGCGCTTCCTGCTCGGTGGCGACAACTTCGGTTGCGGCTCGAGCCGTGAGCACGCGGTCTGGGCGTTGTTCGAGTACGGCATCCGCGCGGTCGTCGCGCCGAGCTTCTCGCCGATCTTCCGCGGCAACTGCATCCGCAACGGTATCGTGCCCGTCAGGCTCGATGCGGCGGACATCGCAGCCATCGCGGCGCAGGTCGAAGTCGATCCGGCGCAGCGCCAGGTCACCGTCGATCTCGAGCGTTGCCGCGTCGTTGCGCCGGATGGCGCCGAGTTCGCGTTCGAACTCGAGGCCGAGGCGCGCGAGATGCTGCTCGAAGGGCTCGATGCGATCGACCTGACGCTGAAATCGCGCGCGGCGATCGATGCCTTCACGGCGCGTGACCGGGCGCAGCGCCCGTGGATTTATTCGATACCGGGAGCGAATCGCGCATGAGTGGGAAGATTCTGATCAGCGAGGTGGGACCTCGCGACGGCCTGCAGAGCATCAAGTCCATCATGCCGTTCGTGGCCAAGAAGGCGTGGATCGCCGCCGAGGCCGCCGCGGGCGTCACCGAAATCGAAGTCGGCAGCTTCGTGCCTGCGCGCCTGCTGCCGCAGCTGGCCGACACGGCCGAGCTGGTCACTTATGCACGCACGATTCCTGGCCTGACGGTCGCCGTGCTGGTGCCGAATCTCAAGGGCGCCGAAGCGGCCGTGGCCGCGGGCGCGCACAAGATCACGATTCCGCTGTCGTGCTCGGAGACGCACAGCCTGAAGAACGTGCGCCGCACGCACGCGCAGATGCTCGACGAAACCCGCGGCATCGTCGCGCTGCTGCGCAGCCTGCCCGCGGAACAGCGGCCGAAGTTCGAGGGCGGACTGTCGACGGCTTTCGGTTGCACCCTCGAGGGCATCGTGCCGGCCGACAAGGTCGTGCAGCTCGCCGAGCAGATGATGGCAGCCGGATGCGACGAAGTCGGTCTTTCCGACACGACCGGCTATGCGAATCCGGCGCAGGTCAAGGATCTCGTCCGCCGCGTGCGCGCGGCCGTCGGCGATCATGCGTTGTCCGGCCTGCACCTGCACAACACCCGCGGTCTCGGCCTCGCCAACGTGCTGGCGGGCCTCGAGGTCGGCATCACGACCTTCGACAGTTCGCTCGGCGGCCTCGGCGGCTGTCCGTTCGCGCCCGGCGCCTCCGGCAACATCGTCACCGAAGACCTGGTGTTCATGCTCGAAGCGATGGGGCTCGCCACCGGCATCGATCTGCCCAAGCTCCTCGCGGTGCGTGACATCGTCAAGGTGGCCGTGCCGGGCGAAGAGATGTACGGCTTCACGCCCGATGCGGGCCTGCCGCTCGGTTTCGTTCCCGCTACCCGGAGTGCTTGAGTCGATGACTACCGTGACCGCGTCCGCTGCACCGCCGCTGGCCGGCATCCGCATCGTCGAGTTCACGCACATGGTGATGGGGCCGGCCGTCGGTGCGGTGCTCGCGGACCTGGGCGCCGAGATCATCCGCGTCGAACCCATCGGCGGCGATTCGACGCGCCTGCTGCTGGGCTCCGGCGCCGGCTATTTCCCGATGTTCAATCGCGGCAAGAAGAGCATCTGCCTGAACCTCAAGGATCCACAGGGGCTGGCGATCGCGCGGCGACTGGTCGCGCAGGCCGATGCGCTGATCGAGAATTTTCGCACCGGCACGATGGACAAGCTCGGGCTGGGTTATGAATCGCTGGCGAAAGAGAACCCGCGCCTGATCTACTGCTCGGAGAAGGGCTTCCTGAGCGGACCATACGAGAACCGCACGGCGCTCGACGAAGTCACGCAGATGATGGGCGGGCTCGCCTACATGACCGGTCCGCCCGGCCGCCCATTGCGGGCAGGGTCGTCGGTGGTCGATATCACCGGTGGCATGTTCGGGGCGATCGCGATCCTGGCAGCGCTGCAGCAGCGGCAGGTGACGGGTCGCGGTCAGTACGTCAGCAGCGCTTTGTTCGAGACCACAGTGTATCTCGTCGGCCAGCACATGGCGCAGATGGCGGTCACCGG
>CAZPJE010000009.1:0-5388 GCA_964586725.1 uncultured Steroidobacteraceae bacterium | reverse complement strand
AGCACGCCGAGCTGGCCGAGCGCCCGCAACGTCGCCTCGACCGCGGCGCTGAGCTGCGATTCAGGCCAGCGCATGAACAGTTCCGACGAAACGTAGGGATAGACGCGCCAGACGAGCCGCTGGATATCCTCGGTGCGCAGCACGGCGTTGCTGATGAAGCCGCAGGCGATCAGCGAGGGCAGCGCGAACAGGTGCAGCACGTTGTTGCGGTACCAGGCCATCAGCACCGCGTTCTGCTCCGACAGCCTGACCAGGTCGCCGAGCTTGTGCGGCACGCGCTGCAGCAGCTGCATCTGCTCGCCGTAGGCGACCGTCTCGACGCCGGAGGGCGCCGCTATCGTCACGCGGTCGCTGTAGGGCGCCGCGCGCAGCAGCGCGAGGTACAGGTC
Organism: uncultured Steroidobacteraceae bacterium; assembly: GCA_964586725.1. GTDB lineage: Bacteria > Pseudomonadota > Gammaproteobacteria > Steroidobacterales > Steroidobacteraceae > UBA964. The sequence goes on along the minus strand of CAZPJE010000009.1, from coordinate 4,999 downwards.
GACCTGGCGGACGAGGTCCGCCTCGACCATCGTCTGGCGCGGCGAGGCGAGCAGCGTGATCGCGATCAGGTTCACTGGCGTGACCGCGGCCGCCGAGTTGATGCCGCGCATGATCGAGCCGGCCAGGTCGTCGACGCTGCGGCTGATCCAGCCGGCGCGCGTGTCGTCCTCGAAGCGCGTCGTGCGCCAGTCCTGCGAATGCCGGTCGAGCACGACGTCGAGGTCGATCGGTTCGCCGAGGTTGACGTGCACGCGGCCGAACTTCTCGCGCAGCACGCGCACGGCGCGCAGCAGGTCGAGCCAGCTCTCCTTCTGCTTCGGCCGGCCCGACAGCTCGCTGATGTACGTGTTGGCCTCGACGATGCGCTCATAGCCGAAGTAGACCGGCAGGAAGGTCACGGGCCGCTTCGGGTCGCGCAGGTAGCTGCGCACCGTCATCGACAGCATGCCGGTCTTGGGCTGCAGCAGGCGTCCCGTGCGCGAGCGGCCGCCCTCGATGAAATACTCGATCGAATGGCCGCGCGCCATGATGGCGGCGAGGTACTTCATGAACACGACGGTGTAGAGCGCGTTGCCGGCGAAGCTGCGGCGGATGAAGAACGCGCCGCCCTTGCGCAGCAGTCGCCCGACGATCGGCAGGTTCAGGTTGATGCCCGCCGCGATGTGCGGAATCGCATAGCCCTGGCGGTAGATCGCGTACGAAAGCAACAGGTAGTCCATGTGGCTGCGGTGGCACGGCACGTAGATGATCTCGCGATCGCGGACGACGTCGCGCAGCGTCTCGACGTGCGCGAAATCGACGCCGTCGTAGAGCCGGTTCCACAGCCGCGTCAGCAGGCCTTCCATGAAGGTCACGAAGGCGTGCGAGTAGTTCGCGGCGATCTCGTTCGCATACTTGCGGGCGAGCAGCAGCGCCGCGCGGCGGGTCTGCTTCTTGTCGCGCGCATGCTGCGCCACGGCGGCGCGCACCGCGCGGGTGCGCAGCACGCGAGCGACGATGGTGCGGCGGTGCGACAGATCCGGGCCGATGCGCGCGGCGCGCTGGCGCCGGAACTCGGATCGCAGCGCGCGCGCGAGCCGCAGCGCCTCGGTGCGCACCGGCGCATCGGGTGCCAGCAACGAGCGCAGGCTGCGCGGCTCGCCGACCTCGACCAGCGTGAAGCGGCCGTTGACCAGCACCGCGAGCAGCTTGCTGAGCCAGCTCGTGAACAGCCAGTTCTCGGCGAGCAGCAGCCGGAACCAGGAGCCTTCCTTCTGCGGCGCGCGGCCCCAGTAGACCGACACGGGCACGAGGCGCACGTCGAGACTCGCATCGGCACGCAGCGCTTCGACCAGGCGCACGAGCTCGGGCAGCGGCCGCCGGTCGACGCGCGAATCCCACAGACCGCGCGGGCGCAGCAGCGGCAGGAAGGCGCGAATCTGCGCTGCGCCCCGGCCCAGCAGCCGCCCGCCCGGCGGCGGCAAGCCCTCGCGCACGCACAGGTTCTGCAGCGCGGCCAGATCGGCGCTGCTGCGGCGCTCGAGCACGTAGCACAACGGCGCCTGCGACTGCGGCGCAAGCCGCTCGCGCCAGCCCTCGGGCCGGATCTCGGCTCGCACCCAGGGCGCGAGCAGTCGGCGCAGCAGCAGGTTCATGGCGCGGTTCAGCTCGCGCGCTGGTCGGGCAGCAGTTCGAACGAGATCAGGAAGTACTCGAACAGGCTTTTCAGCATCGGGATCTGGGTGCGCAGCCCGTGATCGCCGGGAATCAGGTGCAGCGCGGCCTTCTGCTCGGCCGCAAAACGCTCGCTGTTCTGCCAGGGAATCACTTCGTCGTCCCAGCCATGAACGATGGCGATCGGACAGTCGAGCCGCGCGACCCGCAACGGCGGCAGCTGCGGCAGGTAAAACGCCGGCGCCATCAGGAACAGGCCGCGCGCATGCAGTGCGCCGGCGGCCGCCGTGACGACGTAGGCGCCCAGGCTCGAACCCACCAGGATCAGGTCGCCGGTCTTGTCCTGGCAGCAGTCGACCAGGCGCGTGACGCGCGCCGCCGGATCATCCAGGCCGCGAAAGTCGACAGAGTCGACCTGATAGCCCTCGGCGGTCGCGATCGGCGCAAGCGCCGTGATCTTGCGGCCCCACGGCCCCGACTCCAGGCCATGCGCGAACACGACATGCCGGATGGCCCTTCTGCGTTGCGGCGGGGCGGCGGCGGAATCAGCGACGTCGGTCATGGTGATGTCTCGGCAGTCAGTCGTCGGCAGGTCAGTATCGCGTCGGCGCCCAGGCCGCGCCGGCGACCGTGGCGACCTCCGGCGGCAACTCGGGCGCATGCGCGGGCGTCAGCGTGAACGGCAGCGCGTGCTCGGACCAGACGTTGCGGTGATGGCCCTCGGCGAAGCGTATCAGCGACAGGCTGCCACGCCGCGACCCGAATGGGCCATGCCAGAGGCCCGCCGGTCGCCAGAAGTAGGCGCCTTCGTACATCGTGCCGCGCTCCCCGACGATGTCACCGCCGAGCAGATACATCTCCTCGGCGCAGTCATGCAGCAGCTGCGCCTCGCGCCAGTCGCGTGGATGGGTCTGCGCGCCGGTCGACAGCAGCAAGGTCTTGTCGCCGCGCACCGGGTCATGTCGCAGCACCTTGTGCGACAGGTTCAGGAACTGCACCGCCGGATCGATGTCGTGGCGCGTCCACGGCATGTTGTGGGTGTCGATCACGCGCACGACGGCGGTCGCCGCGGCAGGCTCCGGGGCGCCTGCGAAAGCCAGCAGCACGGCGCCGGCCGGTGACTCGAGCGGTGCGGCGAACGGGCCGCCGCCACAGTCCGCGTAGCCATCGAGCGGCAGTGGCAACTCATCGAGCGTCGCAGCGCCGTCGAGCACGTACAGCTCGAGCGAACGGTTGTCCGGGGTCGCCGTGGCCCGAAAGCCGGGCGGCAGCCGCAGCAGCAGCGAGCAGGCGCCACTGGCGGTGTCGCGGCTCAGCAGCTTGCAGGGCAGGTCGCGCCAGGGGGCGTCGACGAATGGCGACGCGCCCCAGGGGAGCTGCTGAGCGTGGATGAATTCTATGTGGGGCCGCGGCATCTGCGGTGACAGCCTATTGCGATGCGCGCAGGTGCGCCACCGGTTGAATGCAACGCTGCAGTGCACTAAAGTGCGTGGCGCTTCGGGGCTTCCCCGGTGCATCACCGGAGCTCCCTATCAGCGATCTGATTGCCGAGCGTCAGCAGCTCGACTGGCTGACCATCACCAAGACGGCGCCCACCAGCCCGGTGCTGCGCCGCTGGCAGAAGCTGTCGAAATCGACGCTGGGCCGCTGGCTGTTCGCGCGCGGCGTGGGTCGCGCTGCGCCCTATTTCAAGACCATCACGCCGCGCTTCGTCGAACTCGGTCCGGCGCTGTGCCGCGTGCGGCTGCGCAAGCGGCGCGCGGTCGAGAACCACATCGGCACGGTGCACGCCATCGCGATGGCCAACCTGTGCGAACTGGCGGCCGGCATGGTCACCGAGGTCAGCCTGCCGCCCTCGATGCGCTGGATCCCGCGCGGCATGACCATCGAGTACCTTCAGCCCGCCCGCAGCGACGTCACCGCCACCGCCCGGCTCGATCGCAACGAATGGTCCGGGGCGCAGAACGTCGGCGTGCCCGTCACAGTCGTCGACAGCACGGGGGTCGAGGTCGTGCGCGCGGTCATCACGATGTACGTCTCGCCGCGCCCGCAGCAGTAGTCGCCACCGGCGGCAGCGGCGCCGCGACACCCTTCAGGCGGGGCCGATCCCGCGCAGCAACCCGGTCTCGATTTCTTCGCTCACGCGGCGCGCGGCGGTGGTGTAGCGGTTCGCCTGCACGGGCCGCGCCGTCGTCTCGCCGGCGTGGTGGGTGATCAGGAACGAGTGCATTTCGCCCTCGCGCGAACCGCAATAGCCGAACAGCAGGTGCGCGCCGGGATGGCGCGGCTCGTTCAGTCGCTCATCGCAGATCACGAACCAGCCCTCGCCAGGCGCCGACGCGGGAAACGCGCCCTCCGCATCGAGGCCGGCGAGAAACGCTTCGACCTGCGCCGCAGCGCGCCGCCACAGCGCGGGCCCGTTCTGTTCGAACTGCATCCAGCGCGTTCCCTGCGCGATCGACTGCGCGACATGCAGCGCGAGCCGGCGCGGACCGAGGTAACGCCAGTCGGTGGCGCCGGCGTTGCCCGCCGCCAGCGTGCGCAGCGTCGTCGCGGCCAGCTGCGGCAGCCGCACGGCCGACAGCACGTTGACGCCGTGCTGCGCGAGCCGCAGCCGCGCGGCCAAGTCGATGCCGCAGGCGGGCTTGAAGCCGGGCCGCACCAGCACTTCATCCTGCGCGACCGGACTCCACGGGGCGCCGGTCGCATCCGCGCGCGCCAGCATGCCGGCGACGGCGCCGCAGGGCGCGAACGTCGCGTTGCGGCCGCGCAGCCGATCGGGCGCGACGACGCGCGGGAAGTACATCAGCGCGTTGTCGGCGCGGTAGGGCCAGGCCCGCAGGCCGTCGAGCGCCGCCTGCGCGTCGTGCCAGTCCTGCGGCGGATCGATGACGAGCATCGCGTGGCGCTCACGGCAGAAACGCCCGGCGACCAGCAGCGTGCTCAGGCCCACGTCCTGCTCGCGGCTCAACGGCGGCACGCACAGGAACTGGAACGGCGGTGCGGCACGCAGCGCGAACAGCCCAGTGCCCGCCTGCGCGGAGCCGATCAGGTCGTAGTCGGTCAGGGCGGCGCCATCGTCGCCATCGGTGCCGGCACAGACATAGCCGACCACTTCGCCGGGCCGCTCGGGCGGCGTGACGCCAGGCCGCAGCAGCGGCGGCATGCCGACGAGGCGCACGAGCCGCGAATCCGCGAGCGCCGTGCCGACGTAGCGACTGGCCTCGGGCCGCACCGACACGCGCCGGAAGATCTCCTGGTCTTCGATCAGTTCCGAGCCCTGGCCGCGCACGCGCTGCACGACGAGGTTGAAGCGGTCGGTGTCCTGCAGGCCGATGCCGTCGT
>CAZPJE010000008.1:0-2483 GCA_964586725.1 uncultured Steroidobacteraceae bacterium | reverse complement strand
CTGCCACCTCGCTCGAAGAAGCAGCGACTCAAGGACCTGGTCCTGCTGCGCCGCCGACCGCCGGCACGTCGACTGAGCGATTGAGCACGATGAGTGATCCGCAAGCTATCAACGGTCAGCGGCAGGTGGTACCTGTACTCGGCCTGCCGTTTGACGTCGTGACGCTTGAGCAGGCCGTCGAGCGAGTGACCGAAGCGATCCGGAGCCGCACTAGGCTGTTTCTCTCGACGCCGAACCTGAACTTCGCCATCAGCGCCAGAACCGACCGGGCTCTGCGCCAATCCGTTCTTTGCAGTGACCTTTCTGTTGTCGATGGCATGCCTCTAGTCTGGGCGTCGCGACTCGCAGGATGTTCGTTACCGGAAAGAGTCTCTGGATCGGATTTGTTTGCTCGACTCTCTAGTCGTTCGGCCGCGACTCCTATCAACGTCTATTTCTTCGGCGGCGAGTCTGGTGCGGCGGAAGCCGCCTGCACGGCACTCAACGAGCGCCGGGCTGGCGCGCGCTGTGTGGGCTTCGCGTCACCCGGCTTCGGCTCAGTGGAGGACATGAGCGCCCCCGCATACATCGACGCGATCAACGCCGCAGACGCAGATCTGCTGGTCGTAGCTGTAAGCGCCCGCAAGGGGCAGGCCTGGATCATGCGGAATCTCGACCGCATCCGGACACCGGTCGTGGCCTACCTCGGCGCCGTCATCAATTTCGAGTCCGGACGTGTGCGACGAGCGCCCGTGTGGATGTCCCGAATGGGACTGGAGTGGCTGTGGCGGATATCACAGGAACCCGCCCTGTGGCGCCGCTATGCGGCCGATGCGCTTGCGCTGCTGCGCCTGCTCGTTGGGCAGGTGCTCCCGATGGCCTTGCGACGCCTGGCCCTGGGCAAGAACCACCACTCGGCACCGTCCGGCTCGGTGACGACCCGAAGGCGGGGCGATGCTTTGGTGGTGGCCGTATCCGGCAAAGTTGACGCAGCCCTCAGTTCTCAGATTATGCAAGCACTAGACTTTGGTATGCAGGAGTCGAGTCTTGTGTTGGACCTTGCCCAAGTAACCTGGATAGATCCGTGCGGCATTGCCTGTTGCATGGTGTCTCAGGGCATGGCTGTCCGCCGCGGCCGCGGGCTCACCGTCGAGCACGTACCGGAGGTAGTGCGTATGCAGTTCGCACGGCACGGGGCGGACTATTTGCTGGTCAACTAGAGGACGAGTACATGAGCGAAGGCAGGAGTGCAGTCATCACCGGTGTCACGGGGCAGGATGGAGCCTACCTGTCGCAGCTACTCCTTGAGAAGGGATACACCGTCCACGGGGCCTATCGGCGCACGAGCTCAGTGAACTTCTGGCGAATGGAGGAGCTAGGCATCACCGCTCATCCGCGCCTGAATCTTGTCGAATATGACCTGACGGACTTTTCAGCGAGCATCCGCCTGCTCGATAGAGCGGAGCCAGCGGAGGTGTACAACCTCGCCGCCCAGAGTTTCGTCGGAGTGTCGTTCGAGCAGCCCGTGACAACGGCCGAGATAACCGGGTTAGGTGCAGTCAATCTACTCGAAGCGATCCGGATCGTGAACCCGAAGGTCCGCTTCTACCAGGCCTCCACCTCCGAAATGTTCGGCAAGGTGCAGCAAGTTCCGCAGACCGAGCAAACGCCGTTCTACCCGCGCAGTCCGTACGGCGTCGCGAAGCTCTACGCGCACTGGATGACCGTCAACTACCGCGAGTCCTACGGGATTTTCGGGACGAGCGGCATCCTGTTCAACCACGAGTCGCCGCTGCGGGGCCTCGAGTTCGTCACGCGCAAGATCACTGACAGTGTGGCCAAGATCCAGCTCGGCCATCTCGCGCATCTGGAACTCGGCAACCTCGACGCCAAGCGGGACTGGGGTTATGCGAAGGAGTACGTAGACGGCATGTGGCGGATGCTGCAGACCTCAACGCCGGATACGTTCGTACTGGCAACAGGCCGCACCGAAACGGTCCGGGATTTTGTTTCCATGGCTTTTCGTGCTGTGGGGGTGAACCTCGACTGGCGTGGCACAGCGGAAACCGAGCAAGGATTGTGCGCGAACACCGGAAAGATGCTGGTTCGCGTGAACCCGCGTTTCTACCGCCCGGCAGAGGTCGATCTACTAGTCGGGGATGCCGCCAAGGCCAGCCGTGACCTCGGATGGCGGCCGCAGATCTCACTCGAAGGGCTCTGCAAGATGATGGTGGACGCGGACCTCGAGCGTAACCGGCGCGGGCAAAGCTTCTAGGAGGGTTTGATGCGCATCCTCATCACCGGCAGCAAAGGATTTACGGGCAAGTACCTAGAGCAGGAATTCGAGGCCGCAGGCTGGGAGGTCTTTGGACTCGGAGCACAGCCCGGACCCGCCGAAAGTACGTACTGCCAACTTGACCTTGAGGATCCTGCCGCTCTGCGACGCTGGATCAGTGAAGTGCAGCCCGATGCCGTCGCCCATCTCGCAGCCGTGTCCTTCGTAG
>CAZPJE010000007.1:0-4303 GCA_964586725.1 uncultured Steroidobacteraceae bacterium | reverse complement strand
TTGCCGCGACAAGATGGCGGTCGGCACGAACTTCAGCGACGCGGCGCGCATCAGCTCGCCGAAGCCGGGTAACTCACGTTCGCACACCGCGCGCGTGGCCTCGGGCGTCACGTCGCGCGGCGCAGGTCCGGTGCCGCCGGTAGTGACGACCAGACTGCACCCATCGTCGTCGACCATTCGCCGCAAGGTCTGCTCGATGACAGGTTGCTCATCGGGCACGACGGCATAGCGCGGCTCGAAGGGCGTGATGAGCCAGTCGCGCAACGCCGTGAGACAGGCCTGGCCGGGCGTGTCTTCGTAGATGCCGGCGCTCGCCCGATCCGACACATTGACGACGCCGATCAGGACGCCAGACACGATTCGAAGCCATCGATCAGCGCCTGCTGATCGAGCAGTCGTCCGATGAACACCAATTGCGTGCGCCGCGGTCGGTCGCCCCAGGGACCGAGCGAGGTGGTGTCCGTCAGCATGTGGACGCCCTGGATCACAATGCGGTCGTCGACACCCTTGAAGTTCAGAAAGCCCTTCAACCGGTAGATCCGTGCGCCCTGCACCTGCAGTTCTCGCCCCAGCCAATCGAGGAAGCGACGCGCATCGAGCGCCTGATCGGTATCTAGGCTGATCGAGCCAACTTCATCGTCATGCGTGTGCGACGCGGCGAACGCAGCGGCATCGTTGGCGATCGACAGCGTGCCGTCTGGTGCACGCAGCTCGGTCGCGAACTCCTCCGGCAGATGCTGCGTGACCAGCCAGTACGACCCGGCTCGTTCCACCTGCACGCGGTAGTGCGAAGGCTCCTCGGAAGCGAGATCGAGGATTACGAGCCCGTCACTGGGAGCAATCCGGCCGCCGGGCGCGACCGGGTCGACATCCTGCGAAAACCAGCGGAAGGCACGCTCAGCAGCGGCGCGGCGATCCGGCGTCGAGCTGCCGGCGTCGAACAGAGCGAGCGCCATCGTCGGATCCGGACCTGGTTGCAGCAGCAGCGAGTGCGTGCCCGCGGCAAGCTCGAAACGCCCGGCCCATTCGAACGGATACTCGGGCTCGAGGAAGGTCGGCTTGTATTCCAGGGCACGGGTCAGATCGAAGCCGCCGATACCGAGCACCGCGGGAATCGGCACACCGGCACGCGTGGCCGGATCGGCACGCACGATCCGCGCGAGCGCGTTCATCGCGCGGATGCGCCGCTCGAGCTCGGCGAGCGCCGCGTCGTCGACCAGATCGGTCTTGTTGATGACGATGACGTCGGCGAAGGCGATCTGCTCGCACGCCTCCTCGTTGTCGAGGATCTGCTGCGCGAAGTGCTTCGCATCGACCATCGTGACGATGCCGTCGAGCGCAAACTGCTCCTTCGTGTCTTCGTCGACGAAGAAGGTCTGTGCGACCGGGCCGGGATTGGCCATGCCGGTCGTCTCGACGACGATGCGATCGAAGCGGTCACGGCGGCGCATCAGGTTGCCGAGGATGCGGATCAGGTCGCCACGCACGGTGCAGCAGATGCAGCCGTTGTTCATCTCGAAGATTTCTTCTTCGGCATTGATGACCAGCTCCTGATCGACGCCGATCTCGCCGAACTCGTTCTCGATGACCGCGATCCGCTGGCCGTGGTTCTCGGACAGGATCCGGTTCAACAGCGTGGTCTTGCCGGAACCCAGAAAGCCAGTCAGCACGGTGACTGGAACCTTGTCTGCTTCGTTCATGTGGCTTCCTCTCCTTGCTTGTCGTCCACGCCCCAGGCACGACGGACATCCGCTTCGACGATCTCGTTCAGCGCGCGATGGATGCTGACCTGACGGCGCGGCCCATCCTGTGGAAACACCGCGATCAGCACCTCGCGGGGTGCGCACTGCTGCTCGAGACAGGCGACTTCGGTGACCACCACGACGGCCGCCTCGCTGATGCCGAGACAGGCCGTCGTCCAGTCGCGCACGGTGCGCCGCATGCCGCGCCGCATGTCGGCATCGCCCTCCGGCGCACCCAGGCCTGGCAGTGACATGAGCAGCTCGCTCCATTTGACACCCGGATCAGAATGCTATGTTATAACATTCTGCTTTAGTCATCACCCTCCTTTGCGCCGATGTTCGATCCGCTCGAGTTGTATGCCGCTGGCATCGATGCGTCCGACTACACGGCGCGGGTCATGCCGCTGTTGGCGACCGTCGCCGGCGGATCCGGGCCGCTGCTCGACCTCGGCGCCGGGGGTGGCCAGCTCGGCGCACAGCTGCGGCACCGCTTCGACACCTGGCTCGCCGTGGAGCCCTGCGCACGGATGCGCACTCGCCTGCGCGCGCTGGACCCTGCCCCGGACCAGATCATCGATCGTGGTTGGGAGGACCTGGAACTTGCGCCTGCGAGTGTCGACTGCGTGCTGGCCGCGAACATCGCGGCACCGCTGACGGACGCGCGCGCGTTCCTGGCGCGCTGCCGGCGCTGGGCGCGCGACACGATCGTCTGGATCGTGCCCGCGCAGCACGGACCGCGTGGTCTGTGCCTGGCCGGCTGCCTGCCCGCCGCATGGCACGGCGAAGACGAAACACCAGGCGTCGAAGTCGTGCGGCAACAGCTCGGGCCTGACGCGATGCCACAGTCGGAAACGGTGTCCTGGACCTTCACGTTGCCGGTCACCGATGTCGATGCCGTCGCGACCTATCTCGCCGACCGACTCGCCTGGCCGGGCACCGACCCGCGACGCGCCGCCATGGCAAGCCTGCTCGCCGAACGGCTGCGGCGTGCCGGACCGACCCAATACCTCGATGTGCCGCGCGCCTCGGCCATTCTTGTCTGGAGACTCCGATGAAAACGCCTGCCGCCCGGGTTGCGGGCAATGCCGCACTGCTTGCCGCGTTAGCATGCGCGGCAGCGCCACTGCGTGCCGAACCACGCGTTGCCGACGATGCGCTGGAGCAAGTTGTCATCACTGCGACGTCGCGGCCCGAGAGCCGCAGCCGCCTGACGCAGACCGTGCAGGTGGTCGACGGCGCGCAGCTGTCGCGCTCCACCGCGCGCTCACTGACGGAGTTGCTCGCGGAACAGTCGAGTGCTTTCTTCAGCACCTGGACCCCGGCCCAGACGTCGATCAACCTGCGCGGCGCCGCGTCGGACGGCCAGGGCAAGGACTTTCGCGGCCAGGTCCTCGTGCTGCTCGACGGACGGCGCGCCGGGACCGCCAATCTGTCGAAGCTGTCGCCGGCGGACATCGCGCGTATCGAAATTGTCCGCGGCCCCGCCTCGGTCGTGCACGGCAGCCAGAGTCTCGGCGGCGTCATCAACCTGATCACGCATGATGGGCGCAGCCAGCAGGGCGCGCAGCTCGCACTGACCACAGGCTCGTGGGATCTGGCCCAGGGCCAGTTGCGTGCGGGCTGGCAGAACGAGCGGTCCGATCTGTACGTCGGCGCATCGGCTGGATCGCGCAACGACTATGAGGCAGCGACGGGCGCCGAGATGTCCAACACGTCGTGGCGCCGCTGGGGCTTCTCACTGCGCGGCGGTCATCAGTGGACGGACGACCAGCGCACGGAATTGAGCGTGCGGGTCGACGGCATCTGGGACGCGGGCTTCCGCGGCTCGGGCGGCAACATCTTCAGCCGCGACAATCGCTACAGCCGCAGTGCCGACCTGCGGCACGAGTCGCGCACCGACAGCCTGAAGTGGAGCGCGCACGCCTACGCCGTGCAGGACGTCGATGACTTCCGCTGGTCCTCGCCAGTGATCCGCAACGCAGCCAACCAGCCTGCCCCCGGCACGGCGGTCGACGACAACTACCGGCAGCTGCGCATCGAAGGAGTGCGGCTGCGCCCCGTGATCACACTCTGGCCCGGCAACGAATTGCTGCTGGGTGTCGACCTCGAGCGCAGCACGCTGCGATCGACGCGCTTCCGGCAAGGCGTGCCGGGGACCACGCTTGCGCAGGTGCCGCCTCAGGACAACAACCAGACGGAGCAACTGCGTTCGCTGTACTTTGAAGACGCACAGTCGCTGTGGAACGACCGCCTGACGCTGCGCGCTGGCGTTCGCTACAGCGATGGCGACACCCGCTTCGATCCCACGCCCAACCTCAGCGCGCAACGCGTGCGCAGCGCCAGCTATGGCGCAACCACCTGGTCGGTCGGTGCGGCGCTGCGCGCCACGGACACGCTGACGCTGCGCAGCAGTGCCGGAACAGGCTATCGCGCCCCCACGGCCACCGAACTCGCCGCCGACTTCACGGCACTGGGCGGTGGCCGCAGCTTCGGCAATCCGGATCTCGAACCGGAGACGAGCCGCCAGGTCGAGATCGGCGCGAGCTGGGCGTCGACGCCGG
>CAZPJE010000006.1:0-4538 GCA_964586725.1 uncultured Steroidobacteraceae bacterium | reverse complement strand
GTTCTGGCTCGCGATCACGCCATTGGCATTCAGCACGATGAGCCCGGGACCGGCGTTGCCGCTGACGACATTGCGCGACATCACGACGTTGCTGCCCGTGAAGTTGTAGGCGACGAGGCCAATGGGCTCCGTCGAGGCCGTCGTGCCGCTCGTGAAGCCGTTGTTGCGGACCGTGTTGTTCGACACCAGCACGTTGCTGTAGAGGTTCGAGGGCGCGCCGAAGCCCAGCTCGATGCCGCCGCCGCGCTGGTCGCGCACGAGGTTGTGCAGGATCTGCGTGCCGATGGCGCCGTTGATCAGCAGGATGCCGTCGAAGGTCAGGGTGTGGCCGGAGGTCGGGCGCGCGACTTCGTTGTGCGAGATCACGCTGCCGTTGCTGCCGCCGTCGCTGCGGATCGCGGAGTTGTTGACGGTCACGAAGTTGTTGCGGACGGTGATACTGGGCGCAGACAACGTGATGCCGTAGAAGGCGCCGGCCGTATTGCTGCTCGAGCCCGTTGCCGTCATGCCGACCAGGTTGTTGCGCGCGATGCTGTTCGCGCCCGCGAGCAACAGATAGCCTTGCCGCACGGCGAAGCCGTGAATCGCGCTGCCCGGACCCGAGATCGTCACCGGCGTGCCGCTCGCGGCGGCGTTGAGCTGCACTTCGGGCCGCTGCAGCAGCGGCAGCGCTTCCGGAATCACGCCGACCGTGCCGCCGCTGCCGAGCGTGCCGGCGTTGGTGTCGCCAATGTTGACGGTCTGCGTGGTCGCGTCGAGCCGCGTCGCGCCGCTGCTCAGGGACGGCAACGCCGTGGCGAGCGTGACCTGCGCGACGCCGGCCGCCAGCTGTGCGGTCGGAATCATGAAGATGCTGTTGTCGGCACCACTGGGCAGCGTGGTCGTGGCGCCGTCGATCAGGCCGCTGCCGGCCTGCGCCAGTCCGCCCTCATCGCCGAGCGCGTTTGCGTTGACGATGAACTGCCGCAGCGTGCCCTGGCAGGGGAAGCTCGTGCTGCCGCTGCCGCCCGGGGCGCAGCTGGCGGCATCGCGCGTGCTCGTGATCGCCGAGAAGCTGAAGCCGAAGTCGGCACCATCGACGATCGATGCGTTCGTCAGCGGATCGAAAGTCGCGACCGACTGCGCCGTCTGCGTCGCCGTCGTCAGCGAACCGAGTGTTGCGGCGCTGGTATTGGAGGCCGCGTCCACCAAAGCGGGATTCTCTCCGCCGACGCGATTCGTCACGGGCAGCGCTGTATCGCCGGAGCCCGTCGTCCGAAAAGTCTGCACGGCAACGCAGGTCGTGCACGCCGCGCCGCCGGCGCGCTCCGAGCGCAGCGTGCCGTTGACGACGCGCACCGTGCGCGCGGTATTGCCGGTGTAGGTGAAGCTGTAGCGACCATCGGCGTCCGTCGTCGTGGCGGTCACGAACGTGTTGCCGTTGTAGAGCTCGACCCTGACGCCCGCGATGCCCGCCGGCTGGCCGCCGGCGCTGGCGAGGTCGCGGCCGGCGCCGCCGCCGTAGTTGCGATCCTCGAAGACCGTGCCGCGGATCGTGGCCGCCCACGCTGGCGTCACGACCAGCGCCAGCAAGAGGCCGAGCGCAGCCGCGCGCCGGGCCGTGGGGCGGCGCGGTCGGGCCCGCGATCCGGGCGATGCCGTTGCGGGGACCATGGCGTGGGCCAGGGCGGTGGGCGTGGCTCGGGTCAGCATGCGCCGGCAGGGTAGGCGGAAAGCCCTTGCCGCACCGTCGCCCTTGGTCACATTTCGGTAAATCGGCGGCGTCGCTGAACGCAAAACCGAGTACTCCGCCCGCTCACGCCCGGCTGAAGTACGGGCCCCCCGAGGGACCGGTCGGGAGGGCTGCCGTGATACTGGAACTCAGCGAACTGGGGCGGCCCGCAGGTACTCGAGCTGCGCGCGGCTCTGGTGCAGCGCGAACCGCGCGCGCTGCAGCGCTTCTTCGGTCGACTGCAGCGCGCGATCGGCGGCGAGCCGGTCGGCGAGCGACAGGCGGCCCGCGTCGAAGCCTCGCTGGGTCAGCGTCGCGGCGGAGCGCGCCGCTGGCACGGCGGTCTCGGTCAGCGCGCGCAGCTCGCCCGCGGCAGCAGCCTGGGCCGCGCGCGCGAGCGCGAATTCGTCGGCCAGTTCCCGCTGCGCCGCGTCGAGACCGGTTTCGGCGATCACGCGCTCGCGCCGCGCGCTGGCGCGCTCGGCGGTGTTGCGATCCCAGAGGGGCAGCGGCAGCGATACGCCGAGCACGAGCGCGCGATCCTCGCCGGCCTGCGCGTCGGCGAAGCGCCGTGCGCCCAGGCTCAGCACGGGATCGGGAATCGCACCGCGCTCCTCGAGCCGCTGCTGCGCAGTGGCGGCCGCAAGAGCGGCGCGCTGTGCGCGCAGCAGCGGATGATCGTCGAGCGCGATCCGGGGCGCCAACTCGTCGCCCGACGCCGCTTGGTCGAACCACGCGTCGTCGAAGCGCGCCGCTACGCCGTCCAGGTCGGCAGTTCCGAGCCAGCGCGACAGCGCGCGCCGCGCCTGCGCTGCTTCCGCCTGCGCGCGGTTCAGCGTCGCAGCCGCCTCGGCGCCGGCGAGCACGGCCTGCGCATGCTGCAGTTCGGACAGCAGTCCGGCGGCAAGGCGCCGCTCGCTGGCGGCGCGCAGCGCCTGCGCATCGATGCTGCGAGCACGCGCGAGCGTGGCCAGCCGCTCCGCCATGATCGCGTTCGCGTAGCCGATCGTGACATCGCGCCGCGCGACCCGCTGCGCGAGCTCGAGTTCAGCCTGTGCCTGCTCGAGGCGCGCGCGTGCCGCTTCGACCCGCGCGCTGCGCTTGCCGCCGATCGCGACGGGCTGGCGCAGCATCACGGTGGTCTCCGCGGCGTCGAAGTCGGCGTACGGCCCGCGTCCGAACACGTTCTCGGCCTCGATCTCCAGTTCCGGATTCTCCGGCCAGCGCGACTGGCGCAGGGCGGCGGCCGCCGCCGCGAGATTGGCGCGCGCGATCAGCAGCTGCGGCGCGCGCTCGAGCGCCTGCGCGACCGCGGCGTCCAGCGGCAGAATCGGCGCCGCGACGGGCACCGCAGCGGGCGCTGACCCGGGCGCTGCGGCGCCTGTTTCCGCACCGCCTGGCGGCGACGCGACGCCGCAGGCGAGCGCAGCCAGCAGCGCCGCCGCGAGGCGCTCAGTGCGCATGCTTGCCCGCCTTGGTCGATGTGAAGCGCGCCTGCGCCGGCGGCTGGCCCGGCACGTTCAGCGCGATCAGCAGCGTCCACTGCTTCGGCAACGGCTGGGCCGACGTCAGGATGCCCTTGCCCTTGATCGTCAGCGGGATGACCGTGGTCTTGCCGTCGGCGAGCAGCGTGGCCTTCGTGCGCGCCTTGGACAGGTCGACTGACTCGTGCTTCGCGACGCTGTGGACGTGCACTTCGAACACGTTGCCGACCGGGATCACGTGCAGATGGAACGCGCCGACCGTGGCATCGTAACTGGCGGAGGCGTGAGCGTGATCGTGGTCATCCTTCTGCTTGGTTGCCGCCGGCTTGGACGTTGCGGCGGTGTTGGCGCTCGCGGTCCCGGTCACGGTCGCCGTGGCGATGGCTGCGCCCAGGCACAGCAGCATGGCGTGCAGTGTCGTCTTCTTCATGGCATCACTCCTTTGCATGGTGGGGGTCGAGGGTTCAGTAAGCATTGGTTGTCGCCGCTTCGCCAGGCTGCGCGGCTTCGCGCGCCTCGCGCGCGAGGCGGCTCACGGACGCGGCGCCGAAGCGCTCGAGCAGCAGCGGCGTGACGAGCGCGTCCAGCAGCGTGGCGGTGATCAGGCCGCCGAAGATCGTCACGGCGACCGGATGCAGGATCTCCTTGCCCGGTTCGTCGGCGCCAATCAGCAGCGGGATCAGCGCCACGCCGGCGGCGACCGCTGTCATCAGCACCGGCGTCATGCGCTCAAGGCAGGCGCGGCGGATCGTCGCTCGATCGAACGACTGGCCTTCGAGCAGCACGAGGTTCAGCGTGTGGCTGATCTTCAGGATCCCGTTGCGCGCCGTGATGCCCGTCAGCGTGATGAAGCCGACCATCGTGGCCACGGACAGGTCGAGCCCGGCGATCGCGATCGCGGCGACCGAGCCTACCAGCGCCAGCGGCACATTGCCCATGACGATCAGCGCCAGCGGCGCCGAACGATAGCGCGTGTACAGCACGAGAAATATCAGCGCGAACGACACCAGCGACAGCAGCAGGATCGTGCGCGCGGCTTCCTGTTGCGCGCGGAACTGGCCCTCGATGCGCAGCGTGTAGCCTGGGGGCAGGTCGAGCGCGGCGAGCCGCTGCTGCATCGCTGCGACGACGCGATCGGCGCCGCCGCCCTCGAGGTTCGCCGACACGACGATGCGGCGGCGCCCGTCCTCGCGCTGGATCTGGTTCGGACCATCGGCAGCTTCGATGCTGGCGAGCCGCGCCAGCGGCACGGCGCCGCGCGGCGTGTCGATCAGCAGCGACTCGAGCGCTTCGCGGCTGCGCGCGTCGTCGCCCAGCTGCAGCGTGACACCGAAGCGCCGCGA
>CAZPJE010000005.1:0-4624 GCA_964586725.1 uncultured Steroidobacteraceae bacterium | reverse complement strand
GACGAGACCCAGGGGGAGCGGCGAGACGGTCCGAATGGGCGCCGCTGCCACGATCCGCCACGATCTCACTGCCGCAGTCGGCCCTTCTTGGCTGGCCTCGGTCTGGTCGTCGGGCTTCAGGGGGCGTTTGAACTTCCTATGTGCCGGCCGCCCGACCCTGGTCGAGGCTGACCTCGCCTACTGGCTGTCCACGGTCAGGCGCTTCTGTCCCTGGGGCTCCTACGTGTACGCCGTCCTGCCCTGAGCGGGTGATAGGCCACTGCTCGCGCCGCCGGCTCGCCAGGCGACGCGAGCAGCGAGGCGCCAGTGGCCTGCTCACCCGGGGCACACGTGGCTGCGCCCCGACTCGGCGGTCTTGCGCGGCATGCGAGCGACAGGTACCGGCACTCGCCCTCGGAGCCGGTCGGCCAGGGACGGCTGCAGGCGGTCGGCGGGGCGGGCAACCCGGCATTCGCGAAGTTCGCCGAACGCAGTCTCGCGATCGCGGCCGAACTGGAGTCGGTGGCCGCCGAGGTCGGCCGCAGTGAGGCCCAGGTGGGCTTGAACTGGGTGGCCAACCGGCCGGGCGTGGCGTCGGTCATCGTCGGCGCCACCCGGCTGGCGCAGCCGGAAGACAACCTCGGCGCCTTCGAATTTTCGCGGCCCGACGAGCTGACGGCGAGTTTGGATCGGGCCAGCGGGTCGCCCGCGACCTTCCCGTACAGCTTCTTCACGCCCGGCATGCAGGCCATGCTGGCCGGCAGCCACATGGTGCGCGACAAGCCGGAGCACTACTGGCCGCGGACCCGTATCGATGACGCTGTGGCGCGACGCTGAGCCAGCAGCAGGCGGGCTGGAACCGATTGCGCAGCGTTGAACAGGGTGTGGGTGCGGCGGCCCGGTCCCTGGCGCCGCAGTGCCAGCGGGGAGAGCCCGACGACGCGAACCTCCGATCGCCTTCGAGGCAGCCTGAAGCCCCGTCGCGGACCCACGCCCTGCGGCCCGGGAGGACCCTGCTGGCGGTCGAGCGGAGCAGCGGCCTGCGGCAACGCGCGCTGAGGGCAGGCGGCGAAGACCTGGCCGGCGCTGGCCGGTGGATCACCGCCCGCACCGCGTCTCACTGCCTGCGCGTGAAGATCTGCTCCACGAAGAGCTGCTCGGGCTGTGCCGGGTACTTGACGTAGATGCGCTGCACATTGCGGTTGTTGTCCGTGATCTCGAACTCGAATCGCAGCTGCCGCTTGCGGCCCGTGGGCGTCGGACCGGACCCCGCCTCGGTGCTCTCGCCGTGCAACTCGAACCGCCGTGGCGAGCCCTGGACTCGTCCGAGGTACCACATCTGGCCCGGCTCGAAGGTGTCCATCGTGGACAACTCCCAGCGCTCGTCGAGGTTGTTGAAGCTGAGCGTCGCCACCCTGCTGGCCGGGTTTCCGGCGAAGACGCCTTGCAGCTCTTCGCGCAGGTAGCGCCCGCCAAGGATGAGCTCGCGCCTCGCGGTCAATTCCTTCGACGTGATGGCGGGCTGACCCGGGCCGGTGAAGACGTTCATCTCGACGCTCCACTGGCCCACCAGGGGATCCATCCAGCGGTGGGCTTCGCCCGGCAGGGCGAGGCGCACACTCGCCGGGAGGACTGGCGGTGACGTGGCCGCCGGTTGTGCCGGGACCGGCACCGGTGAGCTCAGCAGAACGGCAGCACCCAGTGCCGCCATCAGGAATGGAATCGTTTTCATTTCATGACCTCTCTTTGGTGAGTGGAGAAGGGGATGTCGGGCGCGGCCTGTTTCTGGTTCGGCCGTCCAGGGCTGCGCGGTTCCGGACGTCATCTCGCCTACGGGCGCAGCTGCGAGCGCAGCGCGGCCGCTGTGGCGCCGGAGTTCCATGCCGGCGTGCCGACCTCGAACCGCGTCGCCTGGTCCAGCGGGCCAGCGACCACCGGCTCGAATCCCGCGTCGCGCACCAGCTGGCTGGCGGTGGCCAGCGCGGACGCGTCGTCGCCTGCCAGCGGGATGCCGGGCGCTGTCGGTCCCGTACCGGCAGCAGTACGCAGCTGCTGGAAGTAAACCGTGTTGAATGCCTTTACGACCCGGGCGCCTCTCAGGTGCCGCGCGACCCAGCGGCCCGAGCCCGTGCCCTCGGCCTCGATCTCGCGGACTGCCGCGGGTTCGCGGCGGGCCATGGGATTGGTGGCATCGAGAACCACCTTCCCCTCGAGCGCCGAGCCGGTCGAACCGGCCGCTCCGGCCGCACCGGCCACGTCCGGCACGGCGCCCAACGGAACGGCCAGCAGCAGCACTTCGGCCCATGCGGCCGCCTCGGCCACCGTCGTGGCGAGTGCGCCTTCGACCCGCACCCGGTCGGGGTGACGGGTGCCGAAGCGCACCGCGTGTCCGGCGCGCATCCACAACGGGCCCAGCGTGGCGCCGATCATCCCGGCGCCGATGATTCCGATTCGCATGCTGGACTCCCTCGTCATCAGCGCCACGCGGCGGCGTTGTCGGAGACGAATTGCGCGAAGCTGCGCGGCGCCCGGCCGGTGATCTGCTGCACGGCGGGGCTGACCTCGGCCGCCCAGCCGTTGGCGATGACCTGGTTCAGGCTGGACAGGATTCCGACGGTCCAGTCGTCCATGCCCATCTGCTTCATCGAGGCCACGGCCGCCTCCTCGGGCACGGGCACGTAGTCGATCCGGCGCCCGATCTCGGCGCCGATCGCGTCCAGCGCCTCGCGTGCGGACAGCGCTTGCGGCCCGGTGACCGTGTAGGCATTCCCGACATGGGCCTGAGGGTCCTGCAGGATGGCCGCGTCGACCGCGGCGATGTCGGCCACGTCGATGAAGCTGCTCCTGCCGTCGGCATGCGAGAGGTAGACCGTGCCGGCCTTGATCATGCCGCCGTAGAACTGGATGAAGTTCTGCATGAAGCTGTTCGGACGCACCAGGGTGTGGTCGATGCCGGAGTCGATGACGAGCTGGTCGATCTCGCCCTGCAGGCGGGCCACTGCGACGGGCGACTGCGGGTCGGCGCCGGCGCCGGACGAGCGCAGCAGGAAGCGCACGCCCGCCGCCTTGGCGGCATCGACCGCGTTGCGGGCCAGTTCCACCTTGCCGGGCACCAGCGGCAGCAGAAGGAAGAGGCGCTCGACGCCTTCGAAGGCCGTCTTCAGCGATGCCGGGTCGTCGAAGCGGACGACCCGGCCCGGCGCGCCGGCCACCGACTCGCCGCTGGGGCTGCCGGCGATGACGCGGGCGCCTGCGGACGACAGGCGCTGGACCAGGGCGCGACCGATGTTGCCGGTGGCGCCAGTGACGAGGATGACGGGTTCGGACATGAGGGGCTCCTTGGTGCCGTGGGGTTGTGCGATGGGCTGGATTCTGGGAACTCGATTAAGCCTCGACTAGTATCAAATCAGGAAGATTAGATTCAACCTTTGGTATGGATAAGCTCAGTGCACTGGACATGCTTCTGCGGGCCTCGGAGTCGGGCAGCTTCTCGGCGGCCGCGCGGGAACTGGGCTTGACGCCCGCGGCGGTGAGCAAGCAGGTCGGCAAGCTGGAGCGCAGCCTCGGCAAGGCCCTGGTCACGCGCAGCACGCGGCAGATCGCGTTGACCGACGACGGGCGCCTGCTGCTTCAGGCGGTGGCGCCCGCGCTGGGCGTTCTGCAGCAGGCGTTGTCGGAGCTGCAGTCGCCCGATGTCGCCTACTCGGGGACCTTGCGGGTGAGCATGGCACCGGGGTTCGGCCGGCACTTCGTGATGCCGGCGCTGGGCGGTTGGCTCGAGGAGCACCCCGCGCTGACGTTCGACGGGCACTTCGACAACCGCGCGGTGGACCTGATCGCCGAGGGCTTCGATGCCGCCGTCTCGGGGGGCGTGGAGCTGCCGGGCAGCCTGGTCGCGCGCGAGCTGGCGCCGCTCCACCTGGTGCTGGTGGCCGCGCCGGCGTACCTCGCGCAGCACGGCGAGCCGCGCACGCCCGAGGACCTGCACGCGCACCGCCTGCTGCCGTTGCGGTCACCCGCCACGGGGCGGCCGCGCCCGTGGCACCTGATTGGCGAGCGCGACGTGTTGTTCGAGCCGCCGGCGCGCCACCTGGTCAACGACCCCGAGGCCGTCGCGATGGCGGCGCGGCTGGGTTGGGGCATCGGCCTCGCGGGTCTGCCGCACGTGCACCGCGCCCTGGCCGACGGCACCTTGCGCCGGGTGCTCCCTGGCTACTGGGCCGATGCCGGTGCCATCCGCGTGTATCACGCCCATGGCCGGCTCGTGCCGGCCAAGGTGCGCGGTTTCGTCGATGTGCTGGTGGCGGCCTCGCGTGCCGGCCGCTGGCACGAGGTGCTCAGCGGCGGGCGGCGCGCGCGCAGCACCGGCACGCCGGCTTCGCAGCGCCCCGCGGGCGCCGCGAGCCGCGCCGGCGCCGCGAAGCGCCTCTAGCGCTGGCCCCGGACGCAGCGCACGGGGTTGAGGATGCGCACGTCGTCGCCCTGTGGGCCGAAGCCCTGCGCGCATAGGAAGTTCAAACGCCCCCTGAAGCCCGACGACCAGACCGAGGCCAGCCAAGAAGGGCCGACTGCGGCAGTGAGATCGTGGCGGATCGTGGCAGCGGCGCCCATTCGGACCGTCTCGCCGCTCCCCCTGGGTCTCGTC
>CAZPJE010000004.1:0-30179 GCA_964586725.1 uncultured Steroidobacteraceae bacterium | reverse complement strand
CCAGGCGCTCGGCGCCCGCGCCGTGATGTCCGATGCGTTGCTCGATGAGGTCACCGCGCTGGTCGAATGGCCGGTCGCAGTCGAGGGCCGGTTCGAGGAGCGCTTCCTCGAACTGCCGCGCGAGGTGCTGATCTCGACGCTGCAGGACCACCAGCGCTACTTCCCGCTCGAAACGCCGGCCGGGCAGCTGCTGCCGACGTTCATCACGATCAGCAACATAGAGAGTCGCGATCCGGCCCAGGTGCGGGCGGGTAACGAGCGCGTCGTGCGGCCACGCCTTTCCGACGCCGAGTTCTTCTTCCGCCAGGACCGCAAGACCACGCTGGCGAGCCGTGCAGCGGCCCTGGACAGCGTCACCTTCCAGGCCAAGCTCGGCTCGATCGGCGACAAGGCCCGCCGCGTTGCGTCTCTTTCCAGCTCAATCGCGACCGAAATCGGCGCGGATGTTGCGCGGGTGAGTCAATGCGCGCTGCTAGCCAAGTGCGACCTCGTGACCAGCATGGTCGGCGAGTTCCCGGAGCTGCAGGGCACCATGGGGGCCTACTACGCCGCGGCCGATGGCGCGCCGGCCGAAGTGGCCCAGGGCATCCGCGAGCATTACCTGCCGCGCGGCGCCGGCGACGCCTTGCCCGCGACCCGCGTCGGCCTCGCGGTTGCGCTCGCCGACCGGCTCGACACGCTGGCTGGCATCTTCGCGACCGGCCAGAAGCCCACCGGCACCAAGGATCCGTTCGGGTTGCGCCGCGCGGCGATCGGCGTGCTGCGCCTGCTGATCGAACTGAAGGTCGATCTCGACCTGCGCCGCTGCATCGAACTGGCCGTCGCCGCCCAGCCGGTCAAGTCGACGAGCGCGGCCGACGATGTCTACCAGTACGTCATCGAACGGCTGCGGTCCTACTACCTCGAAGGCGGTGCGAGCGGGCCGACCGGATTCTCGACCACCGCCGAGCAGCTCGACGCGGTGCTGGCGAGCGACCCGCGTTCGCCGCTCGACCTCGATGCGCGACTGCGCGCACTGGCCGGGTTCCTCGGCGCGCCCGCCGCCGCCGCGCTGACGGCCGCGAACAAGCGCATCGCCAACATCCTGCGCAAGTCGGAGGCCGGCACCGCCAGCGCCATCGACCCGGCGCTGCTGCGCGAGCCGGCCGAGCAGGCGCTCGCTGCGGCCCTCGCGCGCGTGCGCCCGCCCGTCAAGCAGGCGCTGGCGCAGCGCGATTACGCGGGCGCGCTCGCGACGCTCGCGCAGTTGCGCGGCGAAGTGGATGCGTTCTTCGATGCCGTGATGGTCAATGATCCCGATGCGGCGCTGCGCGCGAACCGGCTCGCGCTGCTCGGCGGCATCAGTGGCCTGTTCGGTCGCATCGCCGACCTATCGAAGCTCCCCGGCTGACGCATGCAGCTGCTGTTGTCGTTCATCTTCACGGCGTACTTCCTGGTCTGGACGCTGCTGTACGCGATGTTCTTCGTCGTCGTGTGCCTGGTGCTGCCGATCCGCGGCCGCTTCGCGCTGGCGCGCGTCTATGCGCACGCCGTGCTCGGCGGCCTCAGGCTGCTGTGCGGCCTGCGCTATGAAGTGCGTGGTGCCGAGAACTTTCCCGACAGCGCGCACGTGACGCTGTGGAAGCATGCCTCGGCCTGGGAGACCGTCGCGCAGTTCGTGATTGGCCGGCCCCAGTCACTGGTGCTGAAGCGCGAGCTGATGTGGATCCCGTTCTTCGGCTGGGGACTCGCACAACTGCGGATGATCCCGATCAATCGGGCGGCGGGCACGTCGGCCGTCAACCTCGTCATCAACGCCGGCGAGCAACGCCTGCGCGAGGGCTTGTCGGTGCTGGTATTTCCCGAGGGCACGCGGGTCGCGGCCGGCGAGACGCGCAAGTACGGCGTCAGCGGCGCGCTGCTCGCGAGTCGTGCCGGCGTGGTCGTCGTGCCGGTCGCGCACGACTCGGGCTACTACTGGGCGCGCCGCGGCCTGCTGAAGCGCCGCGGCGTCATCACCGTTTCGGTCGGCGCGCCGATCGTCGCCGCGGGCCGCGACCCGCGCGAGATCAACGCCGAGGCGCAGGCCTGGATCGAGGCCGAGATCGCAAGGATCCGCGCGGACAGGACGGCCGCCGCCTGAGCGGTGCGGTCACAGCAGCGCGGGCCGCGGCGCGCGGTGCTTCAGGGCGTTGCCGCAGTCACTGGCCGGCGCAGCGAGAACGCGCCACGCAACTGACCCGGCGAGTAACCGGTCGCCGCATCATGTGGATACGCCTTCCCGAGCGCCGCGCGCAATTCCGGCGACTGCTGCTCCGGCGCACCGTGGCAGGCGACGCACAGCGGGCCGGTGACGATCGCGCGCATGTAGCGATAGGCATCGCCCTGCGGCTCCTTGACCGTCGTCGCGATCACGAGCTGCCCGGGCTGCTCGCCCTCCCGAACGCGGCGGTCGAGCTCCTGCAGCGCGAACTGCTCCCAGGCGTCCGGTTGACCCGTGTGCGGATTGCGCACCCGCGTGCCGACGCGATGCACCTGCCAGCCGGTCTCGCGCGACAGCCGGCTCGCGATCGCCGGCGCCTCGACCTGGCAGATCTCGACCGCGGCCACCGGCCCGCCTTCGGCCATCGCCGCCTGCAGCTTGCCCATGAGCTCCGCGCCGAAACGGTTCGCGATGCCGGCGGCCTGCTCGACGACAGCTGGCGGCACGGCGACGGGCTGTTGCGCCGCGGCCGTCGCAACGCAACCGACCAACATCAGGCTGCCCAGGCTCAAGGTGATTTTTCTCATGCTCGACACCTCGCTAAGATGCGGATGATGCACACGCTGCCGACGCTGTGTCTGCTCGCCCTGGTCACGATCCTGAGTGCGTGCGGCGCTGCCCCTGACCGCGAAACCGCCGTACGCGCGGTGCTCGCCGCTGCGGAAACCGCTGCCGAAGCGCGCGATGTCGGCGCGGCGCTCGAACTCGTGTCGGCAGACTATGCCGACGAAGCCGGTCGTGACCGCGCGGCGCTGCGCGGTTTCGTGCGTGGCTGGTTCGCGCTGAATCCACGCATCGAACTGCTCGTGACCGTGCAGGGCATCGAGTTTCCGGACGCGAATCGCGCCCGCGTGCGACTGCTGGTGGCATCTGTGACGCGCGGCGCTGGTCTGTCCGTCGACGGCGATCGCTTCGTCGTCGAACTCGTCGACGAAGACGGAGACTGGCGTCTGTTGCGCACTGCACGGGCGCGCGACTGACGCCCGGGTCAGGAGTACCCGACGCTGTCGCGGCAGCAGTCAGCCACGCTGGGCTGCAACGCCTTCATCAGCGCGAGCGTCAAGCCGAACGCGATGCCGAGATCGAGCAGCAGCATCGAGGTCAGCTGCAGGCCAGCCGTGGCCGGTTCGTCGAACAGCTTGGCGCACAACCAGATCGACAGGGGCATCGCGACGATGCAGCCGGCATGACCAGCGATGCCGCTGAGCGCCAGCGACTGCCGCGTCCGCGCGAGTGCCGCGAGGCCGAGCACGACGAGCCCGCCCAGCAGCATCGCGATCAGCGAGGTCGGCAGCAGGACCGCATACAGGCGCAGCACGTTCAGGAAATCGGGCGAGCTCGTCTGGCACATGGAAATCCACGTCGACCAGCCGGCGCGGCTGTATTCATCCCACCAGGCCCCGGACCAGCCACTCGCGAGCAGCAGCGCGCAGCCACCCAAGGCCACGCGCGTCGAACCTGCGGCGGACGCAGTCGTCTCCATGCCGCATTCGAGCACGGCGGGTCGGCGTGCCGGAATACGGGTTTGCCACCGCCGTGGCAGGGGTCCGGATCGCATGCGCCAGACGCTGCTGCGCGACCGCTACCTCGAGCGGCTGCGTCAGGGCGCCGCGCGATGAAGCTCGCCGGGCGCTGACCAGACGATCGGGAACAGCTCGTCTGGTGGCGGCGCACCAGGGCGCATGAGCCCCGTCGATTCGATCGACGGAATCCGGATCGTCAGGCTGCTGGGCTGCCAGGTCACGTCGTCGCCGAGCCAGCGCGACGTCAGCGCAACGCGCCGGCCGGCGTACTGCGCGGTGCGGGGCAGCGACGCGTGGATGGTCTTCGGATGGATCAGCAGGATGTCGCCTGCCGCGCAGGGCCAGACCTGCTTCGGCGCATCGGGCTGCGCGATGCGCCGCTCGAGGTGGCTCCACGGGATGTGCTCGACCTCGAACGCGTCGGGGTTCGACATCGGCGAGTGATAGCGCCACGGGTCGCGATTCGATCCGGCCAGCGTCACGAGCGGCGCGTTGTCCATCGGCACGTCGGTCAGCGCCACCCAGAACGACGGCATCATCTGGCCGCGGAACGGGAACGTGCACTCGTCGTTGTGCCAGGGTGTCGCCGAATCGGCACTGCTGCCTTCCTTGATGAACGAGGCGTCCATCCAGTAACGCACGTGGCGCGCCCCCATCAGGCGCGCGACCAGCTCGGCCGCGATGCTGTTCCAGAGCCAATCACGCAACGCCGGAACATGCTGCGCGAAATTGCGCAGCTGCACCTGGCCGTCGCCGCGATGCACCGACGGCGGATTCTGGTGCCGCGCGGCACCGGCATCGGGCGCGAGGCGGCCGGCGTCGAAGGCTTGCGCGGCCTCATCGAGCGCTGCGGCGAGACGATTGCAGGTGGCAGTGTCGAATACGCCAGCGACCCTGACGCAGCCGTCCGCGGCATAGCGCGCGACATGCTCGGGCGTGACCAGTCTGTCTATCGTCGTGCTCATCGCATCACTCCGACTTGGCGCCACGGGCCGGATCGAGCGGGTCGTGCGCGTCGCGCGTCAGCACCAGCGGATCGTGCAGCGACGGGAAGCTTGCCGAGCGCGGGTGGTGATCCCAGCGCAGCGTCAGCGGAATGTTCGTGAAGTGCACCCCGATGTTGATCACCCACAGCACGAACAGCGCCGCGCAGGTGAACGACGCCAGATCCGAGTAGGCAACGCCTGGCAGGCTCCATGCCCAGTGGATCTGCCACAGCCGCCATGTCAGATACAGGCAGGGGACGATGACCCAGATCGGGCTGCGCCAGCGCTTCCAGACGAACAGCTCGGTCGCGACCTGCGCGACGAACATCACGAGGTAGGCGCCGAGACCGATGCTGGCATCGCGGTTGCCGCCGAGCACGCCCTCGATGACCAGCGTGCCGACGGGCAGGGCGAGGCCGACGAGCCAGATCACGACCAGCCAGATCTTGAACCAGTCCGGCGGCGGGCGTGGGCCCGGGAAGACCGCCGTGCCTGCAGCCCGGCGCGCGCCGATCCAGACATAAAGGCTGGCGATCGCGAAGAACGCGATATTCTGCGCCACGGTGGATTCCAGCGGATCGGTGAACATGAGCAAGGACTCCATTCCCAAAGCGTACGCGAACACGCGCCACGGCCAGGTGCATTATCGCCGGCTCGGCCATGGCGGCCGGCGGCGTGTGCTGCTGATTCACTGGCTGCCGCTGTCGTCGCGGATGTACCAGCATGTCATGCCGATTCTGGCCGAGCGCGGCTGTGATGCGCTAGCCATCGACCTGCTGGGTTACGGGCGATCTGATCCGCGGCCCGAGAAATGGTCGATGGCGGACTGGGCGGCCAGCGTCGCGGAGGTCGCGGAGCAACTCGGGTTCCACGATGCGCTGGTCGTCGGCGGCCACACCGGCAGCTGCGTCGCGACCGAAGTCGCGCTGCGCTTCCCGCAGCTCGTGGCGACGCTCGCGCTCGATGGTTGCCCGTTCCTGACGCCCGCACTGCGCGCGACGTTCGAAGCGATGCGGCGCGCGCCGCGGCCTGCAGCAGATCCGGCAGGCGCGCACGAGTCGCTGGTGTTCCGCACCGTGCGCGCGACCTATGAGCATTACCTGCCCGGATTCACCGTGACCACGGAGACGCTCGAGACACTGTGGCCCGCCATGATCGACTACCTCGAAACGGATTTCGTGTCGTCCGCGCCGATCTCGGCCGAGTATGACCTCGAGACGCGACTGCCGGCCGTCACGCAGCCGACGCTGCTGCTGACCGCCGAGACCGACACGCTCGCCGGCAGCTTCGCGCGCGCCTGCGAACTGCTGCCGCAAGCCGCGCAGCATCGCTTCGTCGGGCATCACCCGCTGCACGAGCCGGCGCGCGCGCGCGCGTATGTCGAGGTGCTGCTGGGGTCTACCGCCTGATCAGCGTGGCGCCGCGAGCTCAGCATCGAGCATCTTCACCAGCGTGTCGCGATCGTAGCTGTAGGCGTGGCGCTCATTCAGCTGCACGAGTTCCTCGATGGCCTTGCGGATCGTGACCTCGCCTTCGCGGGCCTCGGGCACCACGAGGTAGCGCCGCTTCGGATTGGGTTCGAACAGCGCGAGCTGCACGGCGGCGGCGACTTCATCCGGCTCCTTGTAGCGGGTGCGATCCGTAAAGCGCTCCGGAGCGCCCGCGCGCTTCGCGGCGCTCGCGCCGATCTCGGAGTTGTAGTTGCCCGGCTCGACCAGGCTCACGTGGACCCCGAGCGGTGCCATGTCGGTGGCGAGCGAATCACCAAATGCTTCCAGCGCGTGCTTGCTCATGCTGTAGGCGCCCAATGTGCCGCTCGAGAGAATGCCCGAGATCGAGCTGATGTTCGTGATGCGGCCCTTCGACGCGATGATCAGCGGCGCAAAGGCCTGGGTCACGCGAAACGGGCCGTACACGTTGACCTGCATCGTGAAGTCGAAGTCGTCCGCGTTCATCTCGCGCAATGAGCCGACCACGGCGACGCCCGCGTTGTTGACGAGTCCGTAGAGGCCGCGGCCCGCCCGGGTGATCGTCTGGACCGCGGCAGCGACCTCCGCGTCGCTGGTCACGTCGAGGCGGATCGCCTGCACGTTGGGAATCTTGCCGAGCGCCGCGAGATCCTCCGGCTTGCGCGCGCCGGCGTAGACGAAGTGCCCGGCCGCGGCGAGCTGCTCGGTGATGCGGCGGCCGATGCCGGTGCTCGCGCCCGTGACGAGCACCGCACGCTGCGGCGCAGGCGCATCGGTCGTGGCAGCGGTACCAGCGGCAGCGGGCTGGCCGCCGGATGCGAGCAGGATGCAGATGGAGAGCGCGGCCAGCAGCCGTGCAGCAGCAGTCTTCGGCGTCAAGATCCCTCCCACTCCTCCGCGGATCGGAGGGATGGGAGGCAGACTAGCGCAAGCGCCGGCGCTTGGGGCCGGAATGCATTACAGCGCGACGACGAGATTGACCGTCGTCAACGTATCCGTGCTTTTGAGACCCGCCGGCGGATCGGAGTTGTAGCGCACGCCGATGCCGAACGACAGCGCGAGGCGCTCCGTCATGCTGACCTGCAGCGACAGCTCATTCGACGCGAACGTGTTCTCTGAGCCTGTTTCGACGACCAGCTTGTCGAGCAGCTTGGTCGTCGCCGTCAGCTGGTGCTCGTAGGCCAGCTGGCCGGTCACGATGCCTTCCCCGTCGGTCGCCAGCGTCACCGCATTCTTGCTGCGGCGATAACCGGCACCGAGCTGCCCGGAGAGCTTGAGCCCCTCGCGGTCGATGAACTTGTAGCCGTAGCCGGTCGCCGCGCTGGCCTGATGATCGAAGCCGCTGAACTCGTCCTGCTCGTAGCGCAGGCCACCGAACCAGAAGCTGCGGTCGTTGATCTTGAAATCCGACTGCCAGTTCGCGCCGTAGCGCTCGGCGGTCAGCACGTCTTCACTTGAGCTGCGCAGCGCGGCGATGCCGAAGCCGTGCTTCCAGCGCTCGAACTCCTTCGCCATGTCGAGCTTGATGTTGCCGGTCTCGGTCTCGCTGTTGCCACGCGCGAACACGATACCGACTTCGCCCTTGCCTTTCCATTCGGCGTGCGCCGGGACAGCGAGCGTGGCAAGCAGAAGAGCAGAAGCAACGAGACGAAAATCCATGTGCAAGGGTTCCCTGAAGCTGAGGTGGAAAAGAAACGCGCGGAGTATGGGGACGCTGACTGAACGCCGACTGAACGAGATCTGCCGCGCCCGTCAGTCGGCGGGCACCGTGCGTTCTGCGGCCCAGCTGCGCAGCGCCGCGACCTTCTCCGCCATCACGACGGACAATGGTCGCGTGCGGGCGAGTTCGCGCGCGATCGCCCTGGCGTCGAGCACCTGCCCGGCGTGCCGCACGTGGTACACGGCTGCAACCACGGCCTGCTCCAGTTCGGCGCCCGTGTAGCCCTCCGAACGCGCGGCGAGCGCTGCAGCTTCGCGAGGGTCGAGCGTCAGGCTGCGGCGCGCGGCGTGGATGCGCAGGATTTCGGCACGGGCCGCGGCATCGGGCAGATCGACGAAAAAGATTTCGTCGAAGCGGCCCTTGCGCACCAGTTCGGCGGGCAGAGCCTGGATATCGTTGGCCGTCGCGACGACGAACACGCGACTGCGCTTCTCCGCAAGCCAGGTCAGGAAGCTGCCTAGCACCCGCCGCGAGGTGCCGCCATCACTGTCGCCTGCGGCGAACGCCTTCTCGATCTCATCGATCCACAGCACGCAGGGCGCGAGCGAATCGGCGGCCGCGAGCGACTCGCGCAGATTCTTCTCCGACTCGCCGTGCCACTTGCTGAAGATCGCGCCCACATCGAGGCGCAGCAGCGACACGCCAAACAGCGCGGCTGCCGCCTTGGCGGCCAGGCTCTTGCCGCAACCCTGGACGCCGAGCAGCAGCATGCCGCGCGGTGGATCGGGCACCTGTGCGGTAGCCTCGAAGGCGGGCTTGCGCTGCTGCAACCACTGGCGCAGGCGCTTCATGCCGCCGACGTCCGCAAACTCGGCGACGTCCGGCTCGTAAGACAGCACACCGGCGCGATTCAGCAGCCGATAGCGCGCGGCCTGCGCATCGCTGACATCACCCATGCCGAGCTTGCCGTCATCAAAGACGGCGCGGCGCGCAAGGCGCAGCGCATCGCTGCGCGTCAGGCCGGAAAGATTTTCAGCGAGCGCTGCTTCCGCGGTGGGATCCACGCTGGGCGCGCGACCACGATGCGCATCCGCCCATTCCTGGACCACCCGGCTCACGATCTGCGCGCGCTCGGCCGAGGTCGGCAGCTGCATCGGCAGGCGTGCCGCGAGGTGCTCGAGCTCGGCGGGCCACTTGAGTTCATGCGAAACGAACACGAGCGTGCGCGCATCGGCGTCATGCGCCTGCGCGATGTCCTTGATCAAGCGCACGTGCAACGGTGACTCGAGGAACGGATGGAAGTCCAGCAGCACATAGATGCCGGGGCCCGGCGCCGACTTGATCCGCCGCAACAGGGCTTCCGGCTCAGTCGTGCCCTTCTGCAGCGGAGCGTTCTCGCTGTCGACGCGCTCGAGCCCCTCGGTCAGCGTCCACTGGAAGACCGGCCAGCCGCGCGCGCGGTGCAGCTTCATCGATGCACTGCGGATCAGGTCGATCACTCGCACTTCCTCGCGCGTTTCGACCAGGATCACCGCGCACTGCGAAGCCAGCAGGACCTCGATTTCGGCTTGCGGATCAACCCGCAGCATCGGCATCACCCTTCGGCAGGAACTCGCGCGCGAAAGGCTTGTGCCGGGCGATCTCGTCCCGCGTCAGGCCGCTGAGCTCATGCGGGAACACGAGCCAGCGTTCGGTCTCGTGCACGAAGAAATCGGGCTTCAGGCGGCTGCGGTTGCGCGACGGCTTGTAGTAGACGGTCGCGATGCGGATCTGCTCCGGCAGGTTGCGCCGGCACCGGCGCGCGAGCTCGTCGAGCACGGCCTCGAGACTGCGGCCGGAGTCGAACACGTCGTCGATCAGCAGCAGCCGATCCTCGGCACCCAGGCGCGACACGAGGTAGTCGATGCCGTGCACGCGCACCGTCTTCTCCTGCTGGTCGATGCCCGAGTACGACGAGGTGCGGATCGCGATGTGGTCGGTGGCGACGCCGTGCAACTCGAGCAGCTCCTGCACCGCTATGCCGATCGGTGCGCCGCCCCGCCAGACGCCCACCAGGAAGCTTGGCCGGAAGCCGCTCGCCAGGATCAATTTCCCGAGCGCGAACGAATCGCGCAGCAGGTCCTGGGCACCGATGAACAGCTTGTCATTGGACATATCGGGAGTTTGCCAAACGAGCCGGCGTCGCGCAGAGTAACTGCGTCGCGTAGTCGCAATCGAGGGGGGCAGCGACGATGAAGGCTGAACACGGGTCACGTTGCGCATGGGGCCCGGCGGTCCTCGCGCTGTTGCTGCTGGCACCGGCAGAGGCGCTGCTGGCGCAAGCGCCGTCCGCGGACGAAGAGCCTGCGTGGCTCAAGGAAGCGCGCGCCCGCGAAGGCAAACCGATCGCGCCGAACCAGATCCGGAGCGCAGACGGCCTCATGAAGGTGACCGTTCCTGCGCGACTCGTTGGCGACGTCAGCCTCGAAGACGGGACTTACTCCGCCGAGCTCGACTTCGGCGCGGGCGCGACGGCGAACTGCGAAGTGCTCGCGGAAGCGACGGACGGCGGTGCGCTGATTCGGGCGACTGCGAAGCTGACCTTCGACACGATCGAAACGATCCAGGGCAAGGTCACGGCACGCGCGATCGAGAAGACGGACGCTGGTGCTTTCGGCGAGCAGCCCTTCCTCGCCACCAGCTGGATCTACAACGCGCTCGAGGAAGGCGAGCAGCGGCTCGGTGGCGTCAAGCAACTTTACGCCGAGAAGAACGGCCGCAGCATTTACTGCGCGCATGCCGAACTCGGTTACGAAGCCAGTTTCCGTCGCGTGGCGCAGGCCTTCGTCGACAGCCTGGAGCTGCCGTCGAGCGAACCCGTGCCCTACTTCGTCGAGATCATGACGGCGCGGGTCGGTCAGCAACGCGTTGGCTTCGCGGTAGTGCGCCTCGTCCGCGACGACGAAGGCGACACGCGCATCGCGTCCAGCAGCGCCATGCTGCTGCCGCAGCCCGATGGGATGCTGTCATCTGAGGATTCCACGGAGATCCAGTGGGTCAGCGCAGACGGCGCGCTGATCAACGGCGTCAGTGCGGCAAGCTCCAACGGCGAACTGGACACCAACCTGAAGCTGGTCCAGGCCGACTCCGGTGGCTGGACCGTCAATGGCAGCTTCAACAGCAAGGAGATCGGGGTCGAACTCCAGGCCGCGGAACCACCCGGGCACTACATCCAGCAGGCGCGCGCGCGCCGCGACTGGCTGCGGGCCGCGACGCCCGATGCGGCGGGCATCCGGGGCAGGGCCTGGATCAGCATCGACCCCAGCATCTTCAGCGAGTGGCGTGTCGAGAGCGCGCGCCCGCTCGACGCCACGCGCGTCGCGCTCAAGGAGTCCGTCGGCGACATCCAGTTCGACTCGATCGTCGAGCGCAGCACCGGCCTCACGATCGAGGCACAACTGAATATGGGTGCGCAGTCGATCGTGTTCGAACGCGCGCATGTCCGCGGCAGCTTCTAGGACGCCGCGCGCGCGCGGCGCGCGCGGGGTTGTCGCGGCCATGCTGGTGGCCGGCGCGTGGCTCGCGAGCCTCAGCAGCGCGCAGACGCCATCGCTGGCGCTGATTCCGCTCGAGTCGCGGTTGAGCACCCCGCCGCCGGCGAGCGCGCCGCTGCGCGTCGAGCTGCAGACGCTCGATGCAGCGCGCGTCGCCGCCGCACTCGGCCTCGAGGCTCCGGCAAGCGACGCCCGGACCCTGGTCGTGACGCTGCGCGACTATCGCCCCGTCGTCGCGCGAACCCAAGGGCGGTGGCTGGATGCGTCGTTCGTCATCGACCACGATGAACCCGACGTCGCAAAGCTGCACGCCGAGTTCCTTGCCCGGCGGCTGCCAGACTCGCTGCGCGAGAACCTCATCGCGTTCACGGCCGACGTCATCGAGGGATCGCATTACCGTGGTTGGGATTTCGCTTCGACGGTCGCGCGTCGCCGCGAGGGCGACTGCACCGAACACGCGGTGCTGCTCGCCGCGCTCGCGCGCCGCTCCGGCACCCCCGCGCGCGTCGTGGTCGGCGTCGCGATCGTGCCGACGCCGACGGGCCATGAGGCCTGGGGCCATGCCTGGACCGAGCTCTACGAAGGCGGGCGCTGGCAGCTGGCCGATTCGGCGCTCGCGACCACCTCGGCAGAGGTACGCTACGTCCCCTACGGCCTGCTCGAGAACGAGGGGCCGGGCTTCATGAGCTCGCTCGGTGCAATGCTGACGCGCTCGGTACAACGCGTGACTTTTCTGGAGATCGCACAAGATGACTGACAGCAAGGATCCCGTCGCCGTGGTCAACGGCGTCTACGCCGCGTTCGCGCGCGGCGACATCGCGGGCTTTTTCGGCCACCTCGCGCCCGACATGGTCTGGAACGAAGCGAAAGGGCATCCGTACGGCGGCGTCTACACCAGTGTCGACCAGATCGTGCAGAACGTGCTGACGCCGCTCGGCACGCAGTGGGACAACTTCACCGCCGTCAACGACAGCCTGGTCGCGCAGGGCGACACGGTCGTCTCGATCGGCGTCTACCGCGGCACGTTCAAGGCCACCGGCAAGCAGGTCGAAGCGCCGTACGCGACGATCTGGAAAGTGCGCGACGGCAAGGTGAAGTCGCTGCACCAGCACACCGACACCGCGCTGTTCTGGAACGCGATGCGCTGACGCTCCGGGCTCAGGGCCGCTGCGCGACCCAGCGCAGCGCGTTGCCGAGCAAGCGTCGCCAGTGCGGATCGCCGTAGCTCGCCGGTCCGTCGCCGGGCTGCAGGTAAACGAGCCGGCTCGACCAGATCTCGCGCGACCACGCGACCAGCGTCGACGGCGCCGGGCCCTGCCACTGCCCTGGCTGCAACGCATCGGCGGCACCGACCGCGCGCGCCGCGGACTGGAACGGCGCGCTCGTGTAGCGCGCATCGGCGCGCAGCAGCGGCGTCACCTGCGCTTCGTGCACCTCGCAGCGGTAGGGTTCATCGCGCAGCGTGAACCGCGGCGGCAGACCTTGTGTCACCGGGTGCGCGGTGTCGATGACTTCGACGCCGTACTCGACGTCGGTCGCATACCCCGAATCGGGCGCGACCGACGCCGCATCAGACGCCGCAGCATCGCGCACCGGGCGGTAGCGAAACCGGCCGCCGAGACAGTCGCCATAGGCCGGCCAGGCGGGCCAGCCCGCGAGCGCGTGATGCAGGGCGACGATGCCGATGCCGTCGAGCAACAGTGCTTCGAAGCCGACCTGGAACTGCGCCGGCGGTTCGAGCAGTTGCGGCGGATCGGTCGCAGCGCGGAAGTCGATGCCCGGGATGTCGTACAGCAGCAAGGCATCGACGCCCTGCAGATCGCGCGGATTCATGCGCAGCGCTGCGGCAGGCTGCTTGTCGTACTCGATGGCGACGCCAGGCAGCGCGCGCAACGCGGCATCGAACGCATCCCGTTCGAAGCCATGCCCGCCAACAACCACCCGGACGCGCAAGCTGTTCACGAGTCCTGCCCTCGCCAGATCATGGACGCTACCCGCCCATGCATGGTATCCCTGCACGCATCGTGAAAGTCGAGTCCCTGACCGCCGAAGGCGAAACCTACCCCACCCCCGAGCCGCAGCTGCACTACCTGCACGAGGCGGCACCTGAACCCGGCGAACTGCGCGAGATCACACGCGGCCTGCACTGGCTGCGGATGCCGCTGCCCATCGACCTCAACCACATCAACCTGTGGTTGATCGAAACGGATGACGGCGTCACGCTGATCGACACAGGCCTGCCGGCAACCCGCTGCACCGAAGTCTGGGAGCAGCTCGAAGCGGGCTGGCTCGCGGGCCGGCCGCTGCGCCGGATCTTGCTGACGCATTTCCATCCCGATCACATGGGTTGCGCAGGCTGGCTGCAGGCGCGCGGCAGCCACCCCACGGTGCAGATGGCGCGCCGCGCGCTGCCCGGTGCGCAACTGATGGTCAACGGCCCCGACGCCGGGCAGCGTGCGCGCACGCTCGAGTATTTCCTCGCGCACGGCATGGGCGAGGCGCGCGACTACTTCGCGCAGCTGCCAACCATGCGCTACGAAACGCCGATCAACCGTATGCCGCAGGTCGAAGCGCCGCTGGACGACGGCGATGTCGTGAGCGTGGGTGACTGGACCTTCGAGGCACTCGAGGTCGATGGCCACGCCACCGGCCATCTGGCGTTCTTCTCGGCGGCGCCCGCGGTGCTGATCAGCGGCGACCAGATCCTGCCGACGATCTCGCCGAACATCAGCCTCGCGGCGCAGGATTTCGGTCGCGATCCGCTCGGCGACTATCTCGCCTCGCTCGATCGCCTCGAGCGGTTGCCGGAATCGACCTGGGTGCTGCCGTCACACGGCCGGCCATTCACCGGATTGCGACCGCGCATTCGCGATCTGCGCGATCATCACCTCGAACACCTCGCACTGCTGCGCGACGCGCTGGGCGAACCGCGCAGCGCGTTCGACTGCCTGTCGGTGCTGTACACCCTGAAGCGGCTGCGGGGTTTTCACATGCTGCTGGCGATGCACGAGTGCATCGCGCATCTCGAGCATCTGGTGCGCCGCGGCGAGGCGCAGCGGCTCGAAGGCGCCGGGGGCGCGTTGCGCTACGCGCGCAGCTGACTCAGCGCTTCGACAGCAGGCCGATCGCGATCGCGGCCACGAGCGCGATCGCTCCGACGCCGAGCAGCTTGGCCGAGAACTCGCCGAAGACGCTGACCGGAATCACTTCGAGCACCATCAGGATGCCAACCGCGGCCAGCAGCAGCACGCTGAGCACTGCGACCAGACGAGCCATACCGCCCGCGCCGCCACCCTGGCTCGATTCGACCGACTGAGACTCGAGTTTCACGCTGGCTCCGGATGCTGGGAAGGACCAGCCGATACTTTACAGGTCCCGTCCTCGCAGTATGGGGCACAGGGTCACGATTCCGTGCGCTGCGTCACGGAGCGTGCGCCAGCGCACAGTACCGCCGTGGTCGAAGCGTGACACTGGTGCCGGGCTCTGTTGCATGAGGGCGCCCGTCGGGTGGCCAGCGATTTCTTCGAGCGGCAGGCGGCCGCGCGCCGCAGCACGCTGTGGCTGCGCCTGGCGTTTGCGTTGGCGTTCGTCATCATGATCGGCGCGGTGTCGCTGGTGGTACTGGTGACGCTGTCCGTCGGCATTGGCGGCTCCGCGTCGCAGGCGCTTGCGACCTTGCAGGCCCGTCCCGACGTCTTCCTGCGCTTCTCCGCGTTTGTCGCCGTGGCAATGCTGGCCGTCGCGGCGAGCCGCGCATGGAAGCTGCGCGCCGGTGGCGGCGCGCTGGCCGAATCGCTGGGCGGTCGTCGCGTGCTGCAGAAGACCACCGACCCCGCGGAACGTCGGCTGCTGAACGTCGTGGAGGAAATCGCGCTCGCGGCCCGCATGCCACGCCCCAGCGTCTACGTGCTCGATCACGAGAAATCCCTGAATGCGTTCGCAGCCAGCCGCAAGCCCGAGGACGCGGCCATCGGCATCACGGCAGGCGCGCTGGCGGCGTTCGATCGCGATGAGCTGCAGGCGCTGGTCGGCCACGAGTTCAGCCATCTGCTGAACGGCGACACGGCGCTGAACACGCGTCTGCTGGCGTGGCTGCACGGCCTGCACGCGCCGACGATGTTCGCGGTACGGATGCTCCGTGGCGAGAAGCGCAGCTTCGAGCCGCGGGCGCTCGTCGCCTGGCCGCTGATCGCCGGCCTGTTCCTGATCGGTTGCGTGGGCACGCTGCTCGGCCGCGCGCTGCAGGCGATGATCTCGCGGCGCCGTGAACAGCTGGCCGATGCGTCGGCGGTGCAGTACACGCGCAATCCCCAGGCGCTGCAGTCG
Organism: uncultured Steroidobacteraceae bacterium; assembly: GCA_964586725.1. Taxonomy (GTDB): domain Bacteria; phylum Pseudomonadota; class Gammaproteobacteria; order Steroidobacterales; family Steroidobacteraceae; genus UBA964. The sequence goes on along the minus strand of CAZPJE010000004.1, from coordinate 14,440 downwards.
GTGCTGCTGAAGGTCGCGGGCTGCAGCGATGCGGCCCGGCTCGACGCGCGCGGCGCCACCGCCGCCGCCCACATGATGTTTTCGGCGGTCGACCTGGGTTGGATCAGCAAACTCGGCGGGCCGGTGTTCGCCACGCATCCGCCCGTGCTGGAGCGCGTCCGCGCGCTCGACCCGGCCATGACGGAGCAGCGCTACCGGGCGCTGGTGCGGGCGGCAGGCGCCGAGCTACGCGAGCAGCGGCGACTCCAGTCGGAGGCGCGGGCCGACAGCGTGGCAGCGAACGCGCAGCGCCGCGCGCAGTCGGCGGCTGCCGCCGGCCAACCGGCCGCGGCACCGTCTGCGGTGACGGCCGCGGCGCCAACAGCCGAGCCAGCCGCGAGTCCCGCCGCCATTCCCTCTGCGATCGCGACACCGCTTGCCGCGCTGCCTGGCGTCGCCGCCGATGCGCTGGCCGCGTCCGCCGTGGTCGCTGCCGCAGCCGCGCCGCTCGATGCACTGCTGCACCGGATGACGCGCGCGCAGCAGCTGGCGCTGCAGCAGTTCACCGCGGGCATCGGCGACGATGTTGCACAGCTCGAACTGCTGCTGCTGGCCGCACTGCTGGCGCCGGAAACCGAGCGTCGCACCGCACAGATCCAGAAGCTGACCGGGTTGTTCGGCGCGGACCTCGCGAGCCGTCTCGAGCCGATGCTGGCGCGCTGGAACGAGCTGCCGCCGGTCACGCGACTGCCCACGGTGACCGCATTGCTGCCGCATTTCGAGGCCGCGCCAGCCGACGCGCGCGCGCGCTGGGTGCGCGCCGTCGATGCCTTCGCGCGCATCGTGGCGCCGAGCGACACGACGCGCTTTGCGATCACGCGCGTGCTGCGCCAGCGCCTCGCGGGCCGGCACGCAGCGGCGCCGGACATGCCCGCGCAATTGCCGGCACAGGCCGAGGCCGTCGGCATCCTGTTTTCGCTGCTGGCGCACGAGAGTGGCGCGCAGGCGCAGGACGCCTTTCGTTTCGGCTTGCAGGAACTGTTGCCGCCACAGCGGCGGCCAGCCTTCACGCCGATGCCGATCGACGCTGCGCGCATCGACGCGGCGTTTGCGGATCTCGCGACCTTGCATCCTTCGGCCCGGCGCGCGCTCGGCGCCGCGCTGGCGCGACTCGTGTCCCGCGACCAGGGTTTGTCGGTCGGCGAAGCGGACTGGCTGCGCGCGACGGCTATCCTGCTCGACACGCCCATCCCCGTGCTGCGGCTCGACCTTAAACTCGATGCCGCTGCGACGGCGCGCTGAGCGCCGCGCACGTCAACCCCGGACGATCCAGTCCGCAACAAGGCGGCCGACGTCGGCGTGCACGGCGTCGTCGATGGCGCGCAGACGCTCGAAGTACCGTGGTGACTCGTGGTAGCTCGCGACGAATGCGATGCCTGCTTCCACGGTCCGTCCAGGTGGCCGCAGGAAGGCCACATCGTTGTGCTTGTTGCGCATCGATTCGTGCTGCGCCGTGCCGGTCTTGTCGCCCGCGTCCCAACCCGCTGGCAGCCCGGCCCGCAGGCGCGCCAGCCCAGTGTGGGTGTCGCGCATCCAGTCCAGCAGGACGGCGCGTGAATCGGGTTGCAGCAGGCCTAGCCCGAGCACGCGCCCTAGCAGCGTCGCCATCGCGCGAGGCGTCGTCGTGTCGCGCGGATCATCGTCATTGACGAGGTTCAACTCGGGTTCGTAGCGATCGAGGCGCGACGTGGCATCACCCAGCTCACGCAGCCGAGCCGTGAAACCCGTCGGTCCACCGAGGCGGCGCAGCAGCAGGTTGGCCGCCGGGTTATCGCTGGTCTTCTGCGTCGATTCCGCCAGCGCCTGCACCGTCATGCCGCCGCGGCGCAGAAACTGCTGCGTTACGGGCGAATGCGGTACGAGGTCGCGTTCCGTGTAGGCCACGAACTCCGCCAGATCGAGGCGGCCCGCGTCGGCGTCGCGGAGCACGAGCGCCGCGAGTGGCAGCTTGAAGGTCGAGCACATTGCAAAGCGTTCATCGGCGCGCCAACCGGCCAAGCGGCCGGTCAGTGGATCGACGACGCAGACGCCGAGGCGGCCGCCCGTCAGCTGCTCAAGGGCGGCGAGCTTGGGCGCGAGGTCGTCCGGCGCTGGTGTCGTGCGGCGCGACGCCGCACCGGCCGCACTGGTAGCAGTCGCAGCAAGACCCGCGAGGACGGTTCGTCGTCGGGCATTGAATGGCGCTGGGCGGCGAGACATCGGCGAAGCCTAGCCCGTCGCCCGTGCGGCGGGTATGAAGCGGCTGTTGCGCAGCAGCGCGGCAGACACCAACGAAACCAGCACGCCCACCGGGAAGATCTCCGTCAAGGTCATCGGGTTCCGGTACAGCAGGTTCGCGTACTGCTGCTTGAAGGTTTCGATTCCGGCAATGAACTCGTCGAGTTCAGCGCCGGCCATCGCGGCGGCGCGCTTCTGTTCGGTCAGCAGCTGCGCGTAGTCGCCAGCGAAGTCCATGCCGGTCACGGCCAGCGCCGCCGTGCCCACCGCGAGCAGCAGCGTGCCGATCAGACGTCGATGTTGGACGCCGCCAGCGCGTTCTTCTCGATGAACTCGCGGCGCGGTTCGACCGCATCGCCCATCAGCGTCGTGAAGATTTCATCCGCCGCGACCGCAGCTTCGATGCGCACCTGCAGCAACCGGCGCGAATCGGGATTGATGGTGGTATCCCACAGCTGCTCGGGATTCATCTCGCCCAAGCCCTTGTAGCGCTGGATCGACTGACCCTTGCGCGCCTGGTCGAGCAGCCAGTCGATCGCTTCCTTGAACGAGCCGACGTCGCGCGAGTCGTTGCCGCGCGTGATGCGCGCGCCGGGTTCGATCAGGCCGGCGAGCGTGTCGCCGAGCTCGGCGATGCGCTGGTACTCGGCTGAGTCGAAGAACTCGCGGGTCAGGTAGCGCGTGCTCGGCGTGCCGTGCTCCAACTTGACGACCTGCACGCGCACGGGTTGCCCCTCGGCACCGGCCTTGACGCCGAGCTGGTAGCTGCGCGCGCCGTCATCGAGGGCGTTCAGCCGCGCATCGAGGTCGCGGACCCAGTCGGCGAGCCAGTCGACGCGCTCGAAATCGACCGAGCGCACGCGCGGGACGTACAGCAGCGTCTGCAGCAGCAGGTCGTCGTAGCGACGCCCGAGCCGGCGCACGATGCTCTGCACTTCCATCCAGTGGCGCGCGAGCATCTCGAGGCCCGCGCCGCGCATCGGCGGCGCCGCGGCGTTGACGTGCAGCCCGGCATCCTCGAGCGCCGCGTTCAGCAGCATCGCATTGAGCTCGGTCTCGTCCTTGACGTAGATCTCGTTCTTGCCGCGCTTGACCTTGTACAGCGGCGGCTGCGCGATGTAGACGTGGCCGCGTTCGATCAGCATCGGGATCTGGCGGTAGAAGAAGGTCAGCAGCAGCGTGCGGATGTGCGAACCGTCGACGTCCGCGTCCGTCATGATGATGATGCGGTGGTAGCGCAGCTTCTCGATGTTGAATTCATCGCGACCTATGCCGCAGCCCAGCGCGGTGATCAGCGTGCCGACTTCCGCCGACGAGATCATCTTGTCGAAGCGCGCGCGTTCGACGTTCAGGATCTTGCCCTTCAGCGGCAGGATCGCCTGCGTGCGGCGATCACGGCCCTGCTTCGCGGAGCCGCCGGCCGAGTCGCCCTCGACGATGAAGATCTCAGACAGTGCCGGATCTTTTTCCTGGCAGTCGGCGAGCTTGCCCGGCAGGCCGGCGATGTCCAGCGCGCCCTTGCGGCGCGTCAGCTCGCGCGCCTTGCGCGCCGCTTCGCGCGCGCGCGCGGCGTCGATGATCTTGCCGGCGATGGCCTTGGCTTCGGCCGGATGCTCGAGCAGGAACTCCGAGAGTTTCTCGGCGACCGCGGTTTCGACGATGCCCTTTACTTCCGAAGAGACCAGCTTGTCCTTCGTCTGCGACGAGAACTTGGGGTCCGGCAACTTGACTGACAGGATCGCCGTCAGGCCTTCGCGCGCATCGTCACCGGTAGTCGGTACCTTCTCGCGCTTCGCGATGCCTTCCTTCTCGATGTAGTCGTTCAGCGTGCGGGTCAGCGCGGCGCGATAGCCCGACAGGTGCGTGCCGCCATCCTTCTGCGGGATGTTGTTCGTGTAGCAGAACATCGACTCCTGGTAGGAGTCGTTCCACTGCATCGCGACTTCGACGCCGATCGGGCCTTCCTGCGTGCGGAAGTGGAACACCGACTCGTGCACCGGCGTGCGTGCGCGGTTCAGGTGCTTGACGAATTCCTGCAGGCCGCCGCGGTGCTCGAACACCTCGCCCTTGTTGTCGCGCTCGTCGATCAGCTCGATGCGCACGCCGGAGTTCAGGAACGACAGTTCGCGCAGTCGCTTCGCGAGGATGTCGTAGACGAAATTGATGTTCGTGAAGATCGACGGGCTGGGCCGGAAGCGCACGCTCGTGCCGCGACGATCGGTCGTGCCGACTTCCGCCAGCGGCGCCTGCGGTTCACCGAGCCGGTACTCCTGCTTGTACAGCTTGCCGGAGCGGTGGATGGTCAGCTGCAGCACATCCGACAGCGCGTTGACGACCGACACGCCGACGCCGTGCAGGCCACCGGAGACTTTGTAGGAACTGTCGTCGAACTTACCGCCGGCATGCAGGACGGTCATGATGACTTCGGCCGCCGAGCGTCCTTCTTCCGGGTGGATATCGACCGGGATGCCGCGACCGTTGTCGTCGACGGTGACCGACTCGTCGGCATGGATGGTGACCAACACGCGGTCACAATGGCCCGCCAGCGCCTCGTCGATCGCGTTGTCGACGACCTCGAAAACCATGTGGTGCAGGCCCGTGCCGTCATCGGTGTCACCGATGTACATACCCGGTCGTTTCCGCACTGCATCAAGGCCCTTTAAGACCTTGATTTTACTGGAATTATAGTCATCCTGTTCGGTCATGCGGGCGCCCGAGCCTGAGGTCCGGCATTATACCTTTTCCACCCTGCCCTGTTCCACGTGAAACGTGCTTTCTGGCACGCCGAGCGGCGTCGCGTCGGCGCTCAGGGAAGTGACGATCAGTTGGGTCTCGAGGCCCTGCACTTCGCGGATGAAACCCGCCAGTCGCCCCGTATCGAGCTCTGCCGCCGGATCATCCAGCAGCAGGGTCGGCAGCAGTCCGTAGTCGGCCTTTAGCCACTGCAGCTGGGCCAGAGTCAGGGCGACAGCCGCGAGCTTTTGCTGTCCCCTGGACAGAACTTCCCGGGCCACCCGCCCACGCTGCCGCAACCGAAGGTCGGCACGGTGCGGGCCGAGTCCGGTGGTACCGCGATCCCGATCTTTGCCGAGCGAGGCGGCCAGCGCCTGTTCGAGGTCCTGTTCCGTATCCCAGCCCGCGTATAGCTGCAGGGTCAGTTCGATCCCGGCCAGTCGCTGGCACAGGTCGACCCAGCGCGGACCGATGGCGACCACGACTCGCTGGCGTGCGGCCGTGATCGCGGCCCCCGCCCTGGCCAGCTCCTGATCCCAGAGCGCGGCATCACCCTGGCCTTGCCGGAGCGCGGCGTTGCGCTGCTTCAGGGCCCGCTGGTAGCGCCCCCAGTCTCGACCAAAGCCTGGTTCCACGTGGAACACACCCCAGTCCAGCCAACGGCGCCGGCGAGCCGAGCCTTCCTCGACGAGCTTGTGGATGTCGGGATCGATGATCTGCACCGGGAACGCGGTCGCCAGCTCCGCGAGGCTGTCCGGCGTTCGCCCGCCGATCCGGGCGCTGGTACGCCCTTCCCGAGTGACCTCGATTCCAATGACCTGTGGCAGCAGCGCCCCTGGCGTCTGGCCAACGACCCGGGCCAGCGGCTCGCCATGGGTGATCAGGCGTTCATTGGACCGCGTGCGGAAGGACCGGCCGCGCCCCAGCAAGTACACGGCTTCGAGCAGGCTGGTCTTTCCTGCCCCGTTATGCCCGACGATGAGGTTCAGCCCACCGCTGAGCTCGAGCTCAGCGGCGGCGATGCTGCGAAGGTGCTCGGCCCGGAATGAGGCCAGCAACGGGAGCCCTTACAGGCGCATCGGCATGACGACGTACTTCGTCGATGCCACACCAGGTCCGGTGATCAGGCAGCTGCTGTTGGAGTCCGTCAGCGCGACATGAACACGGTCGCTCTCGATCGCCGCGAGCGCATCGAGCAGGTAGGTCACGTTGAAGCCGATCTCAACTTCCTCGGACGAATACTGGACCTCGACCTGGTCCTCGGCCTCTTCCTGCTCGGGATTGTGCGCCTGGAGCATCAGCACATCTGGCTTGGCCTGTAGCCGGATCCCGCGGTACTTCTCGTTCGACAGGATGGCCGTCCGCTGCAGCGCTTGCCGCAGCGTTTCGCGATCGGCGTCGATGACCTTGTTCGGATTGGCCGGGATCACGCGACCGTATTCCGGGAATCGGCCGTCAATGAGCTTCGATGTGAAGCGAATGTCGCCGATCTGGGCGCGAACGTGGTTGGTGCCGATCGCGAGGTCCAGCGTCCCTTCGGTGCCGAGGCAGCGCTGCAGTTCCAGCACGCCCTTGCGTGGCACGATGACCTGCTGCTTCGCCTTCACCGGCGCCGCGAGCGCGATCTCGCACAGCGCGAGACGGTGGCCATCCGTCGCAACTGCTCGCAAGACGCCGCCTTCGGCTTCGAGCAGCATCCCGTTCAGGTAATAGCGAACATCCTGCTGGGCCATCGAGAAGTGGGTCTTGTCGATCAGCTGCCGGAAATCCGCCTGGCCGACGCTGAGCGTCAGCTGCGTGTTGATTTCCTCGATGACCGGAAACTCCGCTGAGGGCAGCGTCGACAGCGTGAAACGGCTGCGGCCGCCGCGCACCGTGACCCGATCGGCCTCGGTAATCAGCGTCATCTGCGTGCCTTCCGGCAGGGCGCGGCAGATGTCGAGCAGCTTGCGACCCGGAACCGTGACATCACCCGCCTGCTGTACCTGTACCTCGGCGGCTGCGACCAGCTCGACCTCGAGGTCGGTGCCCGTGACGCTGAGACGGTTGTTGCGTCCCGACAGCAGCACGTTCGACAGCACCGGCATGGTCTGCCGGCGTTCGACGACGCCGATGACGCTCTGCACCGGGCCCAGGATTTGTTCACGCGTTGCGGTCAGCTTCATGGTTCCGCCTTCGGACTCTTAAATTCTAGTTCTTGGTTAAGAGAAGATTGTAGGAGTAGTTACGGGGCCTGTGGGCAACTGAATAAGCCTAAAAACCTATAACAATCAGAGCTTTGTAGACCATCCGTCTGTGCACCGACCCTGCGTCGTACAGCCCATGACCTGTGGATGGCCTGTGGGTGCAAAACGCCCCTGATTTCATCCACAGGTTTCCCAACGTCATGTCGCCAGGGTTCTCAACAGGTTTGAATAATCTTCGCTCATTCGCAGGTCTTCATCACGAAGATCTTTGATCCGCTTGCAGGCATGCAGCACGGTCGTGTGATCACGCCCGCCGAATGCCGCACCGATTTCCGGGAAGCTGTGGTTGGTCAACTCCTTCGCGAGCGCCATCGCGACCTGGCGCGGCCGTGCGATCGAGCGACTGCGGCGCGGCGACAGCAGATCCGACATCCGGACCTTGTAGTAGTCGGCCACGGTCTTCTGGATGTTCTCGATCGTCACGAGCTTCGCCTGCAGCGACAGCAGATCGCGCAGCGCTTCTTTCGCGAACTCGACCGTGATCGGCTGGCCAGTGAATCGCGCGTTCGCGATGACTCGGCGCAGCGCGCCCTCGAGCTCGCGCACGTTCGAACGAATCCGCTTCGCCATGAAAAACGCGACGTCTTCGGGAATGTGCGTGCCCGCCGCTTCAGCCTTGCTGATCAGGATCGCCGCGCAGGTCTCGAGTTCCGGCGGATCGATCGAGGCTGTCAAACCCCATGAAAACCGGGACTTCAGCCGTTCCTCGACCCCGCTGACTTCCTTCGCGTGGCGATCGCAGGTCAGCACCACCTGCTGTTGTCCTTCGAGCAGCGCGTTGAACGTGTGGAAGAACTCTTCCTGCGAGCGCTCCTTGCCGGCGAAGAACTGGATGTCGTCGATCAGCAGCGCATCGAGCGACCGATACGCCGCCTTGAACTCGTTCATCGTGTTGTGCTGCAGGGCCTTGACCATGTCGCTGACGAAGCGCTCGCTGTGCACGTAGGCGATGCGGGCCTGCGGATTGCGCGCCTGGATCATGTGGCCGATAGCGTGCATCAGGTGCGTCTTGCCGAGCCCCGTGCCGCCATAGAGGAACAGCGGATTGTAGGCGCGGCCCGGGTTCTCGCCGACCTGCAGCGCCGCCGCCTTGGCAAGCTGGTTGCTCTTGCCGACGACGAAATTCTCGAACGTGGAATCCGGATTGAGCCGGCCGCTGATGACGAGCCCCTCGTTGCGACGGGCGCTGACGGGCGCCGCTGCCGGGGCGGCCGACCCGGCAGCCTGGGCCGGAACCTCCACCGGGCGGGAGCCGATCTCGATCGTCACGACCGGGGGGTGCCCCCCCGCCTCGCGGCCGACCAGCTCGCCGATCCGGGCCATCAGGTTGCGCGAAACCCAGTCCACGACATAAGGGTTAGGCGCCAGCAGCTTGAGCGTGCCCGCACCCTCGACCGACTGCAGCGGCCGCACCCAGGTGTTGAACTGCGACTCCGGCAGCTCGTTCTCGAGCGCCAAGGCGCAACGGGCCCACAGCGAACCATCCACGCGCTCGCGCTCCAGAGGATCAGGTGACGGGGAAACGGGGGCGGAAGTCTATACCCGGTGCTGGCAAGACGCACCGGGGGATGATGCCGTTTCGCCTTGACACTCCGGCCTGTGCTGCTTACCCTTCCCGGCCTTTTTCTCAAGTGGTTTCTCAACCATGAAGCGCACATATCAGCCCAGCAAGGTCCGCCGCGCCCGCACGCACGGCTTCCGCGCCCGCATGGCCACGGCCAACGGCCGCAAGATTCTGGCCCGCCGCCGCGCCAAGGGTCGCAAGAAGCTGGTGCCCTGATCGCGTCGCGGCGCTTCCCGGCGCACGCACGGGTGCGCCGCAAGAGCGAGTTCGACGCCGTCTACCGGCGGGGCCAGCGCCTTTCGGACTCGCTGTTCACCTTGAACTACCTGGCCAACACCCATGGCACCCCGCGGCTCGGGCTCGCGATCGCCGCGCGCACGGCGGGCATCGCCGTCGAACGCAACCGGATCCGGCGCGTGATCCGCGAGTCGTTCAGACTGGCGCGCCCAAATCTGCCGCAGGCTGATATCGTGATCGGCGCGCGCCCGGCGGTGCGCGCCGCGGCCAGCACAGCGCTGCGGAACAGCCTCGATGCACTGTGGGTCAGACTCGGCAAAGCATGCGCACCATCCTCCAAGGCCTGATCCGCGGCTACCAGCTGATCGTCAGCCCGCACCTCGGGCCGCGCTGCCGTTTTCATCCGAGCTGCTCGCATTACGCGCACACCGCGATCGCCACGCATGGCGCGGCGCGCGGCAGCTGGCTCGCGCTGCGCCGCATTGCGCGCTGTCATCCCTGGCATCCGGGCGGTATCGACCCGGTGCCGGCCGTCCCCGATTCCAAGCAGTCCTAAACACCCGTGAACAAGAACGCCCGCGTATTTCTGTGGCTCGGCCTCGTACTGTTGCTGTGGCTGAACTTCGAGACCTGGAACCGTGACTACGCGCCGCCGCCCGCGCCACCTGCGGCTGCCGCGGGCACGCCCTCCTCGGCGCTGAGCGCCGCGATTCCCGAAGCGAGTGCGCCGGCCGCTGCGCCGGCGCCGACGGTCGCGCCGACGCCGACCGCGACGCTCGCCGAGTCCACCCCGGCGCTGCCGGGTGCAGCACCGTCCGTGCCCACGCCGGCGGCCACCGCGGCGACACCGGCCGATGCCAACACGGTGATCCGCGTGCGCACCGACGTGCTCGATGTCGACATCAGCCTCGTCGGCGCGGAGCTGAGCCGCGCTGATCTCCTGGTCTATCCGCTCGTCAAGGGCGAAAACCGGCCGGTGCGCCTGCTGAATCGCGATGGCGCTGGCTTCTATGTCCTGCAGAGCGGCCTCGCGGGTCCGGCGGGCAGCAACCGGCCGACGCATCTCGCCGCGTTCAGCAGCGGCGGTCTCAGGGACGTGAAGCTGCCGGACATGCTCGACGAAGTGCGCGTGCCGCTGACTTGGACCGATGGTGCCGGCGTCACGGTGACGAAGACCTACATCTTCAAGCGCGGCTCCTATCGGATCGACCTGGAATACAAGGTCGAGAACCGCAGCGCCGAGCCCTGGTCCGCGGCTTCCTACGTGCAGATCCTGCGCGACGACATCCCGATCGAGCGTTCGATGTTCGATGTCGAGAGCTACGCGTTCAAGGGGCCGGCTTTCTACGACGGAAAGAAGTACGAGAAGCTCGCGATCGACGACGAGGACGAGCGCAACCTGTCGCGCGACATCCAGGGCGGCTGGATCGCCGGCATGCAGCATCACTTCACGACCGCCGTCGTGCCGCCGCTGGATGCCACCTATCGTTACGGCATGAAGGTCGACGGCCAGCAGTACCTGTTGTCGACGGCCGGCCCGCTGCGCGATGTCGCGCCGGGCGCCGACGCCACGTTCAGCGAGACGCTGTTCGTCGGCCCCAAGCTGCAAGCGCAGCTGAAAACGACGGGTCCGCGCCTCGATCTCGTCGCCGACTACGGCATGCTGACGCTGCTGGCCGATCCGCTGTTCTGGCTGCTCGAAAAGGCCCACGACCTGGTCGGCAACTGGGGCTGGGCGATCGTGCTGATCACGCTGCTGCTGAAGCTCGCGTTCTATCCGCTGTCGGAAACCTCGGGCAAGTCGATGGCGAAGATGCGCGTGCTCGCGCCGCGCATCAAGAACCTGCAGGACACCTACAAGGACGATCGCGAGAAGCTCGGCAAGGCGATGATGGAGATGTACCAGCGCGAGAAGATCAATCCGGTCGCTGGCTGCCTGCCGATCCTGGTGCAGATGCCGGTGTTCTTCGCGTTCTACTGGGTGCTGCTCGAGAGCGTCGAGATGCGCCAGGCACCGTTCATGGGCTGGATCCAGGATCTGTCCGCGAAGGATCCGTTCTTCGTGCTGCCGCTGATCATGGCGGTCGCGATGTTCATCCAGTACAAGCTGAACCCCGCGCCGCCGGATCCGATCCAGGCGAAGGTGTTCATGATCCTGCCGATCGTGATGTCGGTGACGTTCGCGTTCTTCCCGTCCGGCCTCGTGCTGTACTGGGTCACGAACACGATCCTGTCGATCGCGCAGCAGTGGAACATCAACCGCCGCATCGAAGCGGCGGCCGCAGCGGGCAAGAAGGTCTGAGAGGGCTCCATCGTGAACACGCCGTCGCCGGTCTGGGGAAAGATCACGCGTGACGGCAGTCCGTGGCGCGATGCGCCCCAGCTTGGCGCAGGCGTGCGGCAACGTCAGCTCGGTTCCGGCAGCGGACCTTCGATACTGGAAGTCGAGCTGCCGCCGAATGGCGTGCTGCGCCCGCATCAATTGCGCTCCGACAGTCTTTGGCTCGTCGACGCAGGCTCATTGAACATCGACGGCGAGGGCGATTACGGCATCGAGGATCTGCGCCACGTCTCGAAGCTTGCCTGGACGCAGCGGGCACACGCCGGCGCGATGGGCGCGCGCCTGCTCATCCTCGGGCTGGATGGCCCGGCCGAAATCATCGAATCGACGGACCCGCCGGTCGCTGCAACCCACGCGCGTGCGCGGCGCGCCAGCCTGCGCGACACGCCGTTCCTGGACTTTCCCGACGCGGCAGGCCGCGAGACGCAGCCGGTGCAACTGCTCTTCACGGACGGACCGCATGTGCTGCGCACGCGCTTCAACCCGCGCTTCACGGCGGGCGAGCACTGGCATGACTTCGACACGGTTTACTTCGTTCGGGAGGGCGGCATGCAGTTCGGGCCGCAGGAGCCGTGGTACGCAGCCGGCGATATTCGCTGGGTGCGCGGCGGCCACGCCTACGGACCCGAGCAGCCCGGTCCCGCGGGCGTCGACTTCATCCTGGTCAGCTTAGGCGGCCCCGTCAGTCTGCACTGGGCCGATCTCGAAGCGGCGCCGCGCGGCCACTAGGGCGTGGCCGGCGCCGCCGCGGGCTTCAGCGGCTCGGTGAAGCGGCGGATACCCAGCGCCTCGTAGATCTCGGCCGGGTAGTAGACCGTGCCCGACTTCATGACCAGCGCGATGCGCCGGATCGCGCTGATGTCCGCGACCGGGTCGCCATCGACGAGGATCAGGTCGGCTCGCTTGCCGGTTTCGATCGTGCCGGATTCGGCGAGCGTGTCGCTGTACTTCGCGCCGTTCCAGGTCGCGATCTTCAGCACTTCGTTCGGCGGAATGCCGGCGCGCGCGTAGATCTCGAGCTCGCGGTGCAGCGTGAACCCCGGGATGCTGTCGGTGCCCGCGACCAGCGGGATGCCGGCGCGGTACATCTGCATCGTGAACGCCTCGAGCTGCCGGTACGACGCGCTATACCGGGCAACGTTCTGCGCGTTGACGTCGAGTGAATTGCTGCGCCACTGCCGCTGCAGGCTGACAGGCACATGATCGAACACGGCGGCATAGCTTGGATTGATGCTGCCCTGCTCCTGCGTGAACATGTACTCGTGGATCGTCAGCGTCGGGTCGATCACCGTGCCGCGTTCCTTCAGCAGCGCGATGAACTCCTGCACGCGCGCCGAGTCGAGTTCGAGGCCCGCCGCGCCTTCGGTGACGAGGTAGAAGCGCGCCAGCGTGCGCGTGTCGTCGGTCGGCTTGACCAGGAAGTTCAGCACCACCTGGTTGATGTGGTGCAGTTCGTCATAGCCGGCGCGCACTGCTTCCTCGGCGCGCATGAAGGCCGGCACGTGGCCGCCGACGCGCAGGCCACGCGCATGCGCGTACTCCGTGACCGGTCCTACCCACTCGGGCTTGAACGAGTTGTAGAGCTTGAGCTGGCGGAAGCCGCGTGCCGCATACCAGTCGACGGCCTCCTTGGCCTTCTCGACGCTGTCGACGACGAAGCCGCCGCGCGCGGAGTAGGGGCTGCGGCCTTCGATGAAGCCATTGGCGACGATGTGCGGGCCGACGACTTCGCCGGCTGCGATCCGGGCGCGCAGGCGCGCGAGTTCGCTGTTGTCGTTCGACAGGTCGCGCGCCGTGGTTACACCAGCGGCGATCTGCAGCATCGTGCCGGGCGAGCCTTCGTGCGCATGCATGTCATAGAGGCCGGGCAGCAGCGAGCGGCCGGCGGCGTCGAACACCGTCGGCGCGCTGGCCCCGAGCGCGCCGGGCGCGACGATCGCGCTGATGCGGCCCTCGTGCACCCAGACGTCGCGCAGCTCTCGGCCGAGCGCCGCCTTCTCGGCATCGAACACGCGCGCGTTGCGGATCAGCACCGGTCCTTCCGGGCGATGCGTCAGGCGCGCGGCGAGCGCGCGGTCGCGCGCGTCCTCGGCGGCCTTCTGCAGCGTCTCGAGTTCCGCCCCGGCGGCTTCCCAGCCGCTCTCGATGACGTGCATGTAGCCCGGGTACACGAACGCGAACAGGCCGCGCGTCGCGTCCTCGCGCAGCCACAGGTAGCTCGGCGTCAGGTCGTCGCCCGACACCGCGTACAGGCCGACCTTCATGCTGGACGTGCCGTTGCTGACGTCGGTGGTCGCCAGCCGTTCGATCGCGAGCTGACCGGCGGGCAGGGCGGCGACCTTGGCGTCGTCGCGCGCGAGCAGCGCGCGCGCCAGCACCGCGCCGATCTCGAAGCTGCTGTTGACGGGCACATAGAAAGCGGCGGCGGTCGGCCGAGTCGCGCCGGCTTCGCTCTTCGAACGCCAGCGTGCCTGGCCGCCTGCCAGATCGAAGCGCTCCGCGATCGGCGCGCCGAAGGTCGACTTGCCGCTGGCGCGATAGCGCGCGAGCGTGCCGTCGGCGGCCAGCGTCAGCTGCTCATTGAGGTCCGGGCCACGGCCGTTGTTGCGATAGCTCAGCGTGACGGTCGCGCGGCGACCATCCTGCCAGGTCGTGACCTGTTCGCCGGACTTCTCGCCCTGGAACAGCACGACGTGGCGTGTCGTGGTCGCAGCGGCTTCGGTCGCCACCGGGACGAACAGCAGGCAGACGAGCGCAAACGAGCGCAGCGCGGCAAGAACCTGAGGCATCGGATTTCCCTCTGAATGGGCTGCGATCGTCGCACCGACGTGGTGGCATAATCAACCGCATGGCGCATTCGGACACCATCGTCGCGACCGCGACGGCGCCCGGCCGCGGCGGCATCGGCGTGGTGCGGCTGTCGGGCGCCAAAGTGCCTGAGCTGGCCGCCGTGCTGCTCGGCGAAGTGCCGCCGGCGCGGCGCGCGACACTGGGCGCGTTCAAGGCTGCGGACGGGTCGATCATCGATGCCGGCATCGCGCTGTTCTTCCCGGGTCCGAAGTC
>CAZPJE010000003.1:0-1792 GCA_964586725.1 uncultured Steroidobacteraceae bacterium | reverse complement strand
GCTCGCGCTCGGCCAGAACATGCTGGTCGCGTTCATGCCCTGGAACGGCTACAACTTCGAGGACTCGATCCTGATCTCGGAGAAGGTGGTCTCGGACGACCGCTACACCTCGATCCACATCGAGGAGCTGTCGGTGCTCGCCCGCGACACCAAGCTCGGGCCCGAGGAGATCACCCGCGACATCTCGAACCTGTCGGAGTCGCAGCTCGGCCGCCTCGACGAGTCGGGCATCGTCTACATCGGCGCGGAAGTGCAGGCCGGCGACACCCTGGTCGGCAAGGTCACGCCGAAGGGCGAGACGCAACTGACCCCCGAGGAGAAGCTGCTGCGCGCGATCTTCGGCGAGAAGGCGTCGGACGTGAAGGACACCTCGCTTCGCGTGCCCTCGGGCATGAGCGGCACGGTGATCGACGTCCAGGTCTTCACTCGCGAGGGCATCGTGCGCGACAAGCGCGCGCAGTCGATCATCGACGACGAGTTGAAGCGCTACCGCCTCGACCTGAACGACCAGCTGCGGATCGTCGAGAACGACTCGTTCGAGCGCCTGAAGCGCCTGCTGGTCGGCAAGACCGCCAACGGCGGCCCGAAGAAGCTCGCCAAGGGCGAGGTCATCGATGCCGCCTACCTCGAGGACCTCGACCGCTGGCAGTGGTTCGAGATCCGGCTGGCCGACGAGCAGGCCGCGAGCCAGCTCGAAGGCGCCAAGGAGTCGATCGAGCAGAAGCGCCACAGCTTCGATCTCGCGTTCGAGGAGAAGCGCAAGAAGCTCACTCAGGGCGACGAGCTGCCCCCGGGCGTGCTGAAGATGGTCAAGGTGTACCTGGCCGTCAAGCGCCGCCTGCAGCCCGGCGACAAGATGGCGGGCCGCCACGGCAACAAGGGCGTGGTCTCGCGGATCGTGCCGGTCGAGGACATGCCCTACATGGCCGACGGCCGCCCCGTCGACATCGTGCTGAACCCGCTGGGCGTCCCGTCGCGGATGAACGTGGGCCAGATCCTCGAGACGCACCTGGGCTGGGCCGCCAAGGGCATCGGCCTGCGGATCGGCGAGATGCTGCAGCGCCACGCCGCCGGGGCGGAGCTGCGCAAGATGCTCGACAAGGTCTACAACCACCACGGGCAGAAGGCCGACATCGCGACGCTGACCGACGACGAGGTCCGCGAGCTCGCGCAGAACCTCTCCAACGGCGTGCCGTTCGCGACGCCGGTGTTCGACGGCGCCTCCGAGACCGAGATCCGCGCGATGCTCGACATCGCGTTCCCGGACGAGGACCCGAACACCGGCAAGCTCGGCTTCAACGACCACAAGACCCAGCTGCGCCTGTACGACGGCCGCACCGGCGAGCAGTTCGACCGCCACGTGACCGTCGGCTACATGCACGTGCTGAAGCTGCACCACCTGGTCGACGACAAGATGCACGCGCGCTCGACCGGCCCGTACTCGCTCGTCACCCAGCAGCCGCTGGGCGGCAAGGCGCAGTTCGGCGGCCAGCGCTTCGGCGAGATGGAGGTGTGGGCGCTGGAGGCTTACGGCGCGGCCTACACGCTGCAGGAGATGCTCACGGTCAAGTCCGACGACGTCAGCGGACGCACCAAGGTGTACGAGAGCATCGTCAAGGGCGAGCACCGGATCGAGGCCGGCATGCCGGAGTCGTTCAACGTGCTGGTGAAGGAGATCCGGTCGCTCGGGATCGACATCGATCTGGAGCGGTACTGACGCAAGTGCAGCCACAGAGTGGACAGAGGATACAGAGAGAAAGAGGACCCTCTGTGGTCTCTGTGTCCTCTGTGG
>CAZPJE010000002.1:0-18017 GCA_964586725.1 uncultured Steroidobacteraceae bacterium | reverse complement strand
AATCGATCGACTTTGAAGCCCGCCCGGCGGCGAATCCGTAAGCGCGGGGAGGAGCAAACATGGCACTCATCAAGATGAACCCGACCTCGCCAGGTACTAGGTTCGTCATCAAGGTCAGCAAGGCCCACCTGTGGAAGGGCGGCCCGCACGAGGCGTTGACGGAGAAACAGTCGAAGACGGCCGGCCGCAATGCCTATGGCCGCATCACGACGCGCCACAAGGGCGGCGGTTCGCGCCAGAAGTACCGCCTGATCGACTTCCGTCGCAACAAGGATGGCATTCAGGGCGTCGTCGAGCGCGTGGAATACGATCCAAACCGCACGGCCCACATCGCGCTGATCAAGTACGCCGACGGCGAGCGCCGCTACATCCTCGCGCCCAAGGGCACGAAGGCCGGCGACGAAGTGCGTTCGGGCGCCGATTCGCCGATCAAGCCAGGCAACGCGATGGCGCTGCGCCACGTGCCGCTGGGCACCACGGTGCACAACGTCGAACTGAAGCCGGGCAAGGGCGGCCAGCTGGCCCGCAGCGCCGGCAGCTCGGTCCAGTTCACGGCGCGTGAAGGCATCTATGCCTACATCCGCCTGAAGTCGGGTGAAACCCGCAAGGTGCACGTCGACTGCCGCGCCACGATCGGCGAGGTCAGCAACGACGAACACAACCTGCGCCAGTACGGCAAGGCGGGCGCCAAGCGCTGGCTCGGCATCCGCCCGACGGTCCGCGGTCTCGCGATGAACCCGGTCGATCACCCGCACGGTGGCGGCGAGGGCAAGTCCGGCCAGGGCAACCCGCACCCGGTTTCGCCGTGGGGCTGGAACACCAAGGGCAAGAAGACCCGCGTCAACAAGCGCACGACCCACATGATCGTGCAGCGTCGTCAGAACAAGGTCCGGTAGGAGCCAATCAAGTGCCTCGTTCGCTCAAGAAAGGTCCTTTCGTCGATCTGCACCTCGCCAAGAAGGTCCAGGTCGCCGCGTCCAAGAACGACCGCAAGCCGATCAAGACCTGGTCGCGCCGCTCGATGGTCACTCCCGAGATGGTGGGTCTGACGATTGCCGTGCACAACGGCCGGCAGCACATCCCGGTGCTCGTGACCGAGAACATGGTCGGCCACAAGCTCGGCGAGTTCGCGCCGACGCGCACCTTCAAGTCGCACTCGGGCGACAAGAAAGTCGCGAGCTGAGGGGCCAGCCATGGAAGTCACAGCCAAGTACAAGTACGCGCGCATTTCGCCGCAGAAGTGCCGTCTCGTCGCCGACGTGGTGCGCGGCAAGCCGGTGGGCAACGCGCTCTCGACGCTGAAGTACATGCCGAAGAAGGGCGCGAAGCTCGTATACAAGGTGCTCGCGTCAGCGGTCGCCAATGCCGAGAACAACAACGGTGCCGACATCGACGAGCTCAAGGTGCACCGCATCTACGTCGACACCGCGCCGGTCCTGAAGCGTTTCGCCGCCCGTGCCAAGGGTCGCGGTGCGCGCATCGTCAAGCGCAACAGCCACATCACCGTCATCGTCAGCGACGGCCGCAAGGACTGAGGAACAGCGCATGGGTCAGAAAGTCAATCCGATCGGCATTCGCCTGGGCATCACGCGCGAGTGGACGTCCAAGTGGTATGCGGGCAAGAAGCAGTTCCCGCTGCACGTCCACACGGACTTCCGCGTCCGCGAGTTCCTGCGCAAGCGGCTGCAGGAAGCCTCCGTGTCGCGCATCCTGATCGAGCGTGCCGCGAACAAGGTCAACATTTCGATCGAGACCGCGCGTCCGGGCATCGTGATCGGCAAGAAGGGCGAGGACATCGAGAAGCTGCGCGCTGACGTCGCGAAGCTGCTGTCCAAGCCGATCCAGGACGTGCGCGTCAACATCGCCGAGATCCGCAAGCCGGAACTCGACGCGCAGCTCGTTGCCGACGGCATCGCACAGCAGATCGAGAAGCGCGTGATGTTCCGCCGCGCGATGAAGCGCGCCGTGATGAGCACGATGCGCAGCGGCGCGCTGGGCGTGAAGGTGCGCCTGTCGGGCCGCCTGAATGGCTCGGAGATCGCCCGCACCGAATGGTCGCGCGAAGGCCGCATCCCGCTGCACACGTTCCGCGCCGACATCGACTACGGCCTCGGCGAGGCCCGCACGACCTACGGCGTCATCGGCGTCAAGGTCTGGATCTTCAAGGGCGAAGTGTTCGATCGCGACGAGGTCTCGAAGACCGAAGCGCCGGCCGAAGCTACCGCTGAACCCGCTGCCGTGGCCGCTCCGGCCCCGGCCGCCGTCTAAGAGTTCGAGACCGCAGCCATGATGCAACCGAAGCGAACCAAGTATCGCAAGCAGTTCAAGGGGCAGAACGCCGGCCTTGCGCTGCGCGGCAGCAGTGTCGCGTTTGGCGAATACGGCTTGAAGGCGACGTCGCGTACCCGCATGACGGCCCGCGAGATCGAGGCGGCGCGCCGCGCGATCTCCCGCTCCGTGAAGCGCGGCGGCCAGCTGTTCGTCCGCGTCTTCACCGACGTGCCCGTGTCGAAGAAGCCGCTCGAGGTCCGCATGGGCAGCGGCAAGGGCAACGTCGAGTACTGGGTGGCCAAGGTCAAGCCGGGCAAGGTGCTGTTCGAGCTGGATGGCGTCGACGAAAAGACCGCCCGCGAGGCCTTCCGGCTCGGCGGCGCGAAGCTGTCAGTGTCGACGGCGTTCGCGAAGCGCCAGGCGCGCTGAGATTGAGGAACGGGAACATGAACGCCAACGATCTTCGCAGCAAGAACAAGAGCGAGCTCAGTGACGAGCTCCTGAAACTCCGCAAGGAGCAGTTTGCGCTGCGCCTGCAGCGCGCCACCGGCCAGGGCGCGAAGCCCAGCGAGTTCGGTCGCGTGCGCAAGGACATCGCGCGGATCAAGACGGTGATGCGGCAGAAGGCCGCCGCGGAAGGTGCCAAGTCATGAGCCAGGACGTCAGCAACACCCAGACCAGCCAGCGCACGCTGACCGGTCGTGTCGTCAGCAGCAAGATGAACAAGACGATCGCCGTCGAGATCGAGCGTCTGATCAAGCATCCGCGCTACGGCAAGTACATCCGCCGCACGACCAAGCTGCTCGCGCACGACGAGAGCGGCGAGGCGCGCGAGGGCGACACGGTGTCGATCGCGGAGTGTCGGCCGCTGTCGCGCCACAAGAACTGGCGTCTGATCGCCGTGGTGACGCGCGCTGCGCAGTGATGGGCACGCGCCGGGCACAGGCTCCGGCACGCCCGGCCAATAGTCGAGGTTCAAGATGATCCAGTTGCAGACAATGCTGAATGCCGCCGACAACAGCGGCGCGAAGATGCTGATGTGCATCAAGGTCCTGGGTGGCACGCGCCGCCGCTATGCGACCGTGGGCGACGTCATCAAGGTCAGCGTCAAGGACGCGATCCCGCGCGGCAAGGTCAAGAAGGGCGAGGTCTACGATGCCGTCGTCGTGCGGACGCGCCGTGGCGTGCGCCGCCAGGACGGTTCGCTGATCAAGTTCGACGGCAACGCCGCCGTGCTGCTGACCAACAAGCTCGAGCCGATCGGCACGCGCATCTTCGGGCCCGTCACGCGTGAGCTGCGCAACTCGCAGTTCATGAAGATCATCTCGCTCGCGCCCGAAGTGCTCTGAGAGAGACAGTCATGAACAAGATTCGCAAAGGCGACAACGTCATCGTGATCTCGGGCCGCGACAAGGGTCGCAAGGGCGCCGTGATCCGCGTGCTGCCTGACGGCAAGGTGCTGGTCGAGGGCGTGAACCGCGTCAAGCGTCACACCCGCGCCAACCCGCAGCGCAACCAGGGTGGCGGCATCGTCGAGAAGGAAGCGCCGTTGCACGCGTCGAAGGTGGCGCTTTTCAACCCGGCCACGCAGAAGGCGAGCCGCGCGGGCGTGAAGCGCCTGGCGGACGGCAAGCGCGTGCGGTTTTTCAAGTCCAACGGCGAGATGATCGACGCCTGAGGCGTCGCGCATCCCCGTAGACACTAACAGGTGGGCCAGATGGCAAGGCTACAGCAGGTTTACCGCGACGAGATCGTGCCGAAGCTCCGCAAGGACCTCGGGATCACGAACGCGATGGAAGTGCCGAAGATCACCAAGATCACGGTCAACATGGGCGTGGGCGAAGCGGTCGCCGACAAGAAGGTCGTCGAGGCCGCCGCCGGCGATCTCGCGAAGATCACCGGCCAGAAGCCGATGCTCTGCTTGTCGCGCAAGTCAATCGCGTCGTTCAAGCTGCGCGAAGGCCTGCCGATCGGCGCCAAGGTCACGCTGCGCGGCGCCCGCATGTACGAGTTCCTCGATCGCCTGATCGCGATCGCGATGCCGCGCATCCGTGACTTCCGTGGCGTGTCGCCCCGCTCCTTCGACGGGCGCGGCAACTACAACATGGGCGTCAAGGAACAGATCATCTTCCCCGAGATCCAGTACGACCAGATCGACCAGCTCCGGGGCATGGACATCACCATCACCACCACGGCGAAGGATGACAAGGCCGGCCGAGCACTGCTCGAGGCCTTCAACTTCCCGTTCCGCAAGTAACGGCAGGATACCGAGATGGCCAAGACGAACATGGTCGAACGCGAAAAGCGTCGCGCCAAGATCGTGAAGAAGTACGCGACCAAGCGGGCTCAGCTCAAGGAGCTGATCCGCAGTCCGAAGACCTCGGCCGAGGAGCGTGCCGCGGCGCAGGTCGCGCTGCAGAAGCTGCCGCGCGACGCGAGCCCGAGCCGCGGGCGCAAGCGCTGCTCGATCACCGGTCGGCCGCGCGGCGTGTACCGCAAGTTCGGTCTGGCCCGCGTGAAGATCCGCGAGACCGTCAGCCGGGGTGAGCTGCCTGGCGTGTCGAAGGCGAGCTGGTAAGGAAGCAACGCAATGAGCATGACCGATCCCATTGCCGACCTGCTGACGCGCATCCGCAACGCGCAGGCCGCACGCAAGACCGAAGTCAGCGTGGGCGCCTCGCGCATCAAGCAGGCTGTGCTGAACGTCCTCAAGAACGAGGGCTACGTCGGCGACTATCGCGTTGCCAGCAACGGCGGCAAGTCGACCATCACCATCGAACTGAAGTACTTCGAAGGCCGTCCCGTCATCGATCGCCTCGAGCGCGTGTCGCGCCCTGGCCTGCGGATCTACCGCGGCAAGGACGAGCTGCCGAAGATCCAGGGCGGCATGGGCACCGTGATCGTCTCGACGCCGAAGGGCGTCATGACGGACAAGCAGGCCCGCGAAATCGGCCAGGGCGGCGAAGTGCTCTGCATCGTGGCCTGATGCGCGAGCGGACAACAGCGGAAGCAAACACATGAGTCGCGTAGCCAAGAAACCGATCGAAGTGCCAGCGGGCATCACCGTGACGCTCGGTGCAGACGTGGTCACCCTGAAGGGCGCCAAGGGCCAGCTCGCCGTCAAGCTCGACGGCGGCGTCAAGGTCAGCCAGGAAGGCAAGCTGCTGAAGGTCGCCTACGATGCGAACAACCGCATGCAGGCGGGCGCCACCCGCGCGCACCTCGCGAACGTCATCGAAGGCGTGTCGAAGGGCTACGAGCGCAAGCTCGAGCTGGTCGGCGTCGGCTTCCGCGCGGCGATCCAGGGCAAGGTGCTGAACCTGACGCTGGGTTTCTCGCACCCGATCAACTATCCGATCCCGGACGGCATCTCGATCGAGGCGCCGACCCAGACCGAGGTCCTGATCAAGGGCATCGACAAGCAGCGCGTCGGCCAGGTTGCCGCGGAGATCCGCGACCTGCGCCCGCCCGAGCCCTACAAGGGCAAGGGCGTGCGGTACGCCGGCGAGAAGATCGAACTGAAGGAAGGCAAGAAGAAGTAATCGCGTCTCGCGTCCGAACCGGACGCGTGTGCGATCGAGGTTGCAGACATGCAGATCAGCAAGAAAGACCGTCGTCAGCGTCGTGCCGTGCGAGCCCGGGCCAAGATCCGCGAGCTCGGCGTGGCGCGCCTGACGGTGCACCGCACTTCCCAGCATATCTACGCGCAGGTGTTCGACTCGTCCGGCGCCTCGGTGCTGGCGGCTGCGTCGACCGTGCAGCAGGACATCGCGAAGGATCTCAAGGGCACCGGCAACGTCGAAGCCGCGAAGGCCGTCGGCCGGGCGATCGCCGAGCGCGCCAAGGCCAAGGGCATCGAGCGCGTTGCATTCGATCGCGCAGGCTTCATGTACCACGGCCGCATCAAGGCGCTCGCGGAGGCCGCTCGCGAAGCCGGTCTCCAGTTCTGAGGTAAAGACACATGGCACGTCCCGACAAGAATCAGCCCGCCGACGAATTCATGGAGAAGCTCGTCGCCGTCAACCGCACGGCCAAGGTCGTCAAGGGCGGCAAGCAGTTCGGCTTCACGGCGCTCACCGTGGTCGGCGACGGTTCCGGCCGCGTCGGCATCGGCTTCGGCAAGGCGCGCGAAGTGCCGGTCGCGATTTCCAAGGCGATGGCCTCGGCGCGCAAGAACATGGCGAACGTCGCGCTGCGCAACGACACGCTGCACTACGCGGTCAAGGGCGTGCACGGCGCCACGCACGTGTTCATGCAGCCCGCATCCGACGGTACCGGCGTCATCGCGGGCGGCGCGATGCGCGCCGTGCTCGAGTGCGCGGGCGTCCGCAACGTGCTGGCGAAGAGCTACGGCTCGCGCAACCCGATCAACGTCGTTCGCGCCACGATGAACGGCCTGCTCGCGGTGCAGTCGCCGGAGATGATCGCCGCGAAGCGCGGCAAGACGGTCGCCGACATTCTCGGCTGAGGACGAGTTCGATGAGCACCCACAACGCCAACACCGGCAAGCTCCGCGTGACGCTCCAGAAGAGCATCTTCGGCCAGCTCGCCAACATTGCGCAGTCGGTGCGCGGCCTCGGGCTGCGCAAGCGGCACCAGACGGTCGTCGTGGCGGACACGCCCGAGAATCGCGGGTTGATCCGCACCGCCCGTCACCTGCTCGCGGTCGAGCAGGGCTGACGCGCACCCACGGAATCCAGGAGCTTTAATTCATGCGTCTCAACACTCTGAAGCCCGGCACCGGTTCGAAGCGGACGCGCCTGCGCGTCGGTCGCGGCGCCTCGGCTGGCCAGGGCAAGACCTGCGGCCGCGGCGTCAAGGGTCAGCGCGCCCGCAAGGGCGGCTATCACAAGGTCGGCTTCGAGGGCGGCCAGATGCCGCTGCAGCGCCGCATGCCGAAGGTCGGCTTCCGCTCGGCGATCAAGGCGCTGCGCGCCGAGGTGCGCCTCAGCGAGCTGGCCAAGGTCGAAGCGACGACGATCGACCTCGCGGCGCTGAAGGCGGCCAACGTGGTGCCGCAGCAGGCCGAGCAGGCCAAGATCGTGCTGTCGGGCGAGATCACGCGCGCCGTGACGCTGAAGGGCGTGGGCGCGACCAAGGGCGCGCGCGCGGCGATCGAAGCGGCGGGCGGCAAGCTCGAAGCCTGATCCAGGCGATACGGCAAGCAGCAACGGTAACCAGCAGTGGCGAACTCGAATATCGGCAACCCGGCGGCAACTCTCGCGGACGCAACGCGTTTCGCGGAGATCCGTCAGCGCCTGTTCTTCCTGTTCGGCGCGCTGATCGTGTACCGCATCGGCACATACATCCCGGTGCCGGGCATCAACCCCGAGCGGGTGGCGCAGTTCTTCGAGGACCAGCAGGCCACGATCCTCGGCATCGTCAACATGTTCTCGGGCGGCGCACTCGAGCGCCTGTCGATCTTCGCGATGGGCGTGATGCCCTATATCTCCGCGTCGATCATCGTGCAGATGATGTCGCACGTGTACGGACCTTGGGAGGAGTACCGCAAGGAGGGCGAGTCCGGTCGGCGCAAGCTGACGCAGATCACCCGCTACTTCACGCTGGCACTCGGCATATTCCAGTCGCTGGGCGCCGCGATCGCGCTGCAGAACGGCGGCATGGTCAATGCCCCGGGCTGGCAGTTCCTGTTCACGGCGACGGTCACGATGACGACCGGCACGATGTTCCTGATGTGGCTCGGCGAGCAGGTCACGGAGCGCGGCATCGGCAACGGCATCTCGATGATCATCCTCGCCGGCATCATCGCGGGCATCCCGGGCGCCTTTGGCCGAACCATCGAATCGGTGTCGACCGGCGAGATGGCGGGTCCGTTCGCGCTGCTGCTGATCGTGCTGGTGATCGGCGTCACCGCGTTCTGCGTCTATGTCGAGCGCGCGCAGCGCCGCATCGCCGTGAACTACGCCAAGCGCCAGGTCGGCCGCCGCATGATGCAGGGCCAGACCCAGCACCTGCCGTTCAAGCTGAACACCGCGGGCGTGATCCCGCCGATCTTCGCGTCCTCGCTGCTGCTGTTCCCGGCGACGATCGCGCAGTTCTTCGGCACGGGCGAGGGCAAGGTCGCGGAAGTGCTGCAGAACGTCGCCGCTGCGCTGGGCTACGGCCAGCCGCTGCACCTCGTGCTGTACGCCGCGCTGATCATCTTCTTCTGCTTCTTCTACACGGCGCTGGTGTTCAACTCGCGCGACATGGCCGACAACCTCAAGAAGTCGGGCGCGTTCATCCCGGGTATCCGCCCCGGCCAGCAGACCGGCGAGTACATCGACAAGGTGCTTACCCGGCTGACGCTGTGGGGCGCGCTGTACGTCGCGGGCGTCTGCCTCGTGCCCGAACTGATGGTGTCGCAGGGCGGCGTGCCGTTCGTGTTCGGCGGCACCTCGCTGCTGATCGTCGTCGTCGTCGCGATGGATTTCATGTCGCAGCTGCAGGCGCACATGATGTCGCACCAGTATCCGGGCCTGCTGAAGAAGGCCAATCTGATGGGCTACGGGCGCGGCGGCGGCGCCCCCCAGGGTTAACGAGTTTTCGAGACAGGATTGGGATCATGAAAGTACGTCCTTCGGTCAAGAAGATCTGCAAGAACTGCAAGATCGTGCGGCGCCGCCGCGTGGTCTACGTGATCTGCAGCGATCAGCGCCACAAGCAGCGTCAGGGCTGAGGTAGGGAGCGAACATGGCACGTATTGCCGGCATCAACATCCCGATGAACAAGCATGTCGTCATCGGTCTGACCCACATCTACGGCGTCGGTCGCGCACGGGCGAAGGAAGTCTGCGCCGCGGTGGGCGTCGATCCGACGACCAAGGTCAAGGACCTGACGGACGCCGAAGTCACGGCGCTGCGCACGCAGATCGGCAAGTCGCTGGTCGAAGGCGACCTGCGCCGCGAAGTGTCGATGAACATCAAGCGCTTGATGGATCTGGGCACGCAACGCGGCCTGCGGCATCGCAAGGGCCTGCCGGTGCGCGGCCAGCGGACGCGCACGAACGCGCGCACGCGCAAGGGCCCGCGCAAGCAGGCGGTCAAGCTGGGCAGCGCCCCGGGCAAGTAACAGGCCTCACGGCCTAGAGAGCATTCGCAATGGCAGAGCAGAAGCAGCAGCAGACGGGCGGCGCCAAGAAGCCGAAGAAGGTTCGCAAGAACGTTCTCGACGGCATCGCGCACATCCACGCGTCGTTCAACAACACGGTCATCACGATCACCGACCGCCAGGGCAACACCCTGTCGTGGGCGACGTCGGGCGGCTGTGGTTTCCGCGGCTCGCGCAAGTCGACGCCGTTCGCGGCGCAGGTCGCGGCCGAGAAGGCCGGCGTCGCCGCGCAGGAGCACGGCGTGCGCAACGTCGAAGTGCGCGTCGCGGGTCCGGGCCCGGGCCGCGAATCGGCGGTTCGCGCGCTCAACGGCTGCGGGCTCAAGATCACGAGCATCGCCGACGTGACGCCGATCCCGCACAACGGCTGCCGCCCGCCGAAGAAGCGCCGCGTCTGACGGCATCCAGTAGACAGGACACCGAACCATGGCTCGTTATATCGGACCCAAGTGCAAGCTCGCCCGTCGCGAAGGCACTGATCTGTTCCTCAAGAGCGGCGTCAAGCCCCTCGAGAGCAAGTGCAAGTTCCAGGTGCCGCCGGGCGGCATCAAGGGCGAGCGCCGCACGCGCCTGTCGGACTACGGTCTGCAGCTGCGCGAGAAGCAGAAGCTGCGCCGCATGTACGGCGTGCTCGAGCGGCAGTTCGCGCGCTACTACGTCGAGGCGGCCCGTCGTCCGGGCGCCACGGGCGAGAACCTGCTGAAGCTGCTCGAGTGCCGGCTCGACAACGTCGTGTACCGCATGGGCTTCGCGGCCACGCGCGCCGAAGCGCGCCAGCTCGTCAGCCACAAGTGCATCGAGGTCAACGGCGAAGCCGTGACGATCCCGTCCTACCAGGTGAGCGCGGGCGATGTCGTGCAGGTGCGCGAGAAGTCGCGCAAGCAGCTGCGCATCACGAGCGCGATGCAGATCGCCTCGCAGGTCGGCCTGCCCGAGTGGGTGCAGGTCACCGAAGCGGAAATGAAGGGCATCTTCAAGCAGGTGCCGGCGCGTGACGAAATTCTCCCCGACATCAACGAGAACCTCGTCGTCGAGCTGTACTCGAAGTAACGATCTGGAGTTCACATGCAAGGATCTGTAAGCGAATTCCTCAAGCCCCGCGTCGTCAAGGTGACGCCGGTTGCGCCGCGCCAGGCGCGCGTGGTCATCGAGCCGTTCGAGCGCGGCTTCGGCCACACGCTCGGCAATGCGCTGCGCCGCGTGCTGCTGTCCTCGATGCCGGGTGCTGCGATCACCGAAGTCGAGATCGACGGCGTGCTGCACGAGTACACCAGCATCGAGGGCGTGCAGGAGGATGTCGTCGACATCCTGCTGAACCTCAAGCAGGTGGCCATCCGCATGCACTCGCGCGATTCCTCGGAGCTGCGGCTGTCGAAGAAGGGCCCGGGTCCGGTCACGGCCGGCGACATCCAGACGGACCACGACGTCGAAGTCGTGAACCCGGAACTGGTCATCGCCAACCTGACCAAGGCCGGCGAACTCAACATGGTGCTGCGCGTCGAGCGCGGCCGCGGCTATCGCCCGGCCTCGCAGCGCGCCGCGTTCGAGGAGCAGACGCGCCCGATCGGCCGCCTGCAGCTCGATGCGTCGTTCAGCCCGATCCGTCGCGTGACCTACTCGGTCGACGCGGCGCGCGTCGAGCAGCGCACCGACCTCGACAAGCTGATCCTCGACATCGAGACCAACGGCACGCTGGATGCCGAGGAAGCGATCCGCCGCGCGGGCAGCATCCTCAAGGACCAGCTGTCGGTGTTCGTCGACCTGCAGGGCGAGGAAGAGGCCACTGCCAAGGTCGCCGAGATGCAGTTCGATCCGATCTTGCTGCGGCCGGTCGATGAGCTCGAGCTCACCGTGCGCAGCGCGAACTGCCTCAAGGCGGAGAACATCCATTACATCGGCGATCTCGTGCAGCGGACCGAAGTGGAGCTGCTGCGCACGCCCAACCTCGGCAAGAAGTCGCTGACCGAGATCAAGGAAGTGCTGCAGAGCCACGGCCTGATGCTCGGCATGCGCCTCGACGGCTGGCCGCCGGCCGGCCTGCGTCACGAGGACGATCGCGGCCTGATGTGATCAGGTCGATCGTCCGCACGAGCCAGTACAGAAGGTAGAGTCCATGCGTCACAGACTTTCCGGGCGACAGTTGTCGCGTAACGCGCCGCATCGCCATGCGCTGATGCGCAACATGAGCGTGTCGCTGCTGCGTCACGAGACCATCAGAACCACGCTGCCGAAGGCGAAGGAACTGCGACGCGTCGTCGAGCCGCTGATCACGCTGGCGAAGACCGACAGCGACGCGCGGCGCCGGCTGGCGTTCGCGCGCCTGCGCGACAGCGCCGTCGTCAAGAAGCTGTTCGAGGACCTTGGTCCGCGCTTCAGCAAGCGTGCCGGCGGTTACACGCGCATCCTGCGCATGCTGCCGCGCCCGGGCGATTCGGCGCCGATGGCGCTGATGCAGCTCGTCGACAAGGCTGCCGAAGCGACGGCGCCAGCGGCGGACGAGGCTGCTGCCAAGCCCAAGGCCAAGAAGAAGGCGGCGACGCCTGCGGCCGACGGCGAAGCTGCGGCCAAGCCGAAGCGCGCGGCGAAGAAGAAGGCCGCGGCCGCCTGAGCTGCCTTGCGCCGCGCGCATGCGCGGCGTTCAGGCGCCATTCAGCCAGCCCGATCTGAATGCCGGTCCTCGCGAGGGGGCCGGCATTTTGTTTTGCAGCGCCTTTGCGGGAAACCCCGAGCTGCACTAGGCTCGGCAGCGTTCGCCGGCGGTCGCAGGCACGGTTGCATAACAACACCAAAGGGAGTGCTTCATGGGAATTGCAGCTGAGTTCAAAGAGTTCGCGATGAAGGGCAATGTCGTCGACCTCGCGGTCGGCGTCATCATCGGTGGCGCCTTCGGCAAGATCGTCTCCTCGCTGGTCGGCGATGTCGTCATGCCGCCGCTGGGCATGGCGATCGGCGGCGTGAACTTCTCTGACCTCGGTACCAGCCTGGGCCTCGGCCCGGATGGCAAGACCGAGGTGATCCTGAAGTGGGGCGCCTTCCTGCAGACGACCTTCGACTTCCTGATCATCGCGCTGGTGCTGTTCATGGCCATCAAGGGCCTGAACAAGCTCAAGAAGCCGGATCCGGCCGCACCGCCGCCGCCGCCGCCGGCGCAGGAAGTACTGCTGACTGAAATCCGCGACCTGCTTAAGAAGTAAGTCGCCAGGGCGTCGGCCTGCGTTCGGCGCGCGCGGTTCAGGCCGCCGCGTCGAACGCCGGTCGCGTCAGGTTTTCGTGGGCGTCCGCCGTGACGGCCAGGTTGTCTTCGATCCGGATCCCGCCATAGGGGCGCAGCTGCGCCACGCGGTTCCACTGCACCTGCGACTCCGCGGGTGTGCCGCGCAGGCGTGCCAGCAGCGAATCGATGAAATAGACCCCGGGTTCCATCGTCACGACGAAGCCGGGCTCGAGCTTGCGTGTCAGGCGCAGGTAAGGGTGGCCTTCCGGCCGCGGCAGCGTGCCGCCCTGCGGGGTGGCCTGCAGCCCGCCGACGTCATGCACCTGCAGCCCGAGCAGGTGGCCGATCCCGTGCGGGAAAAAGGCCGCTACGGCGCCGCTCGCGACGACGGCCTCGACGCTGCCGCGGAGGATGTCCGCGGCGCAGAGCAGGCCGGCGATCTCGCGGAATGCGAGCAGGTGGATGTCGCGCCAGTCGACGCCGGGGCGGACCGCGGCGCAGAGCCGCAGCTGCAGCTGGTCCATCGCGGTGATCAGCGCGGCGAAATCGCCCGTGTCGCGGCTCCACGTGCGGGTGATATCGCTCGCGTAGCCGGCGCAGTCGGCGCCGGCGTCGATCAGCAGGGAGCGCACTTCGGCTGGCGGACGCCGCTCGAGCACCTGGTAATGCAGCACCGCGCCGCCCTCGTTCAGGGCGATGATCGGGTTGTAGGGCAGTTCCTGCTCGCGCAGGCCGCAGGCGGCGAGGAACGCTAGCTCGATCTCGAACTCCGACGCGCCGCGCTGGAACGCGGCCTGGGCGGCCCGATGACCGCGGGCGCCGATGCGGTTGGCCTCGCGCAGGCACTCGAGTTCGTACGGCGTCTTCGCGGCCCGGTCGAAATCGAGCCGGTGGATCAGGTGCTCCGGGTTGACGGCATCGAAGCCCCAGCCGACGAGTTCCGGAAACGGCGCCCCGATGAAGGCCGTGCGCCCGAGGTTGGCCGGCAGTGCCGCCCGGACGGCCTGGGGCGTCGCGGCGGTGACGATGTCGAAGTGGGGGGTCCAGTAGGCGTCGGGCAGCTCCGGCGCCTTATGCCAGTAGTCATCCGGGGCGCACAGGACCAGCCGCGGTCGCTGGCCGCGGGTGATGCAGACCACGCTGTCCGGCGCTCCGGACAGCGGCACCCAGGCCCGAAACGGCGCCTGGGCGCGGTATGGGTAGTGCTGGTCGTCGAGAAAGACGCCTGGTGCCCGGCCGGCGTGCAGGATCAGCGTGTCGAAGCCGGCGGCGGCCAACGCCACCCCCGTGCGCCGGGTCAGGGCCTGGAGATGGGCGGCGAACAGCGCGGCGAGGGGGTCGGACACGGACGGCTCCGCAACAGGGTGGTCGGGATTCTAGACCTGTCGCGAATGGCCGACGAGCTGGTGTGAAGTCGTTCACAAACGCCCTGAAGATCTCTACAATTCGTGCGCGATTCACGTCGCCAGACAAACTAGCTAGGTTGTTTGATTCCACTCACTTGCTCTCTCTTGGGGAATACAGAAATGAAGACGAAGCTTGCTCTTGCCGCCGTGATTGCGGCCCTCGCGCTGACCGCCTGCGCCAAGCAGGAAGCCGCTGCGCCGGAAGCTGCCGCTGACGCCGCTGCCGAAGCCGCTGCTCCGGCCGTTGACGCTGCTGCCGATGCCGCCGCCGCCGCTGGCGACGCCGCTGCCGCCGCGGGTGATGCCGCTGCCGCCGCTGGCGAAGCTGCGACGGATGCCGCCGCTGCCGCTGGCGACGCCGCCGCCGCCGTGGGCGACGCCGCTGCCGCTGCGACCGAAGCCGCCACGCCGGCTCAGTAATACGATCGTTTCGACGACCGGTTACTGACGAGCCGTTCACTACGGCTCCCGACAGGCCCGGGCAGTGTGGTAACGCCACCTGCCCGGGTTTGTTTTTTTCCTGCGCCGGATCTGTGGGCACCACGCTAGGGAGCGCATGACGATCAGTATTCGCGATGCTCGGAGCACGCCTGGCGACCGGCGCTGGATCGAAGCCGCCTATCGCGACTACCTCGACGATCTGGCGCCCGATGCGACCGGCGTGTTTCCATCGCTCGATGAAGTGGGCCACACCGAGCCGGATCAGCTCGCGCGCTGGTTCGGCGATCCTGCCGCGCAGCCGATGCTGATCCTGCAATCCGGCACGCCGGTGGGTTTCGCGATCATCGCGCGCGGCGCGTCGCGCCCGGGCCGCTCGCAGGTCGACTACCGGATGGCGGAATTCTTCGTCGCGCGCCGTCATCGCCGGCTGGGCGTCGGCGAGCACGCGGTGCGCCTGCTGCTCGACCGGTTCGCGGGTCGCTGGGAGATCGTCGAATTGCAGCGCAACCATGGCGCGGTCGACTTCTGGCGTCGCACGATTCGCGATTACACGCGCGGCGATTATGCTGAACGAATCCTCGATGGTGAGGTCCGACAGACTTTCGTCTCGGGAGGGACGCGTTCAAACCCGCGCCCCGGGTCGCGCGTCTAGTGAAAACCATGAATCCAACCGACAGGATGCGCGGCGGCCGAATCGTCGCGGTGCTTGCCATTCTTCTTGTGGCCGCCATTTCGCTTACCGCCTGCAGCGGCAAGGCCGCACAGCCTGCGGTCGAGATGCCGCTCGTGACCGTGCTTGTACCGGGGCGCAGCGATGTGACCAGCGCCATCGCGTTCACGGGCACGATCAACGCCCGGGACGAGACAGCCATCGGCGTCGAAGGCGAGGGAGCGCGCATTGCAGCGGTTCTGGTCGAGGCGGGCGATCGCGTCCAGCGCGGCCAGTTGCTGGCGCGGCTCGACAACTCGGTCGCGCAGCCGCAGCTGCGCAGCATCGAAGCGGCGCTCGAGGAAGCGCGCGCGGCGGCGGATCTGGCGGCCGCGGAGGCGCGTCGCGCCGATGACGTCGCGGCCTCCGGCGCGCTGTCAGCCCAGGAAATCGAACGGCGCCGCTCGGCTGCCGTGTCTGCCGAAGCGAAGGTGCGGGTCGCGGCGGCGCAGCTCGCCGAGTCGCGCGCGCGACTCGCGCGCACCGAGATCCGCGCGCCCTCCGACGGCATCATCCTGACCCGCGATGCGGAGGTGGGCCAGCTCGCCACGCCAGGATCCGGCGCGTTGTTCAGGCTGGGTCGCGGCGGTGCCATCGAAATGCGCGGCGTCGTCGCCGAGCAGGATCTGCCGGCCCTCGCGCCGGGCCAGGCGGCGGCGGTGCGTATCACCGGTGTCGAGAAAGCCTTCGAGGGCAAGGTACGCTTGATCGGCGCCGTCATCGATCCGCAGACGCGACTCGGCTCCGTGCGCATCGACCTGCCGTCCGATCCGATGTTGCGGCCCGGCGCGTTCGCGCGCGCCGAGGTGTTCGTCAGCCGCGATCAGCGCCCGGTGCTGCCGCAGACGGCGCTGCTCGCGGACGAGCGCGGCAACTACGTGCTGGTCGTCGGTGCCGGCGACAAGGTCGAACGCCGCGATGTGCGCGTGGCCGGCACGCGCAACGATGGCGTCGTGGTCGGCTCCGGCCTCACGGGCGAGGAGCGGGTCGTGACGACCGCTGGCGCGTTCCTGCGCGAGGGTGAGCAGGTGCGGCCGATCAAGGCCGGTGCGAAATCATGAAGAACATGTCCGCATGGGCGATCCGCAATCCGCTGGGACCGGTGGTGCTGTTCGTCGTGCTGACCTTCATGGGGCTGGTGTCGTTCTACCGCCTGCCCATCAACCAGGATCCGGACATTTCGTTCCCGCTGGTGTCGGTCGTCGTGTCGCAACCGGGCGCGGCGCCGAGCGAGATCGAAACACAGGTCACGCAGAAGATCGAAGGCGCGGTCGCCGGCGTTGGCAACGTGCGGCGCCTGAGCTCGCGCGCTATCGAGGGGCAATCCCTGACGAGCGTCGAGTTCCAGATCGGCACGCCGATCGACCGTGCCGTCAACGACGTGCGCGATGCGGTCTCGAAAGTGCGCAGCGAACTGCCAGATGGCGTCGAGGAGCCGCTGGTCCAGCGCATCAATTTTTCGGGCGGCGCGATTTCCTACTACGCGGTCGCCAGCGCGGCCATGACATCGGAGCAGCTGTCGTGGTTCGTCGACAACACGATCACGAAGCGGATGCTGGCGCTGCAGGGCGTCGCGCAGGTCGACCGTGGCGGCGGCGTCGATCGCGAGATCCGCGTCGAGCTCGATCCGGCGCGCCTGCAGGCGCTAGGCATCACCGCGTTCGAGGTCAACCAGCAGATCCGCCAGACGAATCTCGACTCGCCCGGCGGCCGCGCGCAGATCGCCGGCGGCGAGCAGGCGATCCGCGTGCTCGGCGGCGCGCGCAGCACGGCCGAGCTCGGCGCGATGCGGATCCGCTTGTCGGGCGATCGCGTCGTGCGGCTCTCCGACATCGCCGAGGTCACCGATGGCGTTGCCGAAGTGCGTTCGCTGAGCCGGTTCAACGGCCGGCCGGCGACGACATTCGGCATCGTCAAGGGCGTCGGCGCGTCGGACGTCACGGTGCACCGCCTCGTCGAGGCGGAGATCGGCAAGCTCCTCGCGGAGCGCAAGGACATCACGATCCGGCAGGTGTTCACGACGGTCGAGAACACCAAGCGTTCCTACAAGTCGGCGATGTTCGCGATGATCGAGGGCGCGATCCTCGCGGTGATCGTCGTCTGGTTCTTCCTGCGCGACTGGCGCTCCACGGCGATCGCGGCGCTGGCGATTCCGCTGTCGGCGATCCCGACCTTCCTGTTCATGCAGTGGATGGGCTTCACGCTGAACGGCATCAGTTTACTGGCGCTGTCGCTGGTCGCGGGCGTGCTGGTCGACGACGCCATCGTCGAGATCGAGAACATCGTGCGCCACATGCGCATGGGCAAGAGCGGCTACCAGGCTGCGCTCGATGCCGCCGACGAGATCGGACTCGCCGTGGTCGCAACCTCCGCGACCATCATCGCCGTGTTCATCCCCGTCAGCTTCATGAGCGGCATCGTCGGCCAGTACTTCAAGCAGTTCGGCCTGACGGTCGCCGCGTCGGTGTTCTTCTCGCTGCTGGTTGCGCGCCTGATCACGCCGGTCATCGCGGCCTATACCCTGAAGCCGCACGAGGAGATGCGCAGCGCCGACGGCCCCATCATGGCGTGCTACCTCGACGCCTTGCGGTGGAGCATCGCGCACCGCGGCCGCACCGTGCTGTTCGGCGTGCTGTTCTTCCTGGTTTCCGTCGGCATGATGGTCGCGATCCCGAAGTCGGTCGTGCCGCCGCAGGATTTCGCCAACTCGCAGCTGAACATCGATCTGCCGCCCGGCGTGCGGCTCGAGGAGACGGCGCGCATTTCGGCGCTGGCGACCGCGATCATCAGCAAGCAGCCCGAGGTCACGGACGTCATCGAGTCGATCGGTGCCGCCGACGACGGCCAGGTGCGCAACGCCACGCTG
>CAZPJE010000001.1:0-1969 GCA_964586725.1 uncultured Steroidobacteraceae bacterium | reverse complement strand
GCCTGCGCTCTCCCCTGTCAACGCTTCGATGACGCCCTCGCGGACGCCACCGCATGACTCGGGGTCAGGGTGGTTCGCTATTCCTTTCCTGTATCGAACTTTCATCGACTACTCTCTGCCAGTCTCCTGGCGCACTAAGCGCGCAGCAATCACACCTTGCCGCAATGCTGCGGACGTGATCAGTGTTCTGCGGTAGCCGACGTCCAGCGATGCGGCAGCAGTTCTTCGATCCGGCTGTTCGGATGCGTCGGCAACCGTTCGAGCACGTCGCGCAGGTATCGGTACGGATCGAGGCCGTTGAGCTTCGCTGACTGGATCAGGCTCATCGCAGCCGCGGCGCGCTGCCCGCCCCGCAGCGATCCGGCAAACAGCCAGTTCGAGCGCCCGAGGGCAATCGGCCTGATGCGGTTCTCGATCCAGTTACTGTCGATGGGCAGCGCCCCGTCGTCGAGGAAGCGCGGGAGTGCTAACCAGCGTCCCAGGCTGTAGTCGATCGCCTTTGCAATGGCCGTGCCGTCGGTCGCTCGTCGTCGGTGCAGCGTCAGCCACTCATGCATCGTGTCGGTGATCGGCTTCGATCTCAGTTGCCGCAGTCGATGGCGTTGGTCGGCGTCCAGCTCGCGCGCGATTCGCTCCACGTCGTACAGCGCTCCGAACAGATCGAGCGCTTCCTTTGCGAGCGTGCTCTGGTGATTCGCCCACAGATCGTGGAACTTGCGCCGTGCGTGCGCCATGCAGCCCGCCTCGGTCACCGTGTTCTGGAACAGCGCCTTGTAGCCGGCGTAGTCGTCGCAGACCAGTGTGCCCGTCCAGCCCTTCAGAACCCGGCGCGCATGCTTGCCCGAGCGGCCTTCGGCGAAGTCGTACAGCACCGCCTTGATCGGATCGAACTCGGTCGTGCCGTAGCTCCAGATGTACGCCTTGTGGGTCTTGCCCTTGCCGGGCGCGAGCATCGCGACCGGCGTCTCGTCGGCGTGCAGCACCGGGCGGGTCATCAGCACCTGGCGCAGCACCTCCAGGTCGGTGAAGCTGCGGCCGGTAATGAAGTTGCCCTTGACGTACTTCACGCCGGATTCGACCTTGCCCTTGGTCTTGGCACGGTACGGACGGCACAGCCGGACCGCGAACCCCCAGTGATCGGCGAAGGCCGCGAACCGCTCGTTCAGTCGCGCGCGGCTGCCGTCCTCGACGAGGCCGGCCACCACGGTGCGCATCCGGTCGTACAGCACCGTGTGGCAGCTGCCACCGAAGTGCTCGAACGCGCGCTCGTGGGCCGACAGCAGGTTCTCCATGCGCTCGTTCAGATACCCCTCGGCGTAGCCGCGCCGGCTGTAGCCCAGCGTCATCACGAACACGTGCACCTTGGTGCGCACCCCGCCGAGCGTGACGCTGATCTGGCCCCAATCGACCTGGGCCTGCTCGCCCGGCGCCGTCTCGAAGCGCATCTGCGTCACCGACGCCACCGTCGCGGCTGCCCGCAGCGGACGCACCGCCACCTTCACCACCTCGTAGCAGCCCGTGAACCCGCGCTGCTTGGTCAGCTCCTGGTAAAGGATCCGCGCCGAGTAAGCGACCTGCGGTGCGCGCTCGCTCAACCACTGCCGGTGCGCATCCAGCAGCGACGGCCGCACGGCGGTTCGCTGGTACGGCGCCCACTGCTCGCGCTTCAGGCAGCCACGCACCGTCTTGCGATCCAGACCCAATTCACGCGCGATCGCCGAGACGCTCTGACCGCCAGCGCGCCGCTGCCGGATCGCCTCCCACTGCTGCTGACCGACCACCTCGATCTCCGTGCCCCGATGACTGCCGGACGCGGTACCGCTCCGAGGACCCACCTGCGGCGCCGCTGCCGCGGCGCCGATCACCTGCTCTTGCACTGCTTGCACTTCCATCTCTCGCTCCTGTTGCGAAGGGATGGGTGGGGAAATTTCAGATGCCACAGGTGGGGATTATTGAGATGCCGCTGACA